>CAYRNS010000001.1:0-63145 GCA_964425805.1 uncultured Candidatus Saccharibacteria bacterium
CTCACCAAGTGAACGTCCCGAAAATCATCGTCTTCTTGAACAAGATGGACCTCGCTGATCCTGAACTCGTCGAACTCGTCGAGATGGACGTCCGCGAGCTCTTGAACAAGTACGGCTTTGACGGCGACAACGCCCCAATCATCAAAGGTTCCGCTACCAAGGCTCTCGAGGGTGATCCTGAGAACGAACAAGCTATCATGGACCTCGTTAAGGCGATGGACGAATACTTCGACATCCCTGAACACGATCTTGACAAGCCGTTCCTCATGCCAATTGAAGACGTCTTCTCCATCAAGGGTCGTGGTACTGTTGCCACCGGTCGTATCGAGCAAGGTGTCGTCAAATTGAACGACGAAGTTGAAATCGTCGGTCTCCGCGAGACTCAAAAGTCCGTCGTTACCGGTATCGAAGCTTTCCACAAGACTCTCGACCAAGGTCAAGCTGGCGACAACGCTGGTCTTCTCCTCCGTGGTATCGAACGCGAACAAATCGAACGCGGTCAGGTCATCGCTAAACCTGGCACCATCACTCCGCACACCGAGTTTGAGGCACAAGTCTACATCCTCAAGAAAGAGGAAGGCGGCCGCCACACTCCGTTTGCTAAGGGTTACAAGCCACAGTTCTACTTTCGCACGACTGACGTCACTGGCGAAGTCGAACTTCCTGCCGACAAAGAAATCGTCATGCCTGGCGACCAAGTCACTTTCAATGTGAAACTTCTCGCCCCGGTTGCTATGAACAACAACGACCGCTTCGCTATCCGCGAGGGCGGCAAGACCGTCGGTTCTGGTGTTATTACGAAAGTCATCAAGTAATAAGCCAATCACAAAAAAATAACCCCCGAAAAGGGGGTTATTTTTATATCAAGGAGCGCAATCGTTGTGCTATAATATCCGTATGGAACTAAAGACAAGCCGCCCAAGATTTTTTAACGAGTTGAAGTTTTCGGACGATACCGTCGTTAAAGCCAGCGTCGACATCGAAAAAATTCGCAGCGAATACACTTTCTCCAAAATAGCTCCGCAAGAATTAAAACAGTACCTCGTCGAACCCCATGATTTTAAAATAGAAAACAACCGAGCGAGTTATTCTTTAGCGCGCATTTCTTCACCCGATCTATCTATCCCTTTTACTGACGGAACATTATCACTAGAGGACTTTCAGGCGCTTCTTGACCTCTGCTTTGAGTATTTTAAAAAACGCCCGACAAAGAGCGTTCCGCACGCCGATTGGCAAAAGGTTAGTGATATGCTCTATGCTAAGAAAGTAAAACAACGCGCAGCGGCTTTCGCCAAAACTAGCATTGCCAGCCAAGTCGACTCCTTGGTCCGCGCCGGCACTAGGTTCTCTTCACTAGACGGAGTCAGCGATTTTTACAAGATGCTCTTCTCAAAAATCACCACACGTCGAACAGGTGAAAACGTGCTCGCAGCATCACATGGCGACTTCTGCCTCTCCAATATGTTTATCGTCGACGGCAAACTTAAACTCATTGATCCTAGAGGAGCCTTGTCCGAAGCTGAGCTTTTCCTCGATCCATATTATGACCTCGCCAAACTCTCGCACTCAATTTTGGGTATGTATGATTTTTTCAACACTAAGCAATATTCCATAAACCTTGATGACCAGCTTCGCTTCCACCTTTCTTTCCACAATCCACCAAAGCCCATCTTCGCAAAGATTTTCATGGCAAAACTTGCGGAGAATAGTTACGACTACCTCCTCGTCCGTCTATATGAAGCCAGTCTGTTCTTGTCGATGCTCCCGCTGCATATTGACGATCCGCATAAAACATTTGCCTTTGTCCTAAACGCAATCAATATCTTAGAAGAGGTTTCCTATGCAATCTAGCAATAAGCTTCCGCCAGACTTCACAATCGTCGTCGACGTCGATGGCACACTTTGTCCAATCAAGCAAGACGGCGAAAGCTACGCCGACTTAGCTCCAAACACTGCCATCGTCTCTCAACTCAAGGCATACAAACACGCCGGCGCAAAAATTGTTTTATATACTTCGCGTGGCATGCGTACCTATCAAGGCAATCTTGAGCTTATTCGCGAAAATATTCTCCCAACTTTATCAGCATGGCTAAAGGAGCACGATGTGCCTTTTGATGACATCCAGCTCGGTAAGCCCTGGCCAGGAGCGAACGGCTTTTTCATTGACGATCGCGCCGTTCGACCAAACGAATTCGCCAACAAGAGTGCCGAAGAGCTTCTTGAACTGACTCAAAATAGCTCTTTTAGGGTAGGAGATAACTTGTGAACATAATAATCACTATGGCTGGCTCTGGGGAACGGTTCAAAAACGCCGGCTATCACCAGCCAAAATACGCTATCACCGCACACGGTAAAACCCTATTTGACTGGTCTCTCCTTAGTCTTTCTGCTCTTACTAATTCCGCGTGCCATCAAGTCCTTTTCGTTGTCAAGAGAACAGACCAAACCAAAGCGTTTATCGAAGCCCACGCCAAGGCGATCGGCATTAAAAATTTTCAAGTTCTCGAGCTAGATACGGGAACCGACGGTCAGGCTACGACCGCAATTAAGACTAAACCCCTAATTGACTCAACAGAGCCACTTCTCATTTTCAACATCGACACTTTCATTGAACCGGGTCTCATCACGGAAGCTAGCTTCACTGGTGACGGAACCATCCCTTGCTTCTCCGCCGAGGGAGAACATTGGTCTTTTGTCAAACTCGCTCAAGACGGTTACGCCGTAGAAGTCGCCGAGAAAAAACGCATCTCCGACCACTGTTCGGTTGGATTATACTTTTTCCGTTCTTTTACATTGTTCGAATCCGCCTACACCTCCGCGCGCCACCTTTCTGGCGAACGTTACGTCGCTCCTCTCTATAACGAGTTAATTAAAACTGGCGCCAAAATCAACATTATTACGCTCCCAAAGGACAAAGTCCACGTTCTCGGCACTCCTGAAGAACTTGCGGTCTTTACCTCCGCCCCAGCTCCCGTTTTACCATGAAGCTCCCCTCCGCAAGGTCACGAGACATCCTCAGCTTAGTCTTGAGTCCACGGTTCCACGATGATTCGCCGCCACTTCGTGCGCTTAACCTGACGGGTAGATGAACAACCCTATAATGACTTTTTTGCGCTAGAGCGTAAGCATAAATATCAATCGAAAAATCATTAGGGAATCGTTCAAGCTTGCTAAACATCGATCGTGGACCAATCGTCACTCCGGACATCACTTCTTTCATTTTTCGGCCAAACACTATCGTGTCAAACACGCCCATCCAAAAGCTAAAACACCGGTCTAATTTTGTCCTGCCGTATCGCTGTGCTTTCAGAAAAACATTTCCACCGCCGACCGCCAAAACGTAATCAAAAAACTTTGCCAGCTCCGCCGAATCATACTGCAAATCAGCATGCATCCAACCGACATAGTTGCCTCGCGCAATCGTCAACCCAGCCTTGATTCCATAGCCATAACCGCGGTTTTGATCGACAAAAACTTTCCGCACTCGCTTATCATTTATGCCTGCGAATATTTCTCGCGAATTATCAGTCGAACCGTTTTCAACCAAAATAAATTCCACATTATATTTTTCCGGAAATTGCCTAAGCTTCGCAGCCAGCTTGGTAAGATTTTTAGCTTCATTATAGCAAGGGAAAATTATAGAAAACTTCATTATTCTTCCTCCGCAAACCGTGACCACGCGTCTTTTATTGCTGGACGCTCTTGTGCCGAAACGCACTCGTGGTTTTCACAAAATTCTTCCCGCACTGGCACTTTCAAAAACCATCGACCCTCCCAACCATTCCAGTCTGGCGAAATCACGACCACGGCATACGAGTCGCTACTACTATCGACGAACGACTCAACGTCGTGCAGCGACTGGTTTGGCATAAAACACAGGCTACTGCTCCAGCTCCCTAGACTGTATATCCCTCCTAAAAAGACCAAGCCAACTAAAGTTAGAAATCTCAGCTCGCTCCTTGTCAATGCTCTACCACGAAAAACAACTTTCCGTCTGCGAGCTAGCCGCGGGACGAATTTCCGCATCGTACTATAAATCACCAAGAATCCTATCGCTGCTGCCGCACAATGATAAAAAGTAACGCTATCAGTAATCAAAGTAAGCGGGTTTTCGAGTTTTATGCTTATCATAAAGTAAAGTGCAACAATGCTAAGCATGGCAAGATAAAAATAGCGCAAACCATCTACCTTTTTAGCGAAATATGCAGTAACGCCGTATAATAACCCACCGATAATTATCATCGCAATCGTGAAAAAAGAACCAGCATTCGTACCGACAAAAATTTGCCGGTAGACATATCCTCCGACACTAAATGCCCCACTCGCTAACGCTAACCCCACGGAACTTAACACTTTATTAATAACCCCCACAACGCCCAGATTTGCTGATTGTAACACTTGTTCGCCCTCGGCATATAAGGAAACGGTCTCTCCGCGCATAAACAACACGACGATACCTTGGATTAAAAAGACAATTGCCGGCAAGATAAACTGCACTGGGAATTTCTTATGCCGAAAAATATAGTATATAGCTCCAAACCCTACGATAAACGCCGACGGTGACGATAAAATTGAAAGAGTCATCAAGAAAATGATTTTCCAACTCGGAATTTTCCCCTCAACCAGCTCAATTGCTACCAAAAATGCTAAAATTCCGCACCACCAATGAATACCAACCGAATTAAATAACAATCCTACAAAATTGTTAATCAATATTATCAGAAGAATTCCGGCTATCAGCCTCCACTTTCGTCCGTTGATAAACTTCTCAAAGCAATCGGAGGCTAGATAGGTCATTACCGCCGCAACAAACATCATGGATAAAATTTCTTTTACCGCTCCCGCAACAACCATACTATTCGTCAACATCATTGCCGTATAAGCCCCGCCGCCAATTAGTCGCGAGAGCAACGTTAAATATCCGCCATACATTGTCACTAGAGAACTAATTCCGTTCTCGATAAAACCATTAAAGAATATCGTCCCGTCTTCCGCATAAAAGAAAATCTCGCGAAAAACCGTTGGACAAAGCAGTAGCTGCACCAGACAAAAGTACACAAAACAGCTCAACTCCCAGTGTTTGACCAAGAATTGCTTGAGCTTTTTGTCCATGATTAAAGTCTACCATACTTAATGTCTAAAACACAAGTAAAGATTTTAAGGAGGAATAAACTTTTAAACCAAAAAAATCTATTGCAAAAACACAAGCAACTTGTTATTATTAAAACAAGCATAATTTTTAGAAAGGATAAAAAACCGACATGAATATCAAATCTAAGAAGGGTTTCACCATCATCGAGGTCGTGCTTGTGCTCGCCATCGCCGGCCTTATCTTCCTCATGGTCTTCATTGCGCTTCCGGCAATGCAGCGCAGTCAGCGTGATACTCAGCGCCGTCAGGACTACTCCGCGCTCAGCTCCGCCATCACGAGCTACATCACGAATAACAACGGTAACTTGCCGAAAGTCAGCGCTTCGCTTCTCGGTAGCAAGTACATCAATGCCACCGGTAAAGACCCGAATGGTCTCGACTACGTAATTAGAGTTGTTGAAGCTCCGAGTAGTGCCTCTGGCGTTGCCGCCTATAAGGATCTCGCAATTATCCCCGACAACCACACTGCCTCCCAAGTTTATGTCGTTCGCAAAGCTGAATGTAGCACAAACAACAACGGCGACCCGTATCCAAAGTACGTCAACTCCACCCGCGCCTTCGCCATCTTTGGCAACCTCGAGTCTGGTAACGGTACTTACTGCTCTGCCTCTCAATAGTCCTTTCGCTTCTTCTCAACTGCGAGAAAACTCTCCCCAAGCACGATGGGGAGAGTTTTATTCTCGTAGTTTTAAGAAAGGATGCTCTAGCTAGAAGCGGCGAAATAAGTCCCGTTCTCGAGCTGACCATAGATAACAAAGTTGCGGGTGCCGCTCACTTTTACCGGCTTTGCCTCACCCGTGGCAGCGTCCTCGCCGCTACGGTCAGCACTACGAATTACATAAACTTTACTGTTACTATTCGTATCGGTTTGACTAATGCTCGGAGCCGTCCAGCCAGTATCAGTAGCATATTGAATCGTTAGGAGATAATTATTGCCCGACGGATCGTCAGACAGCCCGTTTCCGTCGTTGTCTTGCGAGTTGATATATCGCAAGGTATTACTACAGACGCCATCGCCAGCTGAGATTTGTCCACTTTCTTCCGTAGTCTCGCATTTTGCCGGAAAACGACCATTGTTGTTTGTCATATAGTTCGTAATCGCAGTCGAAAGAGCCGAATAATCATTTCGGCGCTGTGTATCATGTTGGTTTCGCTGCATTGCCGGAAGCGCAACTAACCGCCTCAAGTATCAACCGATCGTCGTTCGGAAATACATGGCTATACCGCCTCAAAAGCGTTGTCTGCGTATCTCCCGAAACCTGCGCCACCACCGGCAGCGGCACTCTGCCCCGAATCAAATTCGACACAAACGTATGCCGAAAATCATTCTTTGTCGTCTTCACCATTTTAAATTCATAAAGATACGACTTGTCGACTCGCACTTTCGTCACCCCACCCAAATTCAGAAAATCCTCCCGCGTCAGCGCCAGCGCTTCGCCAATCCGCATCCCCGTGTAATACAAAAGCGTCAACAAAAATCGATATTCTCGCCGCTGCGTCCGCGCTATAATCTTCAGAAAATGCTCACGGGGAATCACTTGCGCCCTGCTCTGGCTCGCAATCCTCAAATTATCCGTCTCGACAAGAACGTTTCGCCGAATCAGCCGCTTCTTAAACGCCAGGTTCACAAACTTTCTCAGCGTCGCGTTTAAGTCGCAAACTGTCTCCGCCGTATAGCCAGACATCTTAATCCGCTTCAGCACTCGCCCATATTCCGCCGCCGAAAAATGTCGCAAATCCGTCGTCGGCGACATAAACTTCGCCAGCATCTTCATGGTTGTTTCCGTATTGCGAACCGTTTTCGGCGAAAAGCCGCACACCTCCGCTTTCTCTCGCCACAGCGCCATCGCTGTCAAAAAAGTTGTCTTTTTGTAGAACATAAATAATCTCCTTTACTTTTTGGAGATTATTTTACCGCTATTTCGAACTTAAATGCCAATGGTCGCCAAACTCGCATTTATAGACCGACAAACCAGCAACATGGTGGTCGTGCTCGGCAACTCGCGCCGCCACTTCCGCCTCTTCGCGGGTTTTATAACAAATCTTATGCGCCTCGCCCACCCAACATCTTTCCGGCTCAAACCCGCTCAGTCTATTTACATCAAAATGTCTACTCATAAGCAGATATTATATAATATATTCCTCAGTTTATAAAGTCACTAAAATTCGCTAAAATTAAACAAAGGAGTTTCATGAAATCAAAAGTTTACTTCACTAAGGAAATCACCCCTGAATCTTTAATCAAAATTTACGAAGCACTCGGCGTCGACCTCGACGGCAAAGTTGCCGTCAAAGTCTCGACCGGCGAACGCGGTGCCAAGGGCTACCTCAAGGCGGACTTAATCTCCCCGCTTGTCAAAAAGCTGAACGGCACCATCGTAGAATGTAACACCGCCTACGGCGGCGCTCGCAACTTCGCCGACGAACATCTCGCAGTCGCCAAAGAACACGGCTTTGACTTCGCTCCAATTGACATCATGGACGCCGACGGTGACCTCAAAATCCCCGTCAAAACCGGCAAACACTTAAAATACGACCTTATCGGCAAAAACTTCGCGAACTACGACAGTATCTTGAACCTCGCTCACGGTAAAGGTCACATGATGGGCGGCTTCGGCGCCAACCTCAAGAACCAGTCCATCGGCATCGCCTCTCGAAATGGCAAGGCATACATCCACTCTTGCGGACAAACCGAAGACCCCGACGCCTGCTGGCACGCTAAATATGCGCAAATCGACTTCATCGAATCCATGGCGGAAGCCGCCAAAGCCGTCGCCGACTACTGCGCCGATAACGGCAAGAAAATTGTTTACATCACTGTTATGAACGCCATCTCCACCTCTTGCGACTGCGATGCCAACCAAGACGACCCCGTCATGGCGGATCTCGGCATCGTCGGATCAACAGATCCCGTGGCGAACGACCAAGCTTTCCTCGACTTCGTCTGGAATTCTGACGACCCCGGCAAGGACAAACTAATCAAACGCATCACTAGCCGCGAGGGCGAAAAAATCACCAAATACGCTGAATCTCTCGGTTTAGGTTCTACCGAATACGACCTTGTCGAACTATAATTCTTATAGTAAAATAGAACTATGGAAAAAAGGGTGTTGGTATGTCTCGAAAACGTCGACAAGGCGTTCGGAGATAAAAAAATTATCAAAAATCTTAGCCTCGACATCTTCGAGGGCGAATTCTTAACTCTGCTTGGTCCCTCCGGCTGCGGCAAGACCACCGTCCTCCGCCTCATCTCCGGTCTCGAAACTGCCACGAGCGGCAAAATCATCCTCGACGGTCTCGACGTCACTAACATCCCCGCCCGCAATCGCCCCGTCAACACCATCTTCCAAAACTTCGCCCTTTTCCCGCACCTCACCGTCTGGGACAACATCGCGTTCGGGCTAAAAATGCAGAAAACACCGAAGCCAGAAATCGCCAAGCGCGTCAAATCCGCTCTCCGCACCGTCAAGCTCACCGGCTTCGAAACCCGCTTTCCCGCCCAACTCTCCGGCGGTCAGCAACAGCGCGTTGCTATCGCTCGCGGCATCGTCATGAACCACAAAATCCTCCTCCTCGACGAATCCCTCGCTTCTCTGGATTTGAAGCTCAAAAGGGAAATGCAGACCGAACTGAAAAAACTCCAACAATCTCTCGACATGACTTTTGTCTACGTCACCCACGACCAAGACGAAGCCCTCACCATGTCCGACCGCATCGCGATTATGAACGCCGGCAAAATCGTCCAGCTCGGCACGCCCGAAGAAATCTATGCCCACCCTAAAAACGACTTCGTCAAAAGCTTCATCTCCGACATCGACCTCATCAACTTCCGCCGCACCCGCATGAAGAGGTATAAACATGATAAATCCTAGTCGCGTCACGATTCCGCGCTCGGTTTTTACGCGTTTCGCCCGCAAACAACCAGCCGACGCACGAATGCTCCCTGAGGAAAAACCCAGCTTTTTCAAAACCGTCTTCACCGCTCCCATCATCATCTACGCCGTCCTCCTCATCGCCCTCCCACTCCTCTACATTTTCTTCCTCAGCTTCCAAAAACCCGACAACTACGGCGGCGTCCTTTACGAGTTCAACTTAGAAAACTACGGCGAAGTCCTCGACAGCACCTACCTCTCCATCCTCGGCAAGTCCGCTCTCATCGGTCTCGCCACCACGGCAATCTGCCTCGCCATCTCTTACCCTTTCGCGATTTTCCTCCGCGGCTTCCCCGAGAAAAAGCGCAATTTCATCATGAAACTCGTCATGGTCCCGTTCCTTACTAACTCCCTCATTCGCACTTACGGTTTAATCACTTTGTTAAGAAAAAACGGCGTCATCAACTCCGCTCTCCTCGGTGCCGGCTTAATCGGCGCGCCACTCCCGCTCATGTATAATAATCTCGGCATTTTAATTGGCATGGTTTATACTCTGATGCCGTTCATGCTCCTCCCCGTCTGCTCCGCCGTCACCAAGGTTGACCAAAATTATCTCGACGCCGCCTCCGACCTCGGCGCCGGCAAAATCCAAAAATTCTTCAAAGTTTACCTCCCGCTCACCCTCCAGGGCGCTTTCAACGGCTCGCTCATGGTCTTCATCCCCGCCATTGGCTACTTCTTCATCGCCGACATCCTCGGCGGTGGCAAGGCAATGATTATCGGCAACTTGATTAAAAATCAATTCCTCACCGCCCGCAACTGGCCGCTCGGCGCCGCCCTTTCCGTCGCCCTTCTCGGACTTACTTTCCTCCTCGTTAAACTCTACAAGAAAATTGGCGGTAATCTCGACGAATTGGGGGGTGGCTAAAATGGCTAAAAATCACCCGCGAACAGGGATCAAAGGCTTATTAGAGCGCGGAGGCAAGTTGCGCAAATTTTACGTTTATCTCGTGCTGCTTTTCCTCTTTTTGCCAATTTTCATCCTCGTTTTCTTCAGCTTCAACGAGTCAAAACTGAACGTCATTTTCACCGGCTTCACTTTCGACTGGTACGGCAAACTTTTTGAAAACCCCGACCTCCTTGACGCGTTCAAGAACACTCTCTTCGTCGCCATCACCAGCACCGCCGTCTCCACCGTCCTCGGCATCCTCGGCGCCGTCGGTCTCCAAAAGTTCCGCTTCCACGGCAAAGCCCTCGTCGACAAACTCATCTACATCCCCATCGTCATCCCCGAAATCGTCCTCGGCATCGCTCTCCTCTCCGTCTTCACCTTGACCAACCTCGAGCTCAGCCTCTGGACGGTCCTCCTCGCTCACATCTCTTTCTCCGTCCCGTTTGTCATCACCAGCATCCGCTCCACCCTCTACGCCTTGCCGAAAAACCTCGAAGAAGCCGCCTCCGACCTTGGCGCCTCCCGTTGGCAGACTTTCTTCAAAGTCACTTTGCCGCTAATTATGCCGGGCGTTATCTCCGGCGCTCTCCTCGCTTTCACTTTAAGTCTCGACGACGTCGTTATCAGCTATTTCGCCGCCGGTCCCGGGACTAACACTCTCCCGCTCTACATCTACGCCAACATCAAAACCGGCATCAGTCCCGACGTCAACGCTCTCACCACGCTTATGCTCATCTTTACCATTATCGCTTTAACTCTCAGCGCCCACTTCCAGTCCAAGCGCACCGCTAAAAGGAGCGCTCTATGAACCGCCTCAGCCACACCGCCAAAACCGTCCTCGGCTCGATTTTCGCAATAACGCTATTGGTTACTCTTACCATAATCATCTTCCATAAACCCTCCGATTCAGAAACCGAAAGCACCAAAATCCTCAACGTCCTCAACTGGACGTCCTACATCCCGACCGAAGTCATCAAAGATTTTGAACAAGAATATAACATCAAGGTCAACTATGGCACTTACTCGTCCAACGAAGAACTCCTCGCCAAGCTCGTCAGCAGCAAAGAGGGAACTTACGATCTCGTCTTCCCGAGCGACTACATGGTCGACCTCCTGATTTCCCGCGATATGCTCGACGAACTCGACAAATCTAAACTCAAAAACCTCGACAATCTCAACCCCCTCTTCCTCAACCAACCTTACGACAGCGGCAACAACCACTCGCTTCCTTTCCTCCTCGCCACCACCGTCTTTCTCTACGACTCCTCGAAAATCGACCGCCTGACCAGCTATAAAGACCTCCAAAATCCCGAATTAGAAAACGACCTCGTCCTCCTTGACGACCAGCGCATCATCATCGGTGCCATGCTCCAAGCCACCGGCTCCGACATGAACTCCGTCCGTGAAGACGACTTAAACGCCAGCCTAGAATTCTTCAACAAAATCAAGTCGAACATCAAAGCTTTCGATTCCGACTCGCCCAAAACTTTCTTCATTACCAAGGAGGTCGACGCCGGTCTCGTCTGGAACGCCGAAGCTCTCCTCGCCGTTGCGGAAAACCCTGACCTAAAAATCTCCTACCCCGCCGAGGGCTTCGCTCTCTCAATGGACAACTACTGCCTCGTCAAAGGTGGCAAGCACTCCGAAGAAGCCTACCTCTTCATTGACTATCTGTTAAGACCTGAAGTCGCCCAGGCAATCGTTGACGAATACCCCTACATCTCTGCCATCACCGGCGTCAAGACCGTCCCCGAATCTGAATTGAGAACCATCTTCGCAAACGGCTCTTTCGTCCAAAACGTCGGCGCCGACATCAAAAAGTTCGACAAACTCTGGGCAAAATACAAGTAGCAAAATCCACCTCCATCATATATAATATATATAACTAAACGGAGGAAATTATGTCCCGCTTTGACGAACAATATCTCGACCTATGCCATCGGATTCTCACTCATGGCGAAAAAATCACGACCGACCCCGCCGTCCTCGCCAAGAAAACGAGCGCCAAGACTAAGACCAACATGCCGACCCATCTCGCTCAAACCGAGAAGCCAACCACGACTTTCTCCCTCCCGCACGAAGTTTTGACTTTCGACCTCGCCGAAGAATTCCCGATTTTGACGACGAAAAAAGTCGCCTTTAAAACCTCCGTTCTGGAAATGCTCTGGATTTACCAAGTCGCCTCAAACGACGTCTCTTGGCTTCATGACCACGGGATAAAAATTTGGAACGAATGGGAAATCCCCGCTTCCGGTCTCTACGCCGGCAAAGACTTCAAAAAACTTTATCAAGAAAAGGGACTCAAGGAAGACCCCGTCGGCACCATCGGCACGGCTTACGGCTGGATTGTCAACCGCTATCACCTCGTCGAAAGCTTAATCGAAACGCTCAAAACCGACCCCGCCAACCGTCGGATGATTATGTCTCTCTGGCAAAACGAATGGCTGGAAACCGCCGCTCTCCCGAGCTGCGTTTGGAACTCCCAATGGAATGTCTCCGGCGGCAAACTCAACCTCATGGTTACCGTCCGCAGCAACGACGTCCCACTCGGGATGCCTTTCAACGTCTCCCAATACGCCACCCTCTGTTATCTCCTCGCTCAGGTCACCGGTCTAAAGCCGGGCAAAATGACTTACGTCATCAACAACGCCCACATCTACGCCAACCAAGTCGACGGTATCAAAGAACAAATGACCAAGGAATCCTACCCCGCCCCGACCCTCTGGCTTAACCCCGAAATTAAAGACTTTTACAAGTTCGACAACTCGAAAGACTTGAAAGATATCCGTCTCGACAACTATCAAAACGCTGGCACTATCCGCATGCCCGTCACGGAGTAGGGAATCATGATTTAATTTAGCCTTTCCTATTAACTTTAACGGAATTATCATCATGTCATTTTCTCTCATCGCCTGCATCGGTAAACACCGCGAACTCGGCAAGAACAACGACCTCATCTTCCATTTCAAGGAAGATATGCGCTTCTTCCGCGAAACTACTAAAAACCACACTGTCGTCATGGGCTACAACACTTGGCTCTCCCTCGGCGAAAAACCTCTCCCGAACCGGAAAAACCTGATCCTCTCGCATAAATCTCTCCGAAATCTCCCCGCCACTGCTGCTCAAATCCCTGACCTCAAAAAATTCATCAAGGAAAACGCCAGCTCCCCCGAAGAAATCTTCATCATCGGCGGCGCCAGCATCTACCAACTTTTCCTCCCCCACGCCGACACGCTTTATCTGACCGAAGTCGACCAAACCGCAGAAGACGCTGACGTTTTCTTCCCCGATTTCAAATCATTAGAGCGCGGATGGAATCTCCGCAAAATCGCCGCTTTTACAGATGAAAAAGGCATCAAATTTACAATTAATAAATACACTAGAAAGGATCAAATGAACGACCCCGTTTTTGCCCTCATCAAACAAGAAGAAACTCGCCAACAGGAGGGTCTCGAACTCATCCCGAGCGAAAATTACGTCTCGAAAAATGTCCTTAAAGCCGCCGGCTCCGTCTTAACCAACAAATACTCCGAGGGTTACCCCAGCTTCGAGGGCATCGAGGGTGACGCTAAAACTTTCTGGCAGGAAGATAAAATCGCGGAAGAAAAACTGTCAAACTTCCGCTATTACGGCGGTCAAGACAACGTCGACAAAATCGAGCGCCTCGCCATCGCCCGCGCTTGTAAACTTTTCCACGCCGACCACGCCAACGTCCAACCTCACTCCGGCGCCAACGCCAACGAAGCGGTCTACTGGGCTTGGTGTGAGCCGGGCGACACCATCCTCGCTATGTCCCTCCCCGCCGGCGGTCATCTCACTCACGGCGCCAAAGTTACTCGCTCTGCTCACATCTACAACTTCGTCGGCTACGGCGTCGACGAATCCGGCGACATCGACTACAAAGAACTCGAACGCATCGCCCTTGAAGAGCAGCCGAAAATCATCCTTATCGGCTACTCCGCTTTCATGAAAATCCCCGACTTTGACCGCGTCGCCAAAATCGCCAAAAAAATCCCCGGCTGTCTCCTCATGGCAGACATGGCGCACGTCGCCGGTCTCATCGCTGGCGGTGTCCACCCCAACCCTCTCGACCACGGCTTCCATGTCATGACCACCACCACCCACAAAACCCTCCGTGGTCCTCGTGGTGGTCTCATCCTCTCTAAAGGCGTCGTCTCTAGCCCCCTCAAAAAACCGGAACACACCCTCGAAAACATCCCGACCCTAATCGACCGCGCCGTCTTCCCCGGCACTCAAGGTGGTCCGCTCGAGCATATCATTGCCGCCAAAGCTGTCGCCTTTGGCGAAGCCCTGCAGCCGGAATTTAAGACCTACGCTAAAAACATTGTTAAAAACGCCAAGGCTCTCGCCGAAGAACTGAAAAAACTCGGCTTCACTCTCCAAGGCGACGGCACGGAAAACCACCTCATCCTCATTAACATGCAAAAATCCTGCGGCATCGACGGCAAATTCTTCGAACGCGCCCTCGACCTCGTCGGCTTAAACCTCAACGCTAACTCTCTCCCAACCGACAAAGGTGCCGCTTTCCGCCCCTCCGGCGTCCGCCTCGGCACCCCCGCCATCACCACCCGCGGTCTCGGCGTCGAGGAGATGAAAGAAATAGCAAAATACATGAAGAAAGTAGCGGATATTTGTGTTGGATTAGGCAGCGAAGAAAGATTAGATGACGCCAAGATGGAATTAGAAGTTATTAGAAAAGAAGTTAAAAAACTAGCTCTCGAATTCCCAGTACCCGGAATCAAATAGTTATGGTATAATAAAATGGTTGGGGCGTTAGCTCAGCTGATAGAGCGCGGCATTCGCATTGCCGAGGTCGCGGGTTTGATTCCCGCACGCTCCACCATTTTTGTTGCAAAAATAACCAAAATATGATATAATATCACCGTTTGTGCCGGTCTCCGGCAAGTACTTTGAAAGGAGCACAAAAATGTCAGACCTGGAAAAAATGATCGCCACCCGCGAACGGGTCAAGTACAAGGACTACGCCAAACACATCAGTTGGGTCTTCCACAAAACACAAGTTTTGCCCAAAATTATCTTAATGGGCAAAAACAGCGAAACCGTACCAATACGTAACTATAAGTTGCGTATCTGCGAACTCACCCGTTTAGACGCCTCGGAAACCGCACCTGACAAAAAAACTTTGTTTGATGACCATATTCAAAGAAATCTGTTTAGCGACGTCACTCTCGCGAACGCCAGTTACGACCCTAAACTGTCCAAAAAATACCTTGGCAACATGAACGTTGTCATCATTGACGACTACGACATCGTCAACGACGATCAAGCTCTGTACGACGCTATTCTCGACAGCGAAAGATTCTTGACCAATCACGGTCGCATCCTCTTCAACATCCCGATTTGGATCAGCACGACCGACGATTTTGAAGATGAGGACTTCCCGCTTGATGTTGGCGAGGCTTTGCCTAGCCTCCTCCTAACAATTCGCACCGTCAACGAGTTTTTGGCAAAAAATGATGTTCGTTTGGCTATCGAGGATATTAAACTTACCGTCGCCGAAAACGCGGAACGGGTCATCGACGTCCGAGTTTACCTGAAAAAAGAAATCCTCACCCCTCATGAATAGCTCCTCACTTAAGCCTCAAGCATCCCGCTTGAGGTTTTCTTTTGCAAATCGGATTGCTATAATGAATTTGTTATTCTAACGAGCTTTTCTAGCACGCTAGGATTGCTCGTTGCTAAAAAAGGAGAGTGATAAAATCGCACAAGAAAGGGGGAGAAAAATGTCTGACAAGCTCATCGCATCAAGGTATGGCTTCGGCGATATCGGCACTTGTCGCGAAGTTCCTAGTGACGCCATGACTAATCCCGACCATCTTCTAACCGTCGAACAAATCCGCAGGTGGGCGACAATCGAAGCTGGTTTAAGTCAGGGTTTCGCGACCGGCACTATTCCGCCTAGCTCACAGTTCATGGATGGTCGCCGTTACATCGGCGAAGTCATGAATAGCCTTGACCACACTTTTCTGCACACTTTCACTGACCTCAACAGCGATTACCTTAAAGATGGCGGCTTCCGAGAAATCTTTCGCCGAAAAATCGAAGATCCAGGAATGCTCCGCCATGCAGTCTATTTCGGAATTGATAATAGCTCTGCTTTACCCAGCTTTGACCCGACGTCAGTCAGTTTTCATTGGCACATCTGGCGGGGAAATATGGCTAAAGCTATGGATTTTCTCCATGGTTTCAGCTGGGATCTTGATGGTAAGTGCAGGAAAATCGAATCAGGCACCATTTGGCATCACGTAAACTCGATCGAGGGCATGGCACTTAGCGAACGCGAAAAAATTTCCGACTACGCCTCGCGCGTCCGGAAAATGACTGCCGAGCTAATGCGTCTACCTCGAATCACTTGTTTCGGCGGTGGAAATCTACCGGAACGACACTATGGTTTGCCCGAAGCAGAAATCACCGTGTTCGACAATGGCGAACGTCCGCCACTCGACCAACTGTTTCCAAATCCGGTCGCCCGGAGTCGCATCCACTACATCACGGATGACCTCTTGACTGCCATCGAACACCCTGAACTGTTCGGCTCTCAGGACATCGTCTCGATGCTTGGCGTCGCTCAGTGCATTGGCGAAGCTGCCACGGTCCAAGCCATCTCATTTGGCGAAGAACTGCTCCGTGACAAGGGCGTCTTCGCTTTCGACCTCATGGTCATGAACGAGAGTCTGCGCCGATTCCTCTGGACTCAGTGTTCGGGCATGGAGGCAAGCTCAAACTTGACAATCTTCAACTCCGCGGGCGAGGCTATGACTGTCGGCATGGGTATCATCAACACTGTCAACGAACAGCTGGAACGAAAACGCACCATTTTCACGACCGAACCACCCATCGTCACCAAAATCGGTGCTTGGGGCGCCACCGACGTCCGCTTCTATCTCAAAAAACACGTTCTTTAAAACACTCTCCTTGCCTCAAGCTCCGGCTTGAGGTTTTTTCATGGCTAGCACAAGACAACCAATTCTTATAACCTCTAGTACCTCAGTTATCGGATTTATGATATAATAGAGAACGTTAAGGTTGGGTTAAAGCACGTTAAGGTTAGACTAGATTATAGAAAGGAAGTGATTCGTGTGCTTACCGGTTATCCATCTGTTGACAAAACTCACCTCGAAGGCATTCCGGAATCTAAGCTTCACCCCAAGATCGAAACGGTAAGCCTCTTTGGCGCCTTCGAAGTCATCAACGCCACCTCCATGGACGACGGCAAGACCCTGATTGAACGTTGTGGCAAAACCCTTACCAAGCGCGAGTTTGAAAGCGCAGTCCTCGTGGCTGCCGCCGGACTCCTTGGTCTCGATCTTTCCCCCGGCGACTCTTTGGTCATGTACGCTCCAAATCTCATCGAAAGCATGGTCATCGCTTTCGCGGCGAACGCCATCGGCATGAAGATTGCCTACGCAAACTTCTACAAGCCACTCGACCACGCCATCGAAACCATCAACTCTCACGAGGCGAAACTCTTGGTCGCCGCCGACCTCGACGAAGCCGAAACCCACATCGCCCTCGACCGAGCCAATTCGCTCAAACTGGTTCTCGACGTCGCTTCGGTCGACCCTAATGGCGATCACCCAGGTTACCTGACTTACGCAGCACTCAAAAATGCTGCGACCCCCTCCACACTGGAGTGGGCCAAGAATATCATCATGAGTCAGATGAAATCCGAAGCTGAGATGATTTTCCTCCAGACCAGCGGCTCCACCGCCAACGTCCCGAAAATCCTCCCGTTCACCAATCGCAACGTCATCGCGGCGCTGACCTACATGACGAACGGCACCAACCAGACCACCAACGACGAGATCTTGCGCAAAGGTCTCTGCCTCCTCCCGTTCAACCATCCCTACGGTTGGATGATGATTGTTGCCAACCTGATTGGCGGTAACCACGTTGAACTCGTCCCGAGCGAAGCGTTCGATGAAATCGGCAAATGGTATCAGTATCAGGCAAACTTCATCTACGGCACGCCGCAGGTCCTGCGCGAATTGATTGCTAAGACCCCAGCGGGAGCCGACTTGTCTCCGCTCAAAGCGTTCTTCTCTGCCGGTCTCAAGACCGAGGAAGAACTCTTCGTCGAGGCAGACGCGTTCTTCTGCGCCCACGGCTCTATCGCTGACGTCCGCAACAACTACGGTATGGGTGAAACTCTCTGCATTGGCACTACTTCCGACGGTGTTCCGCACCGTGCTGGAACTTGCGGCAAAGTTTATCCGGGATTGGAACTCTACGTCGTCGACGACGATTTGAACGAAGTCAAATACGACGAACCGGGGGAAATCCTCGTTTGGTCGGAGTCCATGGTCACTCACTACTTTGGCGACGACGAAGCAACGCAAAAATCGTTCATCCCGTACCGCGGCAAGATTTTCTTCCGCACCGGCGACCTTGGCTCGCTCGCTCGCGACAACTACTTGACTCTGCTTGGGCGCAAAAAGCGCTTTTATCAGCCCAGAGGCGCCTTTGACAAAGTCAACTGTGAAACGGTCGAGACCGCGCTCGACGCTCTCGACATTGTTTCTTCGAGCGCTGTTGTTATCTACAAGCTTGCAGATGGCTCCGAGTCCGGCGCCGCATTTGTCGTTCTTAAAAACGGCATCCCGCCGTCCGACGCCACGCGTGAACATATCCTCGCTTTACTCGCTGAGCACCTGCGCGAGTTCGAACTCCCCACCAAAATTGCTTTTATGCACGAGTTCCCGCTCCTCGCAGCTGGCAAAATCGACTACCCCAGCCTGACAGAAATCGCAAAAACCCTAGCCTAACCAACCCACCGCCCGAAATGGGCGGTTTTTCAACATTTTCTTTGAATTTATGCTAAAATAAAACCATAAATCATTTGGAGGTTATATGTTCTTAATTACGATTTTGCTTTACGCTGTAGCCGCCCTGACTATTTTGACTGGTCTCTCGGTTCTCTGCGGCACCACCAAGCAGTCTCGGCTCAAAGGCGTCTGGTTCGCCCTCGCCGCTCTCGGCACGGCGGTTTGGTCCGCGGCAATCGCCATGTTCTTGTCGCTCCCGGAGTCTAGCGCGAATCTCGCTCCACTTGTCGTCGTTGGTATCATCGCCGGCATCACCGTAACTGACATCGCCCTCCTCGGCTACGCCAGTTGGGAAAACGACCGCTCGGGCAAGTTGCTCACCTTCATCGCCGCTCTCGGCGGGGTTTTTGTCGTTGGCGCCCTCGCTCTTCATCCTGAACTTTTCTACAACAACATCACTTTCGGCGACGGTCTCAATACCATCCACACTGTCCGAACTTGGTATTTCTACTTCATCATCGGTTACTTCACCCTCGTCTCCGTGGTTTACACTAACAACATCACCAAAAGCGCCAAACACATCAAAGGACGTGGCGCCAAGCTCGGTCTAAAAATCTTCCAAGCCGGTCTTTCGCTCGGCGGGGTTCTCGCCCTCGTGTTCGACTTGCTCTTGCTCACTTCTCATCCTAGCCTTGTTTGGATTGGTCCGATGGCAGTCTCCGTTACAATCACCATCTTCTACTACTCCGTCGTCAAATACCGCATCCTCGCCCTTACCGGCAACTCAATGAAGCTCCTCTCTTACATCATCGTAAGTGCGGTCGGCGTAATCGTCTACATCCTCCTCTTCTACCTCATCTTCACCGCCATCTTCCGCGTTGCCACTCCCTCCGCAGAAATCTTAATCCTCAACCTCATCATGGTCGCCATCGTCTTCTGTCTCTTGCCCGCCATCTTTGAGGTTACCGCCATGATTAAAGCCTCCCTCCCAACAAAACAAACCGACCTTGGTTATATCACTAAGAAGCTTCGCCGTCTCGACAAGCAAAACGTCGATTATAAAGAACTCGCTGGCTTCCTCGCCCAACATTTAAAGCTCGAATATCTCGGCTTTCTCATTGGCGACCGCCTCTATGGTTCTAAACCTATGAACCTCTCGACGGAAGATTCCGCCGAATACAAAAAACTCAAAACTCCCAAGTCTGGCATCTGGTACGAATTTGACCGCGCTCGCACCGAGGAAGACGAAATCGCTCAGGTCGCCGTTCTCCTGAACGCTAAGGACGAACCCTCCGGCAAGATTCTCCTCGGTCGACCAAACTCCCGCCACATTTTGACTAAGCGCGAAACGATTGAAAACGAAATGGTCCTGAAGCTCGCCGGTGTTATCATTGACGGAGACAAGCTCTAATGACCGCCGCTGCCGCCACGCTCAAGCAAACTCGGATGACCATCCTCCTCTCGCTCAACGCGGCAGCCATTTTGATTGCCGGCATCTTAATCGCTCGGTCAATCTCCGGCGACGGGCTAGAATTCCGCGCCGTCAACGAACGCTCCGACGTCGTCGATGCCGCCCCGGAAGAAACCGAACTCCTCGCCTCCGTCGCTGACAGCTCCGACGGCAAAACCGTCGCCAGCGCTGACGGCACCACCTACCAAGTCGCCGCGAACGGCTGGATTTCTTCCGACCCCGTCGGAAGCGGTGAACTCTGGAACGAAACTTCCGTCACTATCTATCAAACCGCCGACATCGACCTCTGCGTCGGCGGCAACCTTACGAATCTCGGCAGTATGTATTGGCAGTCGTCCAACCAATCCGTCATCTCTGGCTTCTACTCCACTGCCCGCACATGGCTCGGCTATTCGTCTGACACTTGTCGCTATCCAATTATCAAAGGCACTGGCACAACCACCATCACCGCCGGCACCTACGACGGTCGTCGTCACGACTCCATTACTGTCACCGTCGTCGAAGTCCCGACTGAACAATGGAAACGCGACGTCCTCGACCTCGTTAATGAAGAACGCGCCAAAAACGGCTTGACTGCTCTCGAATGGGGCACCACTTGCGAAGCTGCCGCCGCCGTTCGCGCCCGTGAACTAATGACAAGCTACGCCCACACCCGTCCCGACGGCTCCTCGTGGGAGACTGCTTGTCCGCTCCCCGAGTCAGGTGGCAGCAGCGGGGAAAACCTCATGGCTGGCAACGCCGCCGTCTCTCCTGCGACCGTTGTCGTCGCCTGGATGAATTCTCCCGACCACCGCGCCAACATCTTGAGCCAAAACTTCACCAAACTCTCCGTCGGGTTCATCTTCGACGCTGACTCTCAATACAAGACTTATTGGTCGCAATTCTTCTCAACTTATTAGTTATTAGACTTCGTTCTCAATGTGCGTCAACATCACTTTTTCCAGCATTCCACCTAGCGTCTTAAAATCAGTTTGGAACGAAAACCCACGGGCGAGTAACGACACGGCGAAGCTGCGCGTCTTGCCACCGTTGTTAAACTCCACAATTGCCATATCGCGGTAAACCTCAAAGAAACTCCCGTTCGAATCCATATAGTTCTCGTTATAAACTTTCACATTTTCGCTCGTGAACCCTGCCGGCAAGCCATCACGCACTTTGCAATATCCCTGACAACGCTCATCCGAGAAAATCTCTGTCTGTGCTAGCCACTTCGCTTTATACGTCGTCCAATCAGCTTCGCTCATCCCCTCATGTTTAAACACGGCTTTCAAAATCTCCGTCATCTCTCTCGCCGAAGTTTGCTCTGTCGTCACAAAATTCATGTTAAAGTCCGCCGCCATTTCGCTCGCCGTATACCCCGTAAACACCGCCTCTGGCGACAGCTCGCCTACCACGGCAGCTTTGTCTAAATCATACACTTCGACACTAGCGCTAAAATCACTCGAATATGTCCCCGTCCAGCTGCTCAACGTTCGATTTAGCCACATCGGGTCTTCCTCTTCTTCCTCGTCAATCGTCACTTTGCTAATCACCTCGGGGTTATTCTTTTCTTGGTTTTCAGGCTTCACTGACGTCAACCTAAAAATTGCATATGTCGCTCCCGCCACTAAAACTAGCGTCAATACATCGAGAATCAACTGCACAGTCTTACTTAGCGCATGTTTTTTCTCTATCTTGCTTGGTTGAGTCGGTTGATAAACCATTCTATTTCCTCCGTGTTCATTAATCTTGTTTGATAGTTGTCGTCATAAACTGTTCCAAACCGCCGAGTCTGAAGCAATTTACCGTTCCAAAAATAATGCGTCAGCCCGAGACTTCTCGTTGTCCCCGGCCACCAAACTTGGTCGAAAAACAAATTACCAAGTCCATAATAAATCTCGCCTCCGTTATATTGCTCAAACGTCTGCGTCTGATGCGCACTCGTCCCTACCACTATGTCTGCCCCCATATCGATCAGGCTCCGAAACAGCCCCACTTGGTCTCCGGGCGCCGAATCTGCACGGTCGCAAGCCGGATCCTCGTAAGTGCTCGCGTAGGCGTTACATTCATTAAACTGCACATCCACGATTACGAAGTCCCCGCGCCCTTTTGCCTCACTAATCCGACTCGCAGCGTTCTCGGGATAATATTGATTCGCTCCTGGCGTCTCGCTCCACGTCGCTCCGCCTGTGCTTTGATTATAGGCGAGCATCGTAATTCCTGTTCCTTTCAAGGAAATTTCAAGCGGCACTTCCGCCTCGGTCGCCCCGCGCCCACCACCGACGGTTTTAATCCCTAGCTCTTGATATTTTTCAAACGTCGCAATGGCATCCGCCGCCCCGCAATCCACATTATGATTGCCCGTCAACTCCACCACGTCTAGCCCAATATCGACCAGTGTATCAACAAACCGCCAGTCCGAACAAATATTCGCCGCACTTGCCCAGTTAGAAAAACTGCTCTCGTTGCTCGTATGTGTCATGTCGAACTTCCGCAAATACTCCGCAATTTTCTCAGAGAAAAACTTCCCGTCGCCAACCTGCGCCATCTTCGCGTTCATCCCCCGCGACATCGCCGTCACACCCGTCTGCGTAAAACTCAGCACACCCGCCTTTGTCGGTAACGTCGGTAAAAGTGGCGAAACCAGCTCTTTCACTTTCGCTACATCTTCCGCATTTTCCCCCTCAACGCGAAGATATTTATATTTCGCGCCACCCGCGAACGTATCTAAATAATACTCTCCGTCCACCGCTAGCAGCTTTTGCGTCTCGACCAATTTAAGTACCGACATCACCCCCTCGCCGGTCGCTAGTCTTTCCTCAAACTCCGCCGCCGCAATCGACTCTTTCGGCTCATAAAAATCCGCCACCGGCACAAGAACATCAGTCACGAAAGCGTCGCTGCCATAATCACCATAGAACTCCGAAAACACCACGTCTTTTTCCAACTCTACCCCCTCGAGCACTGCCTGATACTTCGCCGGCTCACTGTCAAGAATCTCATCCGCAAAAATCACTTTCCCAGGCACCTTGAACACCCCCGTCTTAAAGTAGAACTGCACCCCGAAGAACACAAAACCAGCCGCGATAAGGAAACAAATCCCACCGATGACTAATTTCTTCTTCATATACTTCTCCATCATACCATTTTTGCCCTTAAAAAACCAGACGAAAAACTGCCGAAAAAACTAGAAAAAAAGCCATATTTTATATATAATATGCTTATGGCTAGTATAAAACAGCGTTTTTTGGATTGGCTGCACGGTGGACACACTGTTTCTGACGCCGAAAAGCTCCTCACCTCGCCTGACGGCACTGTCAAGGTAAAAATCTCCCTGCGCCAAGGTCACATTTCCTACTCTGTCATGAAAAACGAATCAACTATCCTCCGCGAATCGAGGCTCGGGCTCAAGTTTAAGAACTCCCCCGCCCTCAGCGACTACCTTTCGGCTGTTCGTACCACGGAAAAGTCCGTCAACGAAACTTGGGAAACCGTCTGGGGCGAAGAACACTTCATCAACGACAACTTCAACGAACTCGCTATTTACCTCTCGGAAACTTCTAGAACTAAGCGCCTCTTCACTGTTCGCTTCCGCGCCTTTGACGACGGCTTCGCTTTTCGCTACGAAATTCCGCCTCAACCTGCTTTCTCGCGTGTCGAAATCGAAGATGAGTTGACCGAATTTAATGTCGACTTAAACGCCGAAGCTTGGCAAATCCCTGCCTATCAGCCCGACCGTTACGAATACAATTACGAAAAAATCCCCGTCTACGAACTAGAAAAATCTGTTCACACTCCCGTCACGATTGTTCTTCCGAACAAATACCACCTTGCGATTCATGAAGCCGCCCTCTATAACTACGGCGAAATGACCATTAAGCTCGACGAATGGAAAGCGTTAAAGTCCGACATCACTCCGCTCTCTGACGGGATTAAAGCCCGCGTCGAACTCCCCTTTAACACGCCTTGGCGCATGGTGATGATTGCCGGCTCGCCTATCGGTCTGACAAGAAATCATATGATGCTGAGCTTGAACGAACCGCCGACTTCCGACTTCTCTTGGGTTAAGCCGCTCAAATTCCTCGGGATTTGGTGGGCAATGTACGTCGGCGAATGGACGTGGGCATCTGGCGCTCGCCACGGCGCCTCGACACAACACGCTCTCGAATACATCGACTCATGCCGTCGCCTCGGTATTCAAGGTCTGCTCATGGAGGGCTGGAACGGCGGTTGGGACGGCGACTGGCTCCTCAATGGCAAAACCACCGACTTCATCCACGCTCAACCCGACTGCGACCTCCCCGGGATTACGGAATACGCTCGCGCAAACGGCATCGAAATTATCGGTCACCACGAAACCGTCGGCTTCGTCGACAACTACGAAGCTCAGCTCGAAGCCAGTTATAAATACTACGCCGACCTCGGCATCCACTACATCAAGCCCGGTTACGCCGGTTCTATGATGTATATTCAGGGCAAAAGGGAATATCACCACTCCCAGCTCGGCGTCCTCCACTATCAAAAATCCCTCGAACTCGCCGCCAAATATCACATCTGCCTCGACGTCCACGAGCCAATTAAAGGCACTGGCATCGAACGCACTTTCCCGAATCTTTTAACTCGTGAGGGCGCTCGCGGGCAGGAATACGAGGGCGGTGCGCTCAGCCCATCTCACGCCTGCATCTTGCCGTTCACTCGGCTTCTCTCTGGACCAATGGACTACACCCCAGGCATCTTTGACATCACCAACGCCACCAAGCGCCTCTCTAGTACCCTCGCTCGCCAGCTTGCCTATTTCGTAACAATTCCGTCCGGTATGCAAATGGCAGCAGACCGCCCGCGTTTCTACGAGGAAGTTAACCCAGGCGCTTTCAAATTCATCCATGACGTTCCCGTCAACTGGGAAACCAGCGTCCCAATCATGGGCGCCATCGGCGAATATTATGTCGTCGCCAGAAAAGAGCGGGGAACTAGCAACTGGTTCATTGGCGGCGTCACCAACGAGGGCGCACACAAAGTTCGCGTCCCTCTCAACTACCTTGATGACGGCGAATATGTCGCCGAAATCTACCGTGACCACGAAACCGCCCACTACCGCGACAACCCCCTCGCCATCAGCATCGAAACCACCAAGGTCACCAAAACCAACTTCATCGACATCTGGATGGCTCCCGGTGGCGGCTTCGCCATCTCCCTCAAAAAGCAGAATTAGTAAGCTTTACCTCAACTTCAAGCTATCCACAATATCCGTAATCAGCCTAATGTCTTTCTTGACTTTCTCGATTTCGGCTTTTTTGTCAATTTCTTTATGCATTGACGCCGCTTCAAACGAATTTTCAAAATTATTCACCGCAATATGCAGTTCGCCACCTACGAAGAAAAGCGCCACACGATTTTGACATGCTTCGCCTAACTTCTCCACCCGCGTCATAAAAGCCGGGTCGAGTAAATAGAACGCCTCAAACCCGTCTTGCGCATAAACATTAAAACGTCCATGAAACCCATCACTCTCCAACTCAATCTTTCTAAATTTATGTAATTTATCATTATTCCTCAAACTTGCCACCCGGAAACTTTTACCAACCACCGCCAACTTAAAGTCAAAATTCTTCTTAATATCGAAAATCGCCCATCGCCCTCTAAACAACGTAACATATGTAGTATTGCCGTCGCTATCTTCATCCCGTTCTCGGATTAATACATCCGCCTGTTTAAATTTCAATCCGTGATAGTCCCCCGTCACCAAGTCTTCCGAATGGAAAATATCACCTGTGTTCACCATACCGAGTCTCGCCAACTCCACCTCACCGATACCGGCATTTGCCTCATAAACACAGCCGGGAAACGCCTCCTGTAAAGCTTCCTCCACAAACACTGTCTTGTATAATGACCTATACTCGGCCAAAGCTCTACGATTCTTCAAAAGGAAAAAGACCATTATGATAGTAAAAGGAAATAACGCCGAGGCAAGAGAAAAGAATATGACGAATAGATATGCTATTGCGGGAGCCTGAGTGTTCACAAGCGCAAACACGGAGAAAAGTATCCCGACAACGCTCCAGCTTATCGAAACAATCAGTGCCACTTTTAAGGCTTTCTTGTATTTCTGATGATATTCTGCTCGTTTTTGCTCTAAATCTTGTAATTGCATAAGTAAATTATATCACAGCAAAAACCGCCGAGCATATCGGCGGTCAAATAAAGTTCTTGAGAGTTAGATTTTCCGGTCAAAGGCGTATTCTTGCCCCAGCGGACAGGGTCGGCTACAAAACTGTTCCGTAAATTGACATTTTGTTCGTCCTTGAATCGGACAGAGATACTTAAAGACGTCCGTTTCGCCGTTAGCCACTGTACCGGAAGTATAACGGTCGAGAGTACGCTGCGTCTGCATGCAAATCTCCAGCTGCGCTGCTCCGCAAAGCCGTTCGGTGCACTTCGACGTCAGGAAATCTTCCGGTATTCCGCGTTCGTTAATCTCAACGAGCATCCCCTGCGGATATTTATGCTTCACTGCCTCCATATCGCTGAGATATTCATGTTCCCACTGCATCCCGCGAATAATTGGCGGTACGAAGAACTCCGCCTTATGTAACTCCGGAACGGTCATCTCGTAGTTAATCGAACGATGCCGCTGCGCTTGCGCCAACTGAGCAAATGAACCTTTGTAGTTGACGGAATACACTTCGCCAAAGTACTCGCTTCGCTTCCGCTTGGCAAACAGCGACAATCCCCGCTTTTTCCGATCCCGTATTTCTTCGCAGTTCAGAATTGGTTTCAAAAGCTCGGCAGTTCTTAAAGCCCACGGGCGCAACTGATGATAAAACGAGTCTGGCAACACATCATTATCGCGCGTCGCAAATTCTTCCAAAAACTGAATCAGATAGTTACCCTGCCGAAAGTCCACGGTATACTCCATTACTGTTGCCGGCGTAAACACGGAGATGAAATATCTCGCATTTTCCTGCGCCAACTTGAGCCGGACTTTCTCGTCAATTTGCGGATAGACAGCCATGATTGCCACCTGAAAAAGGTTCAACCATTTCGTATAGAGGTACTCTTCGTCTCCTGACAATGCCATCTGCGTATACCGCGCCGACTTCTCAGAAGTGTTGTAGTCTTTCTCGTTGTTTAGAATCATCGCGATAATCTTCGGTACACCCGAGAGCAACAGGTTATAACTCGTATGTCCCGCTACGCTATGGTGTCCCGATCCCGCGGTCGCTTCAAAGCGCCGCATCGTTTTCTCTTCCGACTCGTGCTGAATTGTCTCAAAGTCGTCCTTCATATAACAAATCCCCGCAGAATGTCCAGCGAAAAACTTCGCCTCCTCCACCGGCAGTTGATAATCCGGACAGGTCGACCCAATCACTCGAATCTCCATCAAGCTCACCTCTCAAATTTTTAATATTCCAACACCTTTCGGCATTAGTGCAAAAATTATATCACGTTTTTCCCTTAAATAAAAACGCTCACGCTAGCTAGGTGTGGTAATTGCGGCGAATTTATGCTAATATATAATATATGCACATTTTCGTACGGGTGTAGCTCAGTTGGTAGAGCACTGGTCTCCAAAACCAGGTGTCGGGAGTTCAAGTCTCTCCACCCGTGCCATTTTTTATATACACAAAAAGCATAAATAGTGTTAAAATAAAATATAATGAAAATACTCATGCTCGGGTGGGAACTCCCGCCACATAATTCCGGAGGTCTCGGCGTCGCTTGCCTGAATCTTTCTCGCGCCCTCGCTAAAGACGGTTGTGACATCGACTTTGTCGTCCCTTACGAAGCCAAGCATGAGAACATTACTTTCATGCGCATCCTCTCCGCTTCGCATCTCGACCCACTTTTCCGCTTCGGTCTCGGCGCCTATGACTCCGACAAAATCGAAGAAATGATTATCCCTGACGTGCACATCCCAAGCGCCATCTCTCAGGATCAAATCTCCATCCGCCAAATTCAAAAAACCTACTGCGATTTTGTCGAAAAATATTTGATGGAATATAAACCCGACCTCGTCCATGCTCACGACTGGCTTACATTTGAAGCTGGCGTTCTCGCGAAAAGAAACTTCGGCATCCCACTCGTCGCTCATGTCCACGCTACGGAATTCGACCGCGCTGGCGGTAACGGCGGCAACCCCCTCGTCCACGAAATCGAACGCGAGGGCTTAATGCTCGCCGACAAAATCCTCGCCGTCTCCGAAGCCACTAAACACATCATCCACGAAAAATACGGCATCCCCCTCGACAAAATTGACGTCGTCTACAACTCGCTCGACGAAGACTTCCTCAAACAAGCCTACTCCTTAAATAAAGATGAATATAAATATATCGAAGCCCTTAAAGACAGAGGTTGCACCATCGTCAGTACCGTCGGTCGCTTTACGATTCAAAAGGGTCTCACTCACCTCCTCCATGCCGCCGCAAAAGCCGTCCGCAAAAACCCGAAACTCATTTTTGTCTTTGCTGGCGACGGAGAAGAAAAGAACGAATTAATCAATCTTGCCGCCGAACTCGGCATCGCCAAGAACGTCATTTTCACTGGCTTCGTTCGCGGCAAACAACTCCGCGACGTCTATGAACTCTCCGACATCTTCGTCATGTCGAGCATCTCCGAACCATTCGGCCTCACCGCCCTTGAAGCTGCGCATCACGGAGACGTCCTCATCCTCACCAAACAATCTGGCGTCGCCGAAGTTGTCCGTAGCTCTTTCCGCTACGATTTCTGGGATGACGAAAAACTCGCCAATGAAATTCTCGCTATTGCTAAGTCTCCCGCCCTGAAAGAAACTCTTCAAAACTCAATCAGCCGCGAATACCGCAAAATCAGCTGGGCAGACGTTGCAGAAAAATGCCGGAAGGTTTATAATGATATAGATAACCATAAACGGGTTTAATAAGGGAACCAATGCGCGGAATTTGTCTCTATCTTCATATCCATCAACCTTGGCGTGTTCGCGCCTACTCGATTTTCGACGTCGGCGTTAGCGACAATTACTTTTTCGATTCAAACTACCACTCAAAGCAGAACAACGAGCGAATTTTCCGCAAAGTTGCCGCCAAAAGTTACCTCCCGACTTTCGACTTACTAGAGAAAAATCTCGAAAAACACCAAGGCTTTAAATTCAGCCTCTCCATCACCGGCATTTGGCTTGAGCAGGCGGAAATGTGGATGCCCGAGCTAATCGAACGGTTAAAAAAGATGGTTAAAACCGGTCGCGTTGAACTTGTCGCCGAAACTTATTATCACTCCATGTCTTTCTTCTACGATAAAGACGAGTTTAAGGAACAGGTCCAAAAGCAAGTCGAAACTTTCAAACGTCTCTTTAACGTCACGCCGAAAGTCTTCCGTAATACTGAATTTTCCTACAACGACGAAGTCGGTAAAACCGTCGAAGCACTCGGCTTTAAGGCTTGCCTCGCTGAGGGTTGGGACAAGGTCCTCGGCTGGCGCAGCCCGAACTTTGTTTATAAAGCCGCGGGGACAAAAAACTTGCAGCTCTTGCTAAAAAACTATCGTCTTTCCGACGACATCGCTTTCCGCTTCTCCGACAAATCTTGGAAAGACTGGCCGCTCACGGTCGACAAATACGAACAATGGCTCAACGACGCCTGTCTCGACGGCAATCTCGTCAATCTCTTCATGGATTTTGAGACTTTCGGCGAACACCAATGGCGAGAAACTGGCATTTTCGAGTTTATGGACCGCCTGATTGGCTCTTGGCTTTCTAAATTCGACAATAAATTCCTCACCGTTTCTGAAGAAGCCGAGATCAAACCAATTGGCGAAATTTCTTATCCCTGGACAGTTACTTGGGCAGATACCGAACGCGATCTCTCCGCTTGGATGGGCAACAAACTCCAAGACGAAGCCATGTCGAGTCTTTACAACTTACGCAAAAAAGTCCTCGCCACGTCAAAAATCCGCAAGGACGAAAAACTCCTCGAGGATTTTCGCCGCCTCACCACTTCCGACCACGCCTATTATATGTGCACCAAATACTGGAACGACGGCGACGTTCACGCTTACTTCTCCGCCTATGATTCGCCCTACGACGCTTTTATGTATTTCCTAAATGCCCTGCGTAGTCTACAATATAGACTAGACTTATGAAACGCCTGAAACACTTTTTTGTTTTTCTCTACGAACATCTCGAATACATTTTTGCCGCCATCCTCTTTGTCGGCGTTTTCTATCTCGCCTTTACCCAAGGCTCTTATGCCGACCCCGCCGTCCCGCGCGAAAATCTCTACACTCAAAAAATCTTCGACCAATCTTATGTCCATAAAGTCGAAGTAGAAATCGGCAATACCGACCTCGAAAACCTCCTCGCCGAACCACGCGAACGTGTCAAATACGCCACTTCTGTCACAATCGACGGCGAACAGTTCAAAGACGTTGCTTTCTCAACGCGCGGCAACGGCTCGCTCATGGAACTCTCTGCCGACGCAGAAACCGACCGTTATAGTTACACTCTCAACTTCCATAAATACAGTAAGGGTTCTTATTACGGTCTCGACAAACTCGTCCTTAACAACCTCTTCGTCGACCCTAGCTATCTCAGAAACTACCTCGCCTTTAAACTTGCCGCCGCTAGCCAAATCGATATGCCGCTCACCTCTTTCACTGAACTTTATATTAACGGCGAACTCAAAGGTCTTTATCTCGCCATCGAGGGCGTCGACCACGCCTATCTCAACCGCACCAACTCCTCCCCTGACGCCGCCCTCTTCCACCCCGTCCCTCACTCAATCGACCATAATCGCGTTTACGAGGAAAGCAAAACTACCATCGCCGGCGAAGTTACGCCTTGGGACGCCGACCCGGGCTATGGTGGCACTGATTTTAGATATCTCGGCGACGAACCGGAAAAATACAGCGCCATCTTTTCCAATGCCGCCACTAAATATTCTCAAGCCGACGAAGCCCTCATCATCAACGCCATCCGCTCGCTTGAGCCGAACGAACTCTCCGTTTCGCCTGAACAATTCTGGGACATCGACTCCATTATTAACTTCTTCGTCACCGCCGCCTTTGCCCCCAACGGCGACAGCTACCTCGGTGTTACTGCACAAAATTATTACATCAAAATTTCCAACGGCAAGCTTTCGCTCATCCCTTGGGATTTTGACCGCGCGTTTTACGTCAGCGGACTCACAGAGAGTCTCGATGCTAAGGACGGTGCTGTACTCTGGCCAATTGACTCGCCCCTTTTTAGCACAATAGAAGACGAACGCCCGCTCTGGCGGCTTATCGTCGACAACCCGGAATATCTCGAACAATACCACGCTCGCATCCAGCAAGTTCTCGACGACTATTTGCTCAGCGGCAAATGTCGCCAAGATTTTGACACCGCCGTCGAATTAATCCGCTACTACGTTTATTCCGACCCCACTCGCTTCGGCACTGTCGAAGAATTTGAAGATGGCGTCGAATATCTCCGCCGCTTCATCCTCTTCCGCGCCGATTCGCTTCAAAAGCAACTCTGGGGTCTCCTGCCTCGCCATCGCGACGACATCGACCTCGAGAACTATCAACCGCTCGACCTCAGTGCGCCCATTATTGCCGAATAATCTTCCCATTTTAGCTAAAGTATGATAAAATAATATCATCCTGATGGGGTACTAGCTCATTTGGTAGAGCGCTTCCATGGCATGGAAGAGGTGAGGAGTTCGAATCTCCTGTACTCCACCATTTTTTTGTGCTAAAATGGAAGCATGAAAAAAACAATCTTGACTGGTCTTCGCGTCAACAGCGAACTTACTCTCGGCAACTATCTCGGCGCTCTGCTCCCGATGGTTCGCCTCGCCAACAAATATTCTAAAGATTACACCGTCAACATCTTCGTCCCTGACCTCCACTCGATTATTTCCGAAATCGACGGTAATTTGCAAGAAAACACCCTCAAAAGCCTCAAATATTATCTCGCTGCCGGTCTCGAACTAAACGAAAACGTCCATATCTACCGTCAATCTCGCGTTTCTGCCCACTCCGAACTTGCTTGGATCTTAAACTGCATTGCCACCATGGGGGAAATGTCCCGCATGACTCAGTACAAGGAAAAATCCGAGGGCAAGGAAAGCGCCAACGTCGGAATTTTTGATTACCCCGTCTTGATGGCTGCCGACATCTTGCTTTACGACGCCTCTTTCGTCCCTGTCGGCGAAGACCAATTCCAACACATCGAACTCACGCGCAACCTTGCTCAGCGCTTCAACAACCGCTTCGGAGAAACTTTCACAGTTCCCGAAGAAACTAAAAAACAAGTCGAATTCATGGGCGTCGACACCGGCATCCGCATCCGCGACCTCGTCAACCCCGAAAAGAAAATGAGCAAAAGCACCGACGGCGAAAATTGCAAGATCATGCTTTCTGACGACCCTGACAAAGCCGCTAAAAAAATCATGTCTGCCACCACCGACTCGCTAGAAAAAATTGATTTCAACTTAGAGACCCAACCTGGCATCTCCAACCTCCTCCAAATCGAGGCGCTCGTCAATGATGTTCCGCTCGGCGAAGTTATCCGCGAGTGGTCAGGCAAAACTCGCTATGGCGACCTTAAGAAACAAGTCAGCGAAAGCGTCAAAACCCTCCTCGTCAACTTCCAACAGAAACTCGCCGAAACTTCCGACGATACCGTCAAAAACCTCCTCCCAGCCGGCGAAGAATATGCCAACGAAGTCGCTAATAAAAAACTCGCCGACGTCTACGCTAAAGTTGGACTACGCTAATGATTATTACCGGTAAGAAGTTTTCTAAACCTGCTATGTCGCGCGTCATCAACGGCGACGTGGTTTTGGAAACCGAAGCCGAAAAACCAGAAAAATTCCGCCTCGACCACCTCATGGTCGAAAAATACCCCGAATACAACCGCTCGACCTTACAGAAATTCATCAAAGAGGGCTACGTCACGGTTGACGGCGTCGTTGTCCAAAAGCCGAATTCTCTGCAAGAAAAAACCGCCCAAATCACCCTCACCCTGCCGATTCACTCGCCACTTCGCCAAGAAATTTCGCCCACCGTCATCTACGAAGATGACAACGTTAAGGTCGTCAACAAACCCGCCGGACTTCTTAGCATGGGTAAAGGCGAATTCTGCATCGAACCCACACTCGAACATTTCGGGCTCCTCGTTCACCGTCTCGACCGCGGCACGAGCGGTGTCGTCATCCTTGCCAAAAACGAAGCTACCCAAAGTATGCTCCGCCGTCAATTCCAAGAGCGCAAAGCACACAAAGTCTACTACGCCGTTGTCAAAGGACGCCCGAAGCTCGACGAGGCAAAAATCGACCTGCCAATTTCTCGCAATTACAACCATCACGCCACCTTTATGGTTGATCCGAACGGTAAAGAGAGCGTCACTTACTACAAAGTCTTAAAATCCACCGGCGAACTCTCCCTCCTTGAACTTCGCCCTGTCACCGGTCGTACGCATCAACTGCGTGTCCACCTCAAATATATCGGCACACCCATCCTCGGCGACCCCGTTTATGGCGCTGGCGAAGAAACTATCGCCAACCGCAGCAAAACCAAAATCTCTGACGCCGACCGTCTCTTCCTCCATGCTAAACAGCTCGAAATCACCATCCCCGGCAAAACTCCGGAAGCCAACAACGAACGTAAAACTTTTGAAGCGCCCGTCCCGCCTGAATTTTTCCAATTCTTCGAGGGCTAAATGTTCTTCGACTCGCCCGCGCAAATCGCACAACTCGCTCAAAAAACCAACTTCGCCATTTTTGCGCTCGACCCCGCCGCCGCTCAAACAATTTTGCAAAAAAACTTCAAGGCAAGCGTCCTCTTTCTTGAGCCCGACGCAAAAACTAATAAAATCTCCGTTGAAATGGTCCGCGAGTTCACCGCGTTAGCTAACACCGCCGATACAATAGACCGCTTCTTCGTCGTCTTGAACGCCGAAACGCTCAACCCTGCCGCCGAAAATGCTTTCCTGAAAAACCTCGAAGAACCAAAACCGCATCATCACTTCGTTCTTGTCACCAAAACTCCCTCCGCACTTCTGCCGACAGTTCTTTCTCGCGCCCAAGTTTTCTACCTTAAGGAAACTGGCGCTCTCCAAAAACCCGTCGACGCCAGCGACAAAATCAAAGACCTTGCCAAACAGCTCATCGTTGCCGACTCTAAAAAACTCATCGAACTCGCCAACGACATCAGCAAGAAAAAAGATAATCCTCGCGCTTATGCCCTCGAAATCGTCGGCACCGCCATCGAAATCATGTATAAATCCTACTTCGCCACCAATCAACCTAAATTCCTCAAAAAACTCCCCAACCTCCTTAAACTTTACGATAACCTGCAGAAAAACGGTCACGTTAAGTTACATATCGTCGCCGATATGTTATAATAGAAGATATGATTGCAATTTTGCTTATTGCCGTTTTCTTCTCTTTCCTCATTTTTGGTTACCCCGCCATCCTCGCCAAGCGTAAAAAAGAAGAATCCGCCAAATCTCCTCACTTTGACGCCCAAATGAAAAAACTTTGGAACATCGCTCAAGACTCGATGAAAGAGCGAAAGCCTCTCCGTGCCGAAAAAGCCCTCCTCACTATCTTAAAATTTGACGAAAAAAACGCCGCCGCTTACAACCGCCTCGGGATTCTTTACGCCAAGGAGCAAAAGTTCAACGAAGCTATCGAATGCTTCGAAATCGCTCAATCTCTCGACAACAACCCCTCTTCGCTTCATAACGCCGGTCTGATTTACCTCGAAACTGGTGCCTATGAAAAAGCCGAAATGGCATTTAAACAAGCACTAGAACTCGAGGGTGGTATCCCCGCCCGCTTCATCGCTCTCGCTAAGGCGGAAGAAAAACTTGGCAAACGCAAGGAAGCCATCGACGCCCTTGAATCCGCCTACGAACTTGAAGCATCCACCACCACTCTCCGCCAAATCCTTGCCCTCTACGAAGCCTCTGGCGACGCCGAGGGAATTGAAGACACCACTCTCCGCATCAATAATCAGCTCGCTGCCCTTGAACGCAAGAAAAAAGCCGGCGCTCCGAAACGTCGTGTCGTCCGTCGCGCGTCTCGTGCCGCCGCTAAAGCCGCCAAGAAACCCCTCAACAACTCCGCCGCGACACATCCTCGCGCTCGTCTCGTCCGTCCTAAAAAGTCCGCTTAAAATTCAAACCAAGAAAAATCCCCCGCTTATCCAGCGAGGGTTTGTTGGGGACTTCAGTAATCGTAAAATTTTTTCACGCCAGGCGGCGGCGCTCCAGGGGTGCAATCCTTGACCAACGGGTCAAGTTCCTGATAATCCTCGGCATAAACTGCCTCAATGATTCCGACAAAGAACGGCAACTTTGACGTATATCGATAGTTCTTGAGCAAATGCGCAAACATATTGTCAATTGCTCGCTCCGAACCGGTCTCCTGGCAGAGCGCACGGTCTTGATCGGTTAAGCCGCGCTTGATGTGCATATCTCCGACAATACCTTTCGACTTCAAATAGCCGATGCCGAGGATAAACGCGACCTTGTCAAATAGCTTCACGACCGTCCGATTATCTCGCACGTCTGCAAACTGCTTCTGATGGCGCTCCTGTGCTTCCGGCGGGAAATACCGCATAAACTCATCAAAAGCTTTCTGCTCCAAGGCGTCTTTCTCCTGGGTATTGTAGCTACCATCTTCTGTCCAGTCGCCAATCGTCACTTCACCAATCTCGTGCATCAAAGCCTCTTCGACATGGTCCAGCCACTGCACACTCTCGCCATACATCGGCGGGATGTAATCTCCAAAGAAATCCCTGAAGAAAACAACGGCATAAACCATACCGAGTACATGAATCGCATCGTCAAGTTCGCGGCTATTCGGAAAGAACAGGAGCATCTCCGGATCATCGAAGAATCCCATCTTCACATAGCCCATCCGCTTGACGAGCCGCAGGTCAATCGCGTGCTTCCACGCTCGGTAAAAGTTCCGGCAGCGCTCGTCGAAATCCGGAATCCGGTTCCGACAAACTTCAAGGTAAAAATCCATCGTCGACTTCTTCGGCTCGTTTTCGTTCACTACGATCTCCGTCTTCAAAATATTTTTGCCCACTCGACTTCACCTCTTTCAAATTTTCTAAGCCCCAGATTTTTAAAGTCCCGCCCACCAACACATCAAGTTTATCAAAAATCTTCCCAAACCAAAAGCACGAGCATAAACCGAAGTTACGCTTGAAAAAACCGGAGGAGTTTGCTATATTATATATGTTGCTGGAATCGTCTAGTGGCAATGACAAGAGACTGTAAATCTCTCGCCTTCGGGCTTCGTAGGTTCGAGTCCTACTTCCAGCACCATATTAACATAACTGAAAGTATCAATACGCCGCCTTAGCTCAGTGGTAGAGCACGTCCATGGTAAGGACGGGGTCTCGAGTTCAAGTCTCGAAGGCGGCTCCACAAAATGAATTCAAAAGAACGTAGCCAAATCATCATCAAATCCGGCTACTTTTTTATTGCCACCAACTTCCTCCTCGCCACCTTTAATCTCGTCGTCGGCCTCGTCGCTGGCTCTCTCGCCATCACTTCTGACGCTGCTCACTCCCTCATCGACGCCGTCTCCGGCTTCGTCGTCCTCATCGGTGAAAAACTCGCCGGTCATAAAAAGCTCAAACAAAACCGCGCCAAAATCGAGCGCTTCAGTACAGTTTTCATCGCTCTTATCATCCTCGCTGCCGGCGTCCACGTCGTCATCGAAGCTATCGAAAAGCTCACTGCCGCCGAAGCCGAGGCACCCGAATACTCCGCCGCCACCATCATCGTCCTCATCGGCTCCATCCTCGCCAAATTCGTCCTTGCTACCTACCTCAACCGCCGCGGCGCTCGCTACCGCTCCAAAGTCCTCTCCGCTTCTGGCGCCGAGACCATGAACGATATGCTCATCTCCCTCGCCGTCTTCACCGCCGTCATCGTCTACTTCGCTTGGGGTGTCGACATCGAAGCTTACGTCTCCCTCGCCATCTCCCTCATCATCTTCAAAATCGGTCTCGAATTCATCTTCCCCCACCTCTCACATCATCACCATCATCCCCTTGAATCCGACCCCGACCACGATCATTGCGGCAAATAAAAATCCCCGCCATTTACCGGCAGGGATTATTTTTGTCGAGGACCAAACAGGGAAGAAATCAACGCTCCTAGCGTCACACCAGCGAGGTTAATTCCACCATCAGGCAGCGCACTGACACGTCCAGGCGCGAAAAGCTGAATCGCTTCGTCAAACACCGCAAGGCAAATTGACAATATCCACGCAAAGCGTAGTCCCTCTCGCCTCTGCGGAAAACTCCACGCACTCGCCCTCACAGCGAAAAACGCTAGGAACAGGTGCACCGTAAAATGCGCCAATTTCCGCACTAAAAGATGAAAAGTCGCAAAAGACATCCCGCGGTCGAGCAACGCTTTTGTTACTACGTTCGACGCTTTCCAAATCTTCCTTGCCAGCCAGCCCGACACATCGGAGCTACCTGACCCGTTCTGACTCGACAGATACACCGTTAAAACCAACCAAATTGCAAACAAACTCCACCAAAACGCGCGCCAAAAACGGATTTTTCTTCGACTCATAAAATCCTCCTTTCAAAGAACAATACTCATACAATTATAATATACATTAGCAAAAATGTCAACTTGACCCAACTCAAAACCCGTGCTAAACTGGTCGTATGCCGTGTTAGCTCAGTTAGTAGAGCAGCCGCCTTGTAAGCGGCAGGTCGTCGGGGCAGAGCCGACACACGGCTCCATTTTTAGCTTGTTTACATTTTTAAACAGATATGATAAAATAAAGGACAATTATGGCAAAGAAGAATAATACTAAGCGCAAACTCGTCGGTCTCGTCTCTGAAGAATCCGGTATTCGTCAGTATTACACGAAGAAAAACACGATGAACACCCCGGACAAACTCAGCTTGAAGAAATACGACCCAATTCTCCGCAAACACGTCGTCTTCACCGAAACCAAGAAGAATCTCGGCAGAAACGAAGTTAAGGAAAAGAAACGCTAGAAAAAACTCCCCGTGATAGGGGAGATTTTTTGCGAAATAGGTATTTTGGCGGAGTTCAAGGAAAAGCCAAGTAGCGGAGCGAACCGTATTTATTGATACGGAGAGCGAGCAACGGAGGCTTTGACGCGGAAATCCGCTAAAATAACATTTCGCTATTGCTTTTTTGACAAAATTATGCTATAATGGCCTCATATACATTTAATTGAGAGATGTGTATGAGTAAAGGAGTTATTTTTAGAATTTTCAACCGCTTCCCGAGCCTTTTCTGCTCGTTAGCTCTGTTTGGTTTCTTCACCCTCGCTGGACTTAATCAACAGCTCAACTTAAACCTCCCTAGCGAAGCTAAGGTTCGCGACAAGGTCGATTTCTCGACCGCGTTCGCTACTGCCGAAAAACTCGACATCCGCTCCGCCTCTAACGGTACCGCCGCCGTCCCGTCTACAAGCTACGTCGCTAGCTACGGCTCTTGGCGTTCCGCTTACTCCGGCACTGCCTCTGCCGTCTCCAGCGGTGCCGACTTCGCCATCTACTCACGTCCCACCACTTCCAATGACTTTATTGACGAGAATGAATCCGGCGTCCTCGCCTACAAAGGCAGCTTCTTCTTCGGTCACTCCGGTGGTCCACTCAACTGGGTCAAGTCCGCCGCAAAAGACAACACCGTCTCGATCGACGGCACCGTTTACCGCATCGTCCAAAAAACCACTCTCCCCATCGCCACCGTCAAAAACGTCTACTTCAGCATCTCTGAATACCACTCTTATCGCGGCAAAAATTACGACGCCGTCATTATGACTTGCGGCGACGGCACCTATGGCGCCAACGGCAACAGCTCCGACTGGCGTACATTCCTCTTTCTCAAACGCGCCTAAGTAGCACCTAGAGCGCTATCTTGACTTCGGTTCCGAACCCCACTCGGGACCGAATTTTTACGTTCTCAAACCCCTCGCTCATCTCTTTCACTTTCGCCGGCGCTAACGCCACACCATCATCCCGCACTGCCACGCAATCTTTCGCCACCACTAGCGAAACCTCCCTCTCGGCACGCTCAACAGCTTCGGCAAGAAACACGTCTAGCGGCTTCCTGACTAGCGACGGTCGCTCAATTCTCCGCGTTACGTCTGGAAAATCAAGGTTAAACCTCACGCCCCGCTTCTCCGCCTTTAAGAAATATTTTTGATAAACTTCCTCAATAATGGTTGATAATCTATACATAAGCCCATTATACCATAAACCTCACACCCCCGGCGAAAACTGCTTCAATCTCCGCCGATGGTCTTTATAATACGGGTCATGCTCTCCGACCTCTGCCCAAAACGCTGCGCTGTGATCCATATGATGCAAATGTGCCAATTCATGCAAAATCACATAGTCCCGCAGCTTCTCCGGCACGTTCATTAGCCCGATATTTAAGCTAATCGTTCGCGTCGAAGAACACGACCCCCACCTCGTGTTCGCATGCGTCAGCCGACACCGCGCATAACTATACCCATACCGCTTCGCCCAATATTCCAGCCGATACGGCAAATATTCCCGCGCCTGCCGCATTAAAATCTTCTTCTTCGCATCCCGCGCTCTTTGCGTCGCTGGGTCGTTCAGCGGCAGTTTCTCCCGAATAATCTCGCGATTCCGATTCAAAAACCGCCTCACGAGAAAATCCGAAGTATACTTTGGCACTGACATGGAAAGTCTCCCGCTCGTCGACACAGAAAACTTCACCCCTGTCGACAGCGGATTCTTCCGCACAATCACTTCTCCGAACTCATCATCCTTGATTATCATCAAATCCTTCCTACAAATAATGCCGGTTGCCCGACATTATTTGCGTAACTTGAACTTCAACTGTTATCTAGGCTAATTGTGTAAGCACATGCCGCAGTTGGGTCTCAAAAGTGTGCTTACCAGAAAGGACAATCGGCGCTTCGACTTCACTCGGAGCCTCCATCCGCCCAATCCTTGTTTCGTATTCCTGCTTCGCCTTAGTCGCGCTTCGGTTTTTAATTCGAAGCCTCTGGCGAATCGTATTCACATCCGTTTGAATCCAAACTAGCGACGGATTATATCCCGCGCGCCGGAGAATATTGCGAACCTCCGTTCGCTCGCGCTCGGTATCTAAAATCCCCTCAATCACAAGTGTCACGTTAGTCTTCGCTAACTGCTCGAGGAGGAACAAAACGGTCTTTCGATCTAGCTTGTTATCTCTTTCCAACTCCCCGAGATCGAAAAACGCGGCGTGGAACTTTTTTGCAAACCGCTCAGAGAACGTCGTCTTGCCGCTTCCGGGTGCTCCGAAAACCAATATCGCTCTGGGCTGTGTTTTATTACCTTCCATATTGCCTCTATTTTACCACATTTTCCAAAAATACAATACCTTTTCGCAAGCTTTTTCCGCATTTTTTGCGGAAATCGCTCCCGCGCTCTAATAACATCATTTTAGAACAAATAGTTCAAATAATCTCTCAGCATCCTCGCCCCTGATACCACTGGTAAGAACGCCGTCAGCTGCTTCTTCTGCCAAAACTCCAGGTCAAAATCATTTTCCCACGCCGCCGCGGCTTCTTCCATCCGTTCATAGAGCTGCTTCACTTCCGCTTCCTCAGAATCGCCAGAAACGTTCAGATAAGCATCCGACGGTCCGTCTGCCACTCCGCCATCATGCGTAGAAATTAGTAAACAAAGATTCCCGATGTCCTTTTCCCAGCTCGTTCCGCAAGCTTCCAGCCCCACAATCGGCACGTTAATCGACACATTCGACCCCACCGACAGCGCTCTCGCCAGCTCTTCGTCATAATCCGCAATATAATGCACGTGTGTATTTAAAAATTCATCAGACTTAATCTTCTCCAGTACCTCGTTCAGCCGCGCCATCATCCTGTCGTCTCCCTGATGCACACGCCCAGTTAGAATATAATGCGCCTTATGATTCTCCAGAATCCGCCTCAATTTCTTCGTATCCGTAAACGGCAACCATGGTCGCTTATAATCCACAAACCGCCGTTTAAAGTCAAATACCAGCTCATCATCCGTAAAGTTCAAAATCGTCCCATTCTGGTCCGGTCTGCGTGCCAAAACTCGGTTCATAAACGCCCGCCCCTGCGCCTTTAAAGCACGCACCTGTGCCGCGTCGATTTTATCGACCGCCGCCTCAAAATCTGCCGTCGGCAACGTAAACTTGTCCAAAATCCCATTTTCCTTATAATATTTCACTGTCGCCGGTAACACCCAATAGGGAATATCAATCCCGTTCGTCACTGCCTTAAATTTCACTTTCTCACCGGACAAATCATGATAATTCGCCACTCTCGCGTGCAACTTCGACACCCCACTTCTCAGTTCAGCAATCTCAATCGTCACGCTCGACAGTCGAATCCGCCCGTTCTCAAACTTGTCCGACAACCACTTCTTCACGGCTTTCGACTTCAAATTCGTAAATACATACCGTTCAAACTGATCGTACGAGAACGACGCCTCCGCCGCCTGCACCAAAGTATGGTTCGTATACAAAGTATGTTTTCGCGTATACACCACCGCCTCATAAAAGTCCATCCCGTTGCTTGCCAGTTCGTCCAACCGCGCCAACGCCGCAAAGAACGTCGCCACTTCGTTAAGCTGCATAATCGCCGGCTTCAACCCCGCCAACTTCAGCGCCTGATATCCGCCAAAGCCGAGTGCCACCTCTTGATACAATCGATGGTCGCCACAAGAATCACCGGAATACAATTCGCCAAAATTTGACTCCGTAATCGCCAGAATCCGCGTCGAGCCAAACTCTTTCTCGATCACTTCTAGCTTCACTAAATCTTTATTGCACCGAATGTTCACGGTATCGAGTAGTTCAAACCCAAAATCCTTATAATCCACCGGCTTAGAAACGTCAAAACTCCTGCCGTCCTCAAACTTCTGATGTAACTCGCTCGGGTAGAACGGCGTCACAAGCGTCAGCGGCACGTTCATCTGCTCCGCCACGCGTCGCGTATCTGCCGCAAGAATCCCTAGACCGCCGCCACCGCGAATCCCGTTCGCTTGGTCATACAGCTCAATCGTCCAATAAGTATACGGTCGGTCTTCCGACAGCGCTTTCGTCAGATGTTCGCGCTGAATCGCAGCGTAAAACTCCTCAACATCTTCAATTGTTTCTAACCTATGCCTTGTCTTTAAAATCATACCCCCATTTTATCATAAGCGCTTTTAAAAAACAATCGAATGTGCTATAATCAAACAGCTACTGGGGATTCGCCAAGTGGTAAGGCAGTGGGTTCTGGTCCCACCATTCGGGGGTTCGAATCCCTCATCCCCAGCCATTAAGGAATTTATCATCATTGACCAGAAAATTGAAGGGCTCTCTACAGAGGTGGAAGAGCCTTTTTTGTGCCCCAATTTCTAGGTTCGTAAAAATTCTACGAGCCAAAATGTCTTTTTCGAGCGATGAGCCAGCTCTCATCTTATCGGCGCCATTTATAATCAGGTTCGTAAAGTTTTCTTGGCTCATTCTTAGTTGGTCTGGGTCAAAAATCCTAGCCTCAACTTTTTGGAGCTCTTCATTTAAGTCGATTATTTTAGTCTGGGTCTCTTCGAGTTGTCCATTTATTTGGTCTAGTACGATTTTAGGAGTATCTGGGTTCTCCAAAAGCTTCCCATAACGCTCTGAGAGCTCCTGTAAGGCTCTTTCGAGCTTAGACTTGGTTGCAATAAGGCTGTGGCGTTCAAATTGCAAATCCTCAAGCTTTTTGCTGATATATTTTTCAACTCTGCGTGAATAGCTTTTATAGTCCGGCTCGGAAGCTTTAAGTGTTTCGAGAACGCTACACATGTAATCTATGACTATCTTGCCACGAACTTGACCTTGCGGATGAGAACATTCTTGATTACGGCAACAATAGTATAGATAATAATCGCCATGGCGACCCTTACTACGACTTGCATACAAGAAACGACCACACTCTTTGCATCTGATAAACTTTCGGAACGGAATGAAGACCTGCTCTTTATCAGTCTCCCCATCTCTCAATAAAGGATGAGTTCTGCGAGCCTTAAACTTCGTATCTTCTTGTACGGATAGGTATTCGGCTTCGGAAATCATTGGTTTAAAGTTTGGCGTAACCTCTCTTAAATCAACTTTAGTTCCAGCTTGGATAAGGATACCGTAATAGAATGGGTCTTTGAGGATGCGGCTAATAGTTCCTTTGTCCATTCCGACACGCTTGGAGACTTTGTTTCTCTCGTTGATTTTAGTCATCATATGAACATCGTGGAGCTTTACATAGGCAAGCGCATCTCTCTGCGTCCCACCTTCGATGACAATATCCCATACCTTGCGAATATGATTAAAGTTCTCGTCTGGTTCATATAGACCAGTTACATCATTTCTTTGGTAACCCCATTTGCGGACGCCGGAAGATTTACCTTGTTGGAGGTTAGAATCCATGCCACGCTTAACATTCTCACTAAGATGCTCTGAATATTCCTTTGACATAGTAAAGAGGATACCGAGCAACATCTTGCCACTTGCCGTATTCTCGAAATTCATAGTCGGGAATTTGAGGTCTTTAATCACATCATTATCGACCATATCAACAATCATGCCGGATTCAAGTGAGTTGCGAGAAAGTCTATCTGGATGCCAAGCGATAATGCCATCATATTTCTTTTTCTCGAAATCCTTGAGCATCTTTGTGAACAAGGGGCGATTCTTAGATTTCTTTGCCGAAGCAGACTCCTTGATAACATCTATAACAATAAGACCTTTAGACCTTGCATAATTCATGCAGTCTTCTATTTGGTCGGGAATAGATTTGACCTGAGCTCGGCTGTCTTCTGAGGACTTTCGAGCGTATAGAACATATCTTAGGGCAGGGGGTTCGTTGTTTACTCTGATTTCAGCCACACCAACTATCCTTATTAATTAGATATATTATAACATAATTTCAAGGATTTGCGCATAGCCGTAAAGAGAAAAGCGACTGGATAATCCAATCGCTTTCATATCTAGTAGTAGAATAAAACTCTTCCAGATTTGCCTACTTCGCAAACCGAATTCTGTTTAATTCTTTCTGGAGTTACTATGATGCTGTCTAGTATCGATAATGTCTCCATAAGGTTCTTAATGCCATCTTCGCTACAATCGTCCATGGCAGACTCCTGCGCTAGTGTCGGGGTTAGAATAGCGCTATTTCTAACCCAGTCTGCGAAGCCCACTCATTCGCTTGTTATAGCCAACAAAAAAGCCCGAAATACATTTCTGTATTCGAGCACTATTGACTACTTATATTTTACCATAAGCAGCCACCTTTTGTCCGCCTTTTTAGCGATTTTAGCCGAGTTTCGTCCGACTTTAACGGCTGATTTTATCCACATTTCGTCCACATTTCATGGAGACAAATATTGCAATATACGGCAGTATTTTTGACCGACTTTCTTCCGACTTTTACAGGGGTAGAATGTTGTAATATTTACAGCGTTTTTAATCGGATAGATTCCTTCAATTCCATGGACAATTAATCGTAATGATAGAAGTTGGCATACCTGCTAGTTGAATATCGAATTTTAGGCTACTTTCTACTTTCGTGGATGCATTATGGATACGAAATGTAAAATACCATCCTTTATCGAACGATAATTCAACCGTATTATCGCTGTCTGGTATCATTCCGATATGAATCATTCTGGTAGGTAAATCAGTTGTCGGGATTACGATACTTGGAGTTCGAGAAGGGCTTGATTGATTGAGAGTTCCGTGCGCATTGTAGGTCTGAATTTCGGTATTTCTGCGAGCATCTTGGGCGACTACCTTATAAAAGTCATACTTGCCGAGCAGATATTCGACCATCTTCGTAGGCATATCTTCATCATTCCCGTAAGCTCGTTTTATTTCTTTGATAAATTCATTGAGGAGTGGCTTATAGACTCGCTCAATCTTATCATTACCCATATCACTCCAATTCATACCTGAATTTTTACAGGAGTCGACGTAATCAAAAATAGGAGTGATTCCCGACCAATATTCATCAGAGCAATCTATGTCATACCATGATTTTCCGAAATCAAGATTACGAGATAGCCTACTATGTTTTACGGCAAAGTGATTGTGTTTAAGACTAAAACCTATCTCCCAATTTATATCCCCTCTTATCGCCAGGACATCTCTAACATCGCCTTCGATGCCAGCTGAATCTGGTTGTAGTTTCAAAATTAGAGTATCAGAGCCGCCCTCTGTCATGAGTACTTCTGCGTTAAAAAGAGTATCGCAAGAGGCTTTAGCGGCTTCTTTGAGATTAGACTGGATTGTAGGACTAATTGAATTCCAGGCATTTTCTGCGGCAATGAGGCTACTATTTTGTTCTATTTCTACGCTGCGAAATTTTGAAATCTCATCATGGAGAATGTTAGTAAAAATAAATTCAAAAGCTCTACCTTGGTCATTGCTTGTAGCTGGCATTCAATCCTCCAATATCTTCATTAATTGTTTTCCTAAAGCTTTGGCTAGATTAACCGGTACAGCATTGCCAATCATCTTATAGCCATCCGCTATGTCTGTATAAAGAAATTCATAGCTATCTGGAAATGTTTGAATTCTTGCACATTCACGAACACTAAGTCGGCGATATTCATCCTCGTGTCCAGGAACAAAGCGCTGTTTGTCTGTTCCGACTTTTTCCATTTTTGGTGCTTTAGGATGAATAGGCGCCTGTCTTCCGCCAGCTTGTATGGTGAATGATGGTTCATCCCAAGAACGCACACGGTTTCTGGACATATAAATTGACGAGAAGGAGCCAATCATATATTCATGATTCGTAATATTGAGTTTTCCATTCGTTTTGTTCTTTTCAAGCGCAGGAACGGCTTCCGGCAAATCGCCAATAGCATCACGAAGAGTTGGTTTTTTCTTATGTGGCTCTGGAAATTCGTAGGTTTTGCCTAGGTCTTTGCGCAAGCCGATTATGATAACACGCTCACGGTCCTCCGGAACATCATAATCATTCGCATTAACTAGCTTCCAAGAAATGTTGTATCCGCATTCTTCGAATTGCTTAAGGAAGTTTTCGAAAGACGCTCTATGGCGAATACTGATAAGACCAGAAACATTCTCGACTAAAAAGAATTTAGGCTGTTTTGTTTTAAGAATACGAATGTAATCAAAGAATAGTTGACCACGCTTATCATTAATGCCCCTACCGGCACCGGCTTCACTCCAGCTTTGGCATGGAGGACCGCCAATAATACCATCGCAATCTGGAATTTCATCTACGGACACATCGGTAATACTTCGATGGTCGAGCGTTACTTTAGGAAAATTGTGCTCAAAAGTTGCCCATATTTTTTTATCGAACTCATTAGCCCAGATGATGTCGAATCCAGCTTTTTCGAAGCCTAAGTCTAGACCGCCGGCGCCAGAGAACAATGATACTACTCTATACTTAGACATAGTTTCCTCCACTTAATTTACTACCTATATTATACCACAAAAAGCAAGATTTTAAGTGGTGGAGGTATAATATTTTTATGGACACGATTAGATTCGAAATGGAAGGAAAAAGGCATCTCGTTGCATTCAAGAAAACAGAAGAGCTTGATATTTCCGAAGATGAGCTATTGGCGTTATGGTCATTTAATAATCATGTCGATAGGCTCGTTGAATTCGTGAAGCCGTTTTATAAAGAAATGAGCATTTCGTACACGATGCCAACAAACAAGAAGACTGCAAAAGACAAGAATGTTCCTACCGAACTTAGACTATCGGCTGCTATTAATGAGTTGAGACCATTCATGCTCAACAAGGATTCAATATGCTTTTACGGAATAAGGAACATTATTTGTAGGCAATTCCAAGGAAATCCTGATTTTAAAGAATGCATGAAGTGGTATAAAAAGTTCTGGGATAGCTACGATATTAATAGTAAGCACGATAACGCAGCCAAAATGAATACTAGATATGATATAGATAAAGTATCCATTACGACCTATCCAGAGCTTCTTAAATTATTTGTGTACGGGAAATATATCCACAATAACGATAACCCCAAGAGTTCCGCTATCGTATATCGCATCGAAAGTAGCTACTATTATCCAAGTATTAAGGCTGAACTCGGAATATGCGTAGCCGATATTTGTAACATTCTTCGAATCTTTAATAGAGATTTTGTTAAGCCAATCCTAGAAGTCTATAAAGGTACCATTAAAGACTTAAACTGGCAGTCAATTAATAAGAAAGAATCTATGTAGAGAGTTTACGCACAGGATGGCTTGCTATGTGGGGAGCCGCCACCTGATGGAAAACTCTCTTTTTCTCGCTAGTGGTTCGTAGTATATTTCCTTGTGCTCCGAATCAATACTTATAATCTAGGATTAAGTTACCAGAACTCCTTATGTAATCCTCGGGAGCAAATGTTTCGTGTGGGTTCTCGACAAGCCAATCGATAATCAAATAGATTGGTTCGTAATCGGTCGCTCTAGGACAGCCAAAATAAAAATAGACCTTTAGGTCTAATTTTTATTTTGAACGAGCGAAGCGAGTTGGGAATCGAACCCCCAGGCGGGTTCGTTATCGAGGCGAAGCCTCGATCAGGCGATCCCTCATCCCCAGCCAAAGCCGACCGAACCAATCTTGAACCACGCGGTTCTTTTTTATTCTTCCAATTCTCAGCTTTTTGTGCTATACTATTGACAAGCTCGTTAGAGTTATTTTTTATAGGAAAGAAAGGAATCCATGGCGAACATCACCCGCATCAAGGCGCATGACCCTGCGAAGCCTCGCGAAGACGATTCTTCCAGCAAAGCTCCGAAAAAGTCCCAGCCAAAGAAAGAGAAAAAACCAAAAACACCCGGCAAAAAACCCTTCATCCTCTTTCGCCCGTTCGCGGCGTTCGGACGTTACCTCCGTGATTCTTGGCGCGAACTTCGCCAAGTCCGCTGGCCAAATCGCAAAGTCACTTGGAAGATGGTTCTCGCGGTCTTTATCTACACCGCCCTGTTTATCGCCCTTCTGGTCTTGCTCGACATCTTGTTCGACTGGATTTTCAGCTTAATTCTAAAATAATTAAAGGAGAGAATAATATATGGCAGTAAACCGTTATGACGACACCCGCGCCTGGTACGCAATCAGCACCTACGGCGGGTACGAAGACAAAGTCGCCGACTCTATTAAACAGCGCGCCAACTCCGTCGACTTCGCCGACAAGATTTTCGACGCCATCGTCCCGAAAGAAAAACAAATCGAAATCAAAAACGGTAAGCGCAAGGTCGTTGACCGCAAGATTTTCCAAGGCTACGTCCTCGTTGAAATGAAAATGTCCGACGAAACTTGGTACATCATCCGCAACACCCCGGGCGTTACTGGCTTCATCGGCACCGGCACTCAGCCGACTCCCGTCTCCGACAAGGAAATCACCAAAATCAAGAAGCGCATGGGCGTGGAAGACCCGAAATACTCCGTCAACTATGAAATCGGCGAAGTCGTCTCCGTCACCGACGGTCCGTTCAAGGGCTTCGAGGGCGCCATTTCGGAAATCGACCAAGTCAAAGGCAAGCTCAAGGTCATGGTCTCCATGTTCGGTCGCGAAACGCCGGTCGAACTCGACGCTTTACAAGTTGCAAAAATTTAGGTATAATATACACCGTTACGCATTCTATAGAATAAACTTTAACCTAGGAAATTTTCTACTATGGCACAAAAACAAGTCATTGGTAATTTGAAACTTCGCATCCCTGGTGGTAAGGCTACCGCTGGACCTCCAGTCGGCTCTACCCTCGGTCAATGGGGTCTTAACATGATGGACTTCATCAACCCTTTCAACGAAGCCACTAAAGAATTCATGGGCAAAAACGTCATCGTTCACATCAAGGTCTATGAAGACCGCACGTTTGACTGGGTTTGCCTCGGTCAACCAGTTGACGACCTCATCCGCGAGGCTATCAAGCTAGAAAAAGGTTCTGGCCGTCCGAACACCGAAAAGGTCGGCAAAATCACCCGTGCTCAGCTCGAAGAAATCGCTAACAAAAAGATGAAACAAATGAACGCGATTGACCTCGACGGCGCCGTGAAAGTTGTCGCTGGCACCGCCCGCTCCATGGGTGTTGAAGTCGTTGACTAACGAAACCTCAATCATGGAAAATCCCCGTCGCATCGACGGGGATTTTTGTTAGGGGAAGAAAAGTGTTAAGATTGCTTGAACGAACAGCACGAGCGACAGCGAGTCGAGTCTGTCGAAATATCCGCCATGCCCGCTTCTGCCGCCAAGTAACCCCTCGACAAAGCGCACCAACGGATTTTCAGACTCAAGCAGAAAATCATTCGAGTCTTTTACGCCGAACCGACGTTTGAACACGCTTTCGAGTAAATCGCCGACAAACGCCACTGGCGCCATCCAGAGAAAACTCACATCGTGCGCCCAAAGCATAGTGACGATCATTCCGAGCATCACCCCGCCAAAGCATCCCTCATAGGTCTTGTTCGGTGACAGTTTTTTCGGCAAATGATGCTGCCCAATCGCGTTTCCGATTAGATATGCGCCGACGTCAGTTGCGACACTGGCAACTACCGCCGTGCCGAGCAACTGGATTGAGATACTCGTCAGCGACATCGCCGCTACGATTAGTGCGACCCCAAGGAACATCGCCAGCGAGAGGTCTCTCCCGCTCGGGAAAAACCTTGTCTCCGTGCCGACATTTGCCATCTCTAAAATCGCAATCAGGAATCCAACTCCGAGCAGAATTTTCAGTATAATCCCGTCAAACAGTAAATACGACGGGACCATAACCGCAATGAGTCCAACAGAAACCAGCAGTCTCGTTTTGAACCCTTTCGATTCCAAGAACTTACGCACGTTCACTCCTCCTTTGTAAAGAACATCCCCCAACTGACAAAACTATAACAGATATTTACAAAAAACGCAAATAGATATATAATATATGTATTATTAATTCATGTTGGGAGAGCCAAACGCTCGCTATCACCACAGAAAGGATTCCAAACTTATGGCTGAAGATGCCAAAGCACTCAAAGACGAGACTGTCGTCGAAACTCCGGAAACCGAAGCTGTCGAAGCTCCTGTTGAGGAAGAAAAATTTGCCAAATCCGGCAAAAAGTCTAAAAAACATATTGAAGAGGTCAAAGCCGAAGAGGAGCGCCAAGCTCGCAAAGTTGAGCGCGCTGCTGAAGAGGCCGAAGCCGAAAAGAAGCCTAAGGGCGAAAATCCTGTCACTCGCCCGCTCATCGAGCGCCGTGGCAAAAACTATCGCAAAGTTTACGAAAAAATCGAAAAAGGCAAGGTCTATCCTCTCGCCGAAGCTATCAAGCTCGCCGTCGAGACTAACCCTGTGAAATTTGACGCCACCGTCGAAGCTCACGTCCGCCTCGGTGTTGACCCGCGCCAAGCTGACCAAAACATCCGCACCACTGTCGTTCTCCCGAACGGCAACGGTAAAACCGTCCGCGTTGCTGTTTTTGCACCGCTTGACGCCGCTAAGAAAGCTAAAGAAGCTGGCGCTGACATCGCCGAAGATGCCGAATTCTTGAAGCGCCTCGACAAGGGCGAAATCGCTTTTGACGTCCTCATTTCCACTCCGCAATATATGCCGAAGCTCGGCAAATACGCCCGCATGCTTGGTCCTAAAGGTTTGATGCCGAACCCGAAAGCCGGCACCGTTACCATGGACCTCGAAAAAGCCGTCAAAGAAGCCAAAGCTGGCAAAGTCGAATACCGCGTCGACAAACAATCCATCGTCCACATCGGTCTCGGCAAAGTCTCCTTTGGCGCCGACAAGCTCCTTGAGAACGCCAATATCTTCTTCGATTCTTTGAAAGCTCAAAAGCCAGCATCCTTAAAAGGGAACTACGTCAAGTCCGTCTTCGTCACGACTACTATGGGTCCTTCTATCGCCGTAGAGAACCTCTATAGCTAATCCCGAGAAAACGAACTCAAAAATCTCCGTCAAGCAGCGGGGATTTTTCTTGTCTCAGATGTCCGCCACAACATAATACCGACCATATCATAATGTCTGATATAATATAATATATATGCCAGCGAAGAAGAACAAATACAAGTCCCGCCAAGTCGGAGGCGTTCTCGCCCTCCTTGCCGTCGCTCTCGGCGTCATCCTGCTCAACCCTAATTCTTACGAAACCGTCTACGTCCCCACTAACAATGCCGACAGCACCGCCAACTCCGCCGCCTCCGGCAACGCTGAGCCTCTCGGCGCTTCAACTTCAAACGACCAAACCCTCGCCATCAACGTCCTAGAAACTTTAGAGATCAAAGGTCGCGCCCCGAAGACCGGCTATGACCGCGAACAATTCTACAAATCCTGGCCTACCATCGACGGTTGCAGCCTAAGACAACGCATCATTAAACGCGAAGTCGGCGACTCCGCCGTCATCGATAGTAGCGACAACTGTACCGTCATCTCTGGCGAATTTGACGAACTCTACACTGGCTCCCACCTCGTTTTCTACCAAAAATCCGACTTCACCAAAGGCATCCAAATCGACCACGTCGTCGCCCTCTCCGACGCTTGGCAAAAGGGCGCCCAAAACCTCACCGCCGACGAACGCTACCAGCTCGCCACCGACCCTTTGAACCTCCTCGCGGTCGACGCCAAGACCAACCAAGGCAAATCCGATGGCGACGCCGCCACCTGGCTCCCACCCAACAAATCTTTCCGTTGCACTTACGTCGCTCGCCAAGTCAGCGTCAAATCCAAATATCACCTTTGGGTCACAGACGCCGAAAAATCCGCCATCAAGAACGTCTTAAAGAACTGTCCCAATGAACCGGCGATAGGTGTATAATAGGTATATGAAAAAGAAAAAACAGCCCGCTTCTGTCTCCGTCAACCGCCGCGCCCACTTTGACTACACGCTCGGCGACGAATTGACTGTCGGCATGTCTCTCACCGGCCCACAGGTTCGCCTCATTCGCGACCACCACGTCCAGCTCAAGGGCTCTTTTGTCACTATTAGAAACAACGAACTCTGGCTCAACAACCTCACTCTCGGCGCCGACACCGCCCCGAACATCCGCCTCCTCGCCACCAAGAAACAAATCGCCAGCCTCGCCCGCGAAAAAGTCGCCGGCAGCACCATCGTCCCCGTCAAACTCCTCGGTGGCGGTCGCCACATCAAACTCGTCATCGCTCTCGGCAAAGGTAAGAAAAAATACGACAAGCGCGAAACCATTAAAAAGAGGGACTTCGACCGTGGCAGATATTAAAATCTTCTCTTGGAACATCAACGGCCTCCGCGCCGTCCTTAGAAAAGGCGCCCTCCAACAATTCCTCAAAGACTACCAGCCCGACATCCTCTGCCTCCAAGAAATCAAATGCAAGCCCGACCAACTCGACCTCTTCGAATTCGACGCTTTAAAAGATTACGAAATCTTCTGGAACCCCGCCGAACGACCAGGTTACAGTGGGACTGCAGTTTTGGTCAAAAAGACTCGCCATAAATCTTTCGAAACCGTGTCCCGGATTTCTCACGAGAAATCCGAAGTGAGCGAAACCCGCGACGGCGGGCTTGAGCGAACGGGGTTGAGAAAGATTGGTGACGAGGCTTGCAATGAAGGCAGAATTCTGACCCTTGAATTTGAGAAGTTTTATTTAATAAATGTCTACACCCCGAACAGCAAACCCGATCTCTCTCGCCTAAGTCTACGCCACGACACTTGGGATCCGGAGTTCAAAGACTACCTTAAAGAACTAGAAAAAACCAAGCCCGTCATTACTTGCGGCGACTTCAACTGCGCTCACACAGAAATCGACCTCGCCCGACCAAAAACCAACCACCACAACGCCGGCTTCACCGACGAAGAACGCGAGGGTGTCACGAACTTGCTTAATGCCGGCTTCCTCGACACTTTCCGCGAAAAACACCCTAACGTCCAGAGATACACTTGGTGGTCGCACTGGGGCAAAGCCCGCGAAAACAACGTCGGCTGGCGCATCGACTACTTCTTCATCAGTAACTCGCTCAAAAACCGCTTGAAAGACGCCGAAATCTACGAGTCCATCACCGGCTCCGACCACTGCCCAATATCAATCACCATGGAGGAAAATTAAAATGCCCGCAAAAACCGCCCCCGCTCCCTATTGGGACAAAAAAGGCAACGAATCAAAAGCTGCCGAAGACCTCGCTTGGAACTTCCCCGAACAAAAACAAGGCACCGTCTCCATCATCGGCGGCAATCGCGAAGCTTTCTCGACCGAAGTCAAAATCGCCGACTACCTTTTCAAACATTTCCCGATGATTAAGGAGGTTAAAAATCACCTGCCCGACTCACTCAAGAGAAAACTCCCGCCGTTCGAAAATCTCAACTTCTGTCCCTCGACCGAAACCGGTTCTTTCACGCCGTCCAACGAGCTCACTGCCTCTATCGTCGGCAGCGACATCGTCATAGTTTCTGGCGACCTCTCGAAAAACTCCCTCACCACGGTTGCCATCTCCCGTCTGATTCAGTTCGCCACCGAATCCACCCAATTCATCCTCACTCGCGACACGGTCGACCTCGTCAAGGACGAAGCTTTCTCTTTCATCGAACGCGACGGTATCTTCCTCGTCGCCTCCCTCGCTCAACTGCAAAAACTCTTCCGCGCCCTCTTTTACCCCCGCCCAATTTTACTTAGCTCTCCCATCTTTCCCATCATCGAAACTCTCCATAAGTTCACTTTAAGTTACCCCGTATCGCTCATCACTTTTCACGAGGGAAAAATCATCTGCGCCTCGCGTGGCGACCTTGCCACTATCGACATCGCCACGACGGAATTCACGCCACTTTCACTCTGGTCTGGCGACCTTGCCGCTCGCCTTGCCGCTTTCGCTATGTTCAACCCGAAAAAACCACTCGACGCCATGGTTGCTGCGGTCAATTATAAGTAGTATAATAAAACAATAATATCAAGAAGGAGCTAGGGACCGGCCCGTTGACCTCCTACCAACCTGATTTCAAGGTGGTAATTCCGACCAGAAAGGAAAGATATGTTCTATCGAACCGCGGAGAGCGTCTCTCCGAAACATCCCGACAAACTTTGCGACCAAATTAGCGATGCTATTTTGGACGCTTATTTACAACAAGACCCGACCGCCCGCGTCGCTGCCGAAACCTGTGGCGGACACGGTGTCGTTTTTGTTACCGGCGAAATCACCTCCACAGCTAACGAAGTTGACGTCGAAAAAATCGTAAAGCGCATCACTGACGACCCCAAAATCGAAGTCCACACCAAAATCGTCAAACAATCTCCGGAAATCGCCCAAGGCGTCGACGTGGGTGGCGCCGGTGACCAAGGTATCATGATTGGCTACGCCTGCGACGAAACCCCCGAAATGCTGCCCAAAGAAGTCGTCATCGCCCGTCGGTTCAACCAATTCCTCTACGCTTACTACCCGTTCGATGGCAAAACTCAAGTCACTCTCGACCCCGAGGGCAAGCTCGACTCCGTCGTCGCCTCTTTTCAAAATGCCAAAAAGGCGGAACTCGAATCTCTCATCAAGGAATTCATCACCGAACACAATCTCAATCAAAACGCCAAAATCATCGCTAACCCCGCCGGCGACTGGAACCAAGGCGGCTTTGAAGCCGACACTGGTCTCACCGGTCGCAAGCTCATCGTCGACAACTACGGTCCCCGCATCCCGATTGGCGGCGGCTGTTTCTCGGGCAAAGATGCGACTAAAGTTGACCGCTCCGCCGCTTACATGGCGCGCCGTGTCGCTGTTGATCATCTTCGCAAGCATAAAGCCCACGAAGTTTTCGTTCGCCTCGCTTACGCCATCGGTCTTGCTGAACCGCTCGAAAAAACCGTAATTATCGATGGCAAGCCGGAAGAAATTGAGGGCTACGACCTCACTCCCGCCGGCATTATCAAAGCCCTAGGCTTAAGACGCCCAATTTACGAACCGACCGCCCGTTACGGTCACTTCGGCGAGGGCTTCGACTGGGACAAATAACCACCCGTCAATACTTGCTAAAACCGAGAAAATACTATATAATATAGTACACAAATTCATTAACCATCCATCTCCGATAATTCGTGTCTTGTGAAGTTACGGAGAACGAAAGGAATTAAAATGGCTGACAAAGCTAAAACCACCAAGGATGAGGGTCTCAAAATTCGCATCCGCCTCAAAGCCTATGACCACCGCGTCATCGACCAAAGTGCTAAGCAAATCGTCGACACCGCTATCAGAACCGGTGCCACTGTCTCTGGTCCTGTGCCTCTCCCGACCAAGCGCTCGACCTTTACTGTCGTTAAATCCCCGCACGTCTACAAAACTGGCGGTGAAGCTTTCGAAATGAAAGTCCACAAACGCCTCATCGACATCTCTAACGCCACCCCGAAGACCATCGAGAGCTTGCAAAACCTCGCTCTTCCTGCCGGTGTCGACGCCGAAATCAAAATGTAAGCATAAAAAATATGGCTCTTGTAAAAAAGAGCCTATTTTTTTATAATAGAGCCATGAATAAAATAGCGCGTCTTAAGAAACGCTTTTATTTTACCGCCGCGGGCTACTTCCGCTTCTTCGCCAACTTCGTGCTTAGACGCTGGAATCCTCGAATCATCGCCATCACTGGCTCCGCTGGCAAAACCACCATGCTCCACATGGTCGAATATGAACTCGGCAAAGACGCTCACTACTCCCACGACGCCAACTCCGCTTTTGGCGTCTCTTTCGACCTCCTCGGTCTCAAGGGCATCAAAGGCTCAAAACTAAAATGGCTTCTTCTCGTCTTCGCCGCCCCCATCCGCAGCCTTTATTATAAGCACAAGGAAACTTTTTACGTCGTCGAAATCGACGCCGAGCGCCCGCGTGAAGCTGGCTTCCTCGCTGAATGGCTAAAACCGGAAATCACCCTCTGGATTTCTCTCGGTCGTTCCCACGCTGTCCAGTTCCAACAAGAAGTTAAAGACGGCAAGTTCGCCAGTCTCGACCTTGCAATCATGGATGAATTCGCCAAACTCCCCGAAAACACCAAGTGCCTCGTCTTTATCGACGGCGACAACGACCTCATGTGCCGCGCTACTGAAAACATCCAAGCCCGCGTCAGCAAATTCCACAAAACCGACATTGTCAAATACTCCGTTTATCCGACTCGCACCGAATTTGGCACCACCTCGACAACTTTCCGCTTTAATTCGCCCCAACCTCGTGACCTCGCGATTCAGCTTCTCATGCTCAAAGATTTAATGAAATACCTCAAAATTCCACTCAACACCGACTTCTCCGACATGCCTCTCCCTCCGGGGCGCAGCAGCTTCTTTTATGGTAAAAACGGCATTAAAATCGTCGACAGCTCTTACAATGCCCACCTTATCTCTATGCAAAGTATCCTCGCCATGGCACAGGCAATGCGCGCCAGCCACAAGTGGCTCATAATCGGCGATATTGTCGACGAGGGTGACATCGAAGAAGAAGAACACAAAAAGCTCGCCGACTTAATTGCTAAAGCAAACCCCGAAGAAGTCATCCTTATTGGCAAACGCACCAAGACATACACTGCCCCTCGCCTCAAAGAACTAGGACTTAGCCCGAAAACAACGCTCGACCCGAAGACCGCTTTGAAATACATCGAAAAGCACACCAACGGCACCGAAACCTTAATTTTCAAAGGCTCGCAATATCTCGAGTGGATTATTGAGAAACTTCTCGAAAACCCCGCAGACGCCGAAAAACTCTGCCGTCGCGAATCCGCCGCCATCAAACGTCGCAAAAGCTGGGGGCTAGATTAATGAAACAAATGTCGCACGAAGTTCGCAAGGTCGAACCGAAAAAGCCCGAAGAGCTCAAAAGCGTTTGGAACGGCGAAGCCAAGACGAAGAATCTCTCAAAATCCAAGACCCTTTACATCGTCCACGGTTGGACCTACACCGTTGAGCCTTGGATGAAAACCATCGAACTCCTCGAAAAATCCGGCGTCACCGTCAAAATGCTCAATGTCCCGGGGCTAACCGCGCCGAGCAAACGCGTCTGGACCATTAAAGAATACGTCGCCTGGGCAGACAAAAACATCCCCGACGGCGCCATCGCGCTCGGACACTCCAACGGCGGTCGCATTCTTCTCAACCTTTGTTCGAAACAACCAGAAAAACTCAAAAAACTCATCCTCCTCGACGCCGCTGGCGTTTACGAGCCGTCCAAAAAACGCGACATTTTGCGCAAAATCTCCAAGCTTGGCGCTCCGCTTAAAAAAGTCGCAATAATCGACAAAGTTTATCACAAACTTATCGGTGCTTCCGACTATCATCGCGCACCGGAGAATATGAAACAAACTCTCACCAATATGCTCGAGTCCGACAAAGAACTCGTCCTCGCCGCCGTTACGACTCCGACTGCGATTCTTTGGGGCGAAGACGACGACGTCACCCCGCCCCGCCACGCCCACGTCTTAAAGCGCAAGCTCGCCGACTCCACCCTTAAAATTCACGAGGGCTGGACTCACGCCCCCTACATTTCTGACCCTGTCGGTCTCGCCAAGGCAATTCTAAAGGAGCTAAAATGATTTTCTTAGGGTTAGCTTCAAATTACACTGCCAGAGACATCTTGCGGCACTCGTTCACCCTAGGCAAAAAAGAAGATTACGACGCCCTCGAATCCGCCCTCGCTAAAAGATATAGCTCCGACATCTCGCGCGTCTCGCTCATCTACTCCGGGCGCTCCGCCATCTCTCTCGCTCTCAAAAGCTTCGTTGATAGCGGCAAAGTGAAACAAGGCGACCACGTCGCGGTCAACAGCTTCACTTGCCACGCCGTCCTCGAAGCCATCAAACACGCGAAGCTTGAACCTGTCTTCGTCGACCTCGAAAAAGCCGCCAACGGCGAAATTCTCCCCAACTACTCCGCAGAAAACTTGGAAAAACTAGTCAAAAAGGACAAAAACCTCAAAGTATTCATCTTGCAAAACACGTTTGGCTTTCCGGTCGACATTCGCCAATTTGAGCAAGTCAAAAAAACATACAATCTTCTGCTTCTTGAAGACCTCGCTCACTGCGCCGGTCGCAAATATCCCGACGGTAGAGAAATCGGCACCGTGGGCGAAGCCACTTGTCTCTCATTTGGTAAAGGCAAGAGTCTCGACACTACGACTGGCGGCGCTGTCATCCTCCGCGATGAAATTCTCAGCTTTCCAAAGTCTTTTAGTAAAGCTAATCTAAAGCGCCGTGAATTTGCCGGCGGTCCCGCCTCTCGTGCTAGCTGGTATCCGTTCCTCGCCGCCATCGCCCGCGGTCTCTCACATCTCCACTTAGAAAAATTCTGGCTCGGCTTTTTGTTAAAAGTCCACGCCATCGAACGCTCTGCCGACACCGCACTTCGCGAAGACGCTACTGTCTCCTTTTGGCAAGCCAAGCTCGCCCTGCGCCAACTTAATCAGCTCAAAAACTCCCCTCTCCGCGAATTTTATATCGTCAAGGACCGCGAAGCCTGCCTCAAAGAACTGAAAAAACATGGCTTCCGCCTCGAAGAATTTTGGTATGAAGTTCCCGTCGCTCCGGAAAGATATTATAAAAAAGTCAATTTCCCCGAAAAAGATTGTCCGAACACCGTTTTCTTCGCCGAACACGTCGTCAACCTCCCGACATGGTATAAATCCACTCGCCACGAAAAAGAAGTCGCCGCCGCAAAAAAAATCATTAAATCCTACGCTCTAAAAGGAAAATAATCATGGAAGAATCTTGGTCAAAAATCCTCAAAAAATTCCCCGAAGCCAACTTCCTCCAAAGTCCGCTTTGGGCGGAGACGAACAAACTTGAGGGGCACAAACTCGTCGTCCGCACTTTTGCTGACGAAGCGATGTTTCTTGGCATCGTCAAGGATGCTCGCCGTGGTCGCTACTTAGAAATTCCCGGCGGACCTCTCCTAGACTGGTCAAATCACAAACTCACTAAAACCGTTTTCGAGACCATCGTCACCGAGGCGAAAAAAGAAAAATGCGTTTTTGTCCGTTTCCGCCCACAACTTGCTAAAACTCCCGCCAACGAGAAAAATCTCGAATCCTTAAAAAAGTTTTTTGACCTCCGCCCGGCGCCGATGCATCTTCATGCACAAAACACCGTCATCCTCGACTTGACCAAGTCCGAAGATGAACTTTTGATGGCAATGCGTCGCCAAACGCGTTACGAAGTTCGCCGCTCGGAAAAGCTCGGATTAAAAGTCGTCGAAGACCACTCCGAAGCCGCCTTTAAGGAATTTCACCAAATTCAAGCCGAAACCGCCAAGCGTCAAAACTTCATCCCCCCGTCGGAAAAAGAACTGCTCGCCGAGCGTACTGCTTTCTCTCCCGACCATATTAAGCTTTATAAAGTCCTTACGGATAACAACGAACCCGTCGCTTACGGTCTCATCTTGATTTACGGCGAAGAAGCTGAATATTTCGAAGCTGCCTCGACCGACCTCAACCGCAAACTCCCAGGCGCCTACGCTCTCCTCTGGCAAGCCATCAAAGACCTCAAGGCGCAAAACGTCGCTCGTTTCAATCTCTGGGGTATCGCTCCGCCGGGCATGGAACATCATCGCTACTCCGGCGTCACCACTTTCAAAACCGGCTTCGGCGGCGAAATCGTCGAGTTTATTCCCGCCCAAGACATCGTCATTAGCAAACTCAAATATAAACTCGACGAACTTGTCGAAACTGCCCGTAAAAAGAAAAGGAATCTCTAATGTCAAAACCCATCATCGCCATCATCGACGCCGGAAACCGTGAACTTTGGGACAAGTTCGTCACTAGCCGCCCCGAAGCCAACTTCCTCCAAAGTTGGGATTTTTACGAATTCCACGCTTCTCGTGGCAACAAAATCGTCCGCAAAATCGCCGTCAACGAAGACGGTAAAATTATCGCCGCTTACGCTGGCGTTGTCGAAGACGCCAAGCGTGGTCGCTATCTTGCGATTGCTGGCGGACCAATCCTCGATTGGCAAAACAAACCTCTCGTTGATAAAATTTTCGACGACATTAAGCAAGAGGGCAAGCGTCACAAATGCGTCTTTATCCGTCTCCGCCCGCAACTCGAGCTAAGCGACAAATCTCTTAAACTAATGAACGCGCACGGCTTTAAAAAAGCGCCGATGTTCCTCTCCGTCGAATACGCCGGCATTTTGAACCTAGAAAACTCCGAAGAAGAAATCCTCAAAAACGCTTCGCAAGGCTTCCGCCGTAAACTCCGCAAAGCCGAGAAAAACGACCTCGCCGTAGAGACCAGTCAAGACCCGAAAGTCATGCAAGCCTTTTGCGATCTCGAGCAAAAACACGCTGCCCGCCAAGGCTACGTCCCTTTCACTAAATCTTTCCTCACTAAGCAATTTGAAGCTTTCGCTAAGAACGATGAAGTTGTTATGTATGTCGGCAAAAAGGACGGGGAAATCCTCGCCATGAACTTCATGATTTTCTACGGCAACGAAGCCAGTTATCACTACGGCGTCTCCTCCGACCTCGGCACCAAATATTCCGTAGCTCCGCTTCTGCACATGGAAGCAATGCGAGAAGCTCGTAAGCGCGGCATTAAACGCTATAACCTCTGGGGCATTGTCGGCACCGAAGAAACCGGTCATCGGTTTTATGGCGTCAGCGAATTCAAACGTTCTTTCGGCTGTGAAGAGCTAAAATACACCCCCGCTCACGACTTTGTCATCAACAAACCGAAATATCAGCTCACCAAACTCATCGAATCCGCCCGCAAACGCCACCGCCACGTTTAAGAAAATCATAAAAAACCGCTTCTATTTTAATTTATTTTTGCTATAATCATAAGCATAATAGTTCGAGGTTCAGCATAAAGGTTATGAAGAAACTACTCAATAAAATAGTCCTGGCTACTCTATTATTGTTTTTCGTAGTATTTTCTTGCGTTCAGGTCAACATAGCACTCGCAGAAACTAGCGGCGGCGGCACCGGCTATGACTTTGGCACCAGCGCTCCGAGTGGCAATTGTAAATATTCTGGTGCTGCTTTTGCTTATCACGCCGGTACAAACTATGACGGTTGCGACGGCTACGACGGTATTTATCAGCTTGAATACACATGGAACAAAAACTGTGGCGACAAGAAAAATCTTCCCTCTGGTGTTCCGCGCAGCTTCGGTAGCTATCTCGACGCCAGCGTTACGTACAAGAAAGAGGGCGCTGCTTTTTCGAGCTGGTCCGCCGCCGAGGAATTTTTCAAGAGTTATAACGGCGGTAGCGATAGCTTAAGCAATCATAAGGACTGGGCGCACTTCTGCGCATATGATAAAGTAACCGAAGAAACTTTCTACTTGACTTACAACAAAAACACCACCGACACCGTCTCCAGTATGCCGAGTAATACCTCCTGTACAACCACGACCGGCTCCTGTTCTATAACTGTCGCTGGTACGCCGACCCGTACAAACTATGTCTTTAATGGGTGGAATACCAAATCCGACGGTAGCGGCACGGGCAAAGTGGCGGGGAATTCAATCTCAATGACCAATAACCGGATTCTTTATGCGCAATGGATACAGTACTCGCATACATTGAACTATAATTTATGTAGCGGTAGCGGAACATTTAACGCGCAATCTGCAACCAATGCTAGTGCAGACCACACATTTACTATTCACAGTGGTTCGCCAACACGCACGGGATATAAGTTTACCGGCTGGTCAACCACATCGTGTTCCGGCTCTGTTTCAAAACAACCTGGCAATACTATTTCGGTAGGCGCCAACGCTTCCACTACGCTTTATGCTATTTGGGAAGCCTACACCGTCGCCACTTTCTCCGCTCCCGCCATCACCATCACCTCCACAGAGCTCACCCACATCTCCGGCGACAACTATAAGGCGATCGGCAGTAAAGACAACTATTCTCTCACTGTCTACTACCACCTTACGCGTACTAACAACACTCCTACTTCTGCCGTCTCACAGTATGGTACTCGTTCCGCCGACTCTCATGATGGCGTCTACCCTAACAATACTACCAACTCCAATGATCTCACCTATAACGTCACTCAGGACATCTCCTCCCCTAAGACCACCCCTAACATCACTCACGGTGGCTGGTATAACAACATCTGCTTCTACTTCAAGTATGACAGCAAAGTCTACTATGACGGTACTACTCGTGTTGGTAGTGCAGAAACATCTACTACCTATCGATGCATCAACATCTACAATCCGGGGCAGTATCACGCTGCTTTCACAGGCTGGATTAGCGTTGCTAATGGTCCCGGTCTTTCTGGCACTGGAGAAAATCGCGTCGGTAACGGCTATCAGTCTAGGTTTTCCTACTCCCCCAAATATAACATCCAACGCACCGATGCTCTCAATATACCAGAAAAAGCGGATTCTTACGTCGCCATCAACAATGTCTATACTACCTTTGACGAGAAATATTATCCTGCCGACAATACTGCCGACAAAAGATTAACTCTCGCTCTCGACAATTACGAGATTACATACTGGCCTGAAGATGGCTGGGACTGGACTTATGTCGACATTGGTGGTGCCGCCCAAAGCCGTTGTTACTATCTTCGCTATGATTCCGACGTCCTTTATTACGACAACGAACGCCAATATGGCAACTATGCCGGCAAGGCACACACTTGCGTTTCCATCACCAACCCTCCCAACACTGAGACTATCTCTTTCACTGGCACACCTGTCTCCGCCACCATGACCGCCAACAATCGCCTCACTCGTACTGACAGTAACCGTGTCGGCACCATCATCAACCACGACCGTAATACTAGCGGCACCCTCTGCGGTAGTAGTTCTGCTTCTGTCGACTCCAAGATTGGCAAATGGTGCGACAATGCCACCGCCCGTACTGCTACTTATACTGCCGACTTCTCCCACCAAATCACTCGTAACGACAACTCTTCTACTATTCTCGGTAAGACCATGAACGCCAGTGTCTCATGGCAAGTCCAAGAAATCTATCCTAACAGCACTCCTTATATTGACAGTACCGGTAAA
>CAYRNS010000002.1:0-56560 GCA_964425805.1 uncultured Candidatus Saccharibacteria bacterium
ATTCGAAAACATTCACCCATTCGGTGATGGTAATGGCCGCATTGGACGTTTGCTTGTCAGCGAGCAATTAGACATGCTTGGCTTGCCGCCAATTATTATTCCGAATAAATCGAAATTCGATGAATATTACCCTGCTCTTGATGAATATACAAAAACCAACAAAGCAGATAAGCTAACTGAGCTATTTGCGAGCCTATTAATTGAAGCTCTATATCGCCGCATCACGAAACTTACAGCCAAAAAGATTATCCCGGTTGCTGACTGGGCTAAAAATAATAACATTAATCTCCAATCTGCAACCAATAAGGCCATCCGTGGTACTATTCCTGCGTTTAGGATTAGAGGGCATTGGGCAATCGATAAGGAATACAAGGAGCGATAAATAATGGTAAAAGAACTATTCGAATACTTAAACAAAAAAGCATCATCGACTTTGATTTTTGTGTTCATCGTTTTCTGGATAATATGTCATTCTCAAGGCTTCGCTACAATGTTTTTCACCGATCAAAATTTGATATATCAAAAATACGGTATGCTAAAAAATGAATACTTAAACCAATATTTCTTTGGGAATATTTGTGATTATGATTTCTGGGTAAGAACTTTGTTACCGTTTTTCTTAACATGGTTCTATATTTGGATAATGCCAAAACTAATTATCAATCGTGCGTATAAAAAGCAAATTAACGATAAAATCGACCGTGAAATAATCAAAGAAGAAGCTCAGCAAAAGCTTATTAAAGAACAAAAAGAAACTACAAAAGAAGAAATTGCTATTAAGAAAGAACAAGTCAAACTTGCAGAGGAAAACAAAAAATTAGAAGATAAAACTCCGGAAAAAGTGTGGAAAAAAGAATACGAAGAATTTACAAAAAAGGAGAATTACGGTTCTGTATTGTCTCAATTAAAAAACGTTATATATGGTCATCAAGGATACATACGCCCCGATAGAATCACGAGCGAAAATCTTATGTCCTGCGATACAAACGGCTTAATTAACATCAACGGCAATACAAGCACATGCTCAATTACGGATAAAGGTAAATATTTTCTAAAGCAATTCGCTTCTGAAAATGAATAAGTGCAACAATTTCCCATTGTTTTTCGTGAGGGGCGAGTGGACGTTATTGCTCGACTTTGCATGATTGTGGACTGGTGCCTGGAACACCCTGAATACACAGCTAAACTGCGTGTGATACCTAAAAAGGATTATCCACTTGTGCTGCCGTGCATATTCTGAAATACGCATACAGGAACTGGGATTCGAACTTTTGGGGATTTCTGGTTCAGCTGGAGCCAGAAAGGCCTAAAACAATGACATTGGAGAAAATAAAATAATTACATTGTCAATGGTATAATTATAACTAACAAAATATTTATAAACAGATGAATAAGATGAATGATAATTCCAATAAGGATATTCAGAGGAGCAATAAAAAATCTGACGAGTACAGAAGTCTCAATGCAGCAAAAGAAAAATTGCCTTTTCTAAAAAACTTAACAGATATTTCACAGCCAGATCAAGAAAGCCCAGATTTTGTTTTTGTCGACAATGTCGGCAACAGGATTGGTATAGAACACTTCCGTATTGATATTTCTATGGGAAGCCGCAAAGATTCTGGTACAAAAATGACACAGGGTGAAGCTAAGAGAATTTTCAATAAGTATCACGACGACATTGAAAATCATATGGATGAGGCTCGTGAGAGCATAGAAAAAATACTAAATTGCAGAATGAGAGAATGGCAGAATTTTAATCATCATACTTTCTGCAAGAACTTTAAAACAATATTCAACAATCACTATTCGGAAGTTGAGAAGCATAAAACAAAGTGGAATCTATCCAATATCGGTTTCTTGATCGAATTTCTTGTTCCAGACGCAAAATATATGGTTTCAGTTAAAGGCGAGAGTCTCCATATTCAAGAACTCCGTAATTTTCCAATAACAGCAGAAGTATGGCAAATCTTAAACGACGCATTGAACAAACTAGATTTTATTATCCTGGATACCAACCAACATTCAAAAAATAAAGATGGCATTGTATTAGTTAATGAAGAAAACGGGGTTCAGCAAATTTTTAAAGAATTTGCGCCACTATTCAAGGGAGAGAAAGGCAAAGTTATTTTTAATATAGCCAACTAATCTGTTTACAATAGCTTTGAGTATAAAGAGTCAAACGATATCGGTAGTAGATAAGGGTGCCCTCCTTGCCTATTTTTTCAGAAAAAAGTCCTTGATTTCTTATACATTTTGTATATAATGAAAGTAGGGGGAGAAATTTAAAATCGATTCAAGTTAGCATACCAAATGTAAATGTTGAGCAAAAAATTGCTCGAATCGGTAATACGATTCCCGCGTCACGGTACTACATCTCTTGTTTATGTTTTATACCCTAGAGTCATGTATAAAAAAGACGGTTATCCGTACGAAAGCTACCATAATGTTGTTTTCTTGCGGTTACTACAGGGTGATCTTATTTTTATATTATGGTAGCTGCAGTACTGGGTAGCCAAATATCATTATGGTCGGGAAAAAATACCAACTTTAATAAGAAAGGACTATTCATGACAAGAGAATTTTCTTCTTTTACTGTTTTTGAATCGTATCACTCTTATCACAAGTTGGTAGGAGGTAAAAATGCTAGAAAAAGCATTGAGATTCGTAGAGAAGACGCTTTCAATCGTCAGATTGATTGTAGAAATCCTCGCGATCTTAAAGAGCTTATTCTAGCTCCAACTACCAACTTGTAACCGAGATTATTATGTATGATTTTCCAGAATTATTAAAAAACATCAGAAAAGAGACCGGGCTCACGCAGTCAGGACTTGCTGCTAAGCTTAGAGTCTCAGCCATTTTAATCGCTATGATTGAATCTGGCCAAAAAGAGCCATCAAAAAAGTTCGTCGAAATATTAGCTTCAAAAATGGAGGTATCCCCCAGGGCTATAGTTCCTTTTGTGTATTCAACTAACAAATATTCGGATGATTCAGCCTTTGAAAAGCGCCTTTCACAATTTGGAATGAATCTACAAAAGCAACTAGTTACAAAGAAAGCCAGGAACATTCTCAAATGATAAACCAAGGCTATCCCAAGTTAAATCTTTACACTAAGAAACAGCTAGCCGATGCGATTCGCGGTAAGGACTTGTCATTTAAAGACGCAATGAAATTGATTGACGATTGCCTCGTGAATAAAGACAAATACTGGTCCGATAATCCAGAAGAATCGAAACCGGATGACGATAAATGGGTGCGTAGCGCTTCTGGAACGCCACTAGGAAATCTGCAAAAAAGAATCAACCAGAAGGTTCTGGCGCCACATGATAGCGAACTCCCAATTTTCATCTATGGTGGCGTTGGCAAAAAAGGAATAAAAAATGCCGCAATCGCACTTCAAGGGAAGAAGAATAAGCGCACCTTACTGAAAGTGGACATGCGTCACTTTTTTGAGCACATCTCATATGAAGATATAGTAAATACATTGGTTTGTTATTGTGGTTGCGGAAAAGATGTAGCACAGATAATAGCCGAAGTTGCCTGCGTTAGCAGTGGCAAAAAGTCATTAAACAATATAAATGAAAAGGTTTTAGCAAGAGGTTTTTCTACGTCAAGTCGACTCGCCGTTTGGTGTAATTTAGGCTTATTTAGAAAACTCTTCTACTGTATGACGAAAAAACTTAAGGGACACGACCCAAGAATTGCCGTCTATATGGATGATATAGGTATTACCGCAAGCAGAGTTGATTCGACCACACTATCTTCGCTCTACAATGACATTGCTGAACTTATCGAAAATACATCAAAATTAGAGTTGAATAAAAACAAAACTAAAATAATCGATTACCTTCAGCATGAATATAATGCAAGCGATGGTCACCTACTGGAAGGTAAAATTACTCAATTTGAGTTTCTTGGAATCGGAATCGGCAGAAGCCGTTTATACCCAGGCGTTAAAACTCGTAGTAAAATGGCAAAATTAATAAAGAAACCAAATCTTTCCGGCGAAGAGTTGCGAACGCTAAAAGGACAAAAACGATACGTCAAATATATTACAGGTAAAAACTAGAATTACCGTCAGACGACGCACCTCAAAGAAACGAGGTAAGACATGGCAAAACGCCACACATTCAAGAAAGTAAAACCTGGCGAACCAATACCGGTTACTGCTCGGCAACTAGAAAGCTTCATGTTTGAACATAATGGCAAGTTTAATTCACGCGATTACGACAAGCTCGAGCGTATGGAGCTTACCTATTCCCCTGTCCGCGAGCCGGGTGGGACTCGCACCGAAGGTCCGAGTCCCCAACAAAATAACGCCCTCTGGAGGCGTTGAATTTTATTGGTGAGCCGGGTGGGGCTCGAACCCACGACACCAAGCTTAAGAGGCTCGTGCTCTAACCAGCTGAGCTACCGGCCCGCTCACAAAATCATTGCACGCTAATCAAATTAGCGAACTCCTTTTATTATATCACAAAACCCACCCTTTTACAACACCAACTTATCTCTTTCCCGTGTTCGGCGCTTTCGGAATTGTAACTTTTTCGTCATTAGTCGCAATCACATTGCCATCTCTCCCTACCTCACCCTCTATCACATCACCAACTCCCCCCAGTCCACCCCCTAGCACATCACCTAAATCAACCTCTACCCCTTCCCCTCTCCTAGTCGCCGACAGTGGCGACAACACAATCTTATTCTCAACCTCAGGTTTTAACCCCGTAATCGTAATCTCCTTTTCATAAGTCGTCCCAACTATCGCCTCGTTTAATATCACCACCGTCGCTTCCCCGCTATTTTTAAAGCTAATTTTCACGCTATCATCCGCTATCCTTACAGCCTCAACTTCCGAAATTACTGGCAAATCATTCTCATAATTCTCGTCTTCAAATTCCTCCTCCACCCTCGACAAACTATCGTACCTTTCCATAATTATATCCGTCAAAGCACTCAAATCGTCCACCGACGACGCCACCGCACCACCCGTCGCCTCTGCCAAAGCCGAATACTCCTCCACCTCCGGCGTAATAATATAGAAATTCACCGGGTCAATTTGTTTACTTAATTTTTGCACATCATAAAACGTCGTCCCGTCGAGGTCTGGCGAATGATAACCCGCATCGGTCAAAATTACTAAGGACTTCGTTGAACCAAACTTCCATTTTAGCGACTTCATTACATGAAGCGATGCCGAAAGTAGCGATTCCGGCGTATCGCCTCCACCGTCAGCCTCAATCGCCTCGAGTCCCGCCTGAAAAGTCGCTAAATTACAAATCTCAAAATTACATCTTTCCACCGGCTCATACCCGTCGTCTAAATCCCGATAATCATATAGCGCCACCCTTCCTCCCGCCTCCAAAGTCTTCTCCGCAAGTCTCAACGCTTCCGTCTTATACCTCTCAATCAGTCCACTCATCGACCCAGTCGAATCTATTAATATCGCCGTGTCGTGTGGTGACGTATATTGATTGGAAATTCCAAACCAAGCCCCAATTTTACTAAAAATATACCTCGAAGCGTCTTCATAAATCCCGTCACTTTCGTAAGAGGTGTGACTACTCACGCTAAAATGCGAACTGCACATCACATCATATCGATTACACCAAGTCCCAATCTTCCCTTCATACCCGCTACCTACATACGGATTCTTTGCCCCCATAATTCCCTTATACGCCCGACAATCCGGTACATAAATCCGATATTCCGACAAATTTCGTCCCGCGCAGGCCGACGGCACCAACCCCGCGCCCTCCGGCAGATAAATCTTCGGATCGCCAAACGTCGCCACGAAAATAATCTTTTCGGGATCAATCCGACCCAACCCGTTCAAGGCCACCAAAGCCCCTTGCGAATACCCAGCTATAACGTATTTTGTATTTTTACACACGTCGCCATTTATAATTTTCACCAAATTATTAGCGCCCTCGCGCACACTGTCCCCAAATTCATACGCCTCTCCGCTCCCAAAATACGCACCAAGCAAAGTTCCGAGATGTCCCGCACCTATGTCGACACTTACCGCCGGATAATCCAAATCATCAATCTCATATTTTAAATCCGTCGTCGCAAGCTTCGTTTCCATCGTAGCTTTAAAATTCAAATAATCCCCGTTTGTATATCGCTCCCCGCCCGACCCTCGCGCGTAAATAACTTTTAAATCCAGACATCCCGAAGCATTAACCAAGCCATTAATATTATTATGGTCAGCCAATTTTACTCCCATAAACACCGCTATAAAACTAAAAACAAAAATCCACCACCTTTTATGGATTTTAAACGTAATCCCCAGCTTCTTTTTTGGTTTAGTTTTAAGCCTAATTTTTTTGGGCATGAATAACTCCTTTTTTAAATTAGAGAAGTTAAAGCACACCAATTTTCAAAAATCAACCCCCTACCCCGCCCTAAGCGTTTTCACCCCATATCTAAAACTAAGCACTTCCGCTTTAAATTAAACCACTATTACTTTAAGAAAAAGCGTAAATATTAACCTAGAAGCTCTACTACTTTCTCTTCCATTTCTTCCGGCGTATCGGTCGGTCCGAATCTATAAGCCACTTTCCCTTCTCGCGACACCAAAAACTTCGTAAAATTCCATTTAATAAAGCCCGACTCTTTCGAAACCCCAGGAATTTTTGCTACCGCCTTCATCGCGAGCTTATTTTTCATTCCCTTCGGCTCAGGGTCGTCATCAATTTCAGCCTTCAAAAATCCATATAAAGGCTCCGCCTTATCACCATTGACCTCAATCTTCGCAAATTGATCGAACGAAGTTTGGTATTTCGCCGTACAAAATTCATGAATTTCGTCATCCGTTCCCGGCGCTTGATGCCCAAATTGATTACACGGAAAATCCAAAACCTCCAAACCTTTATCGTGATATTTCTGATACAACTTTTCAATCCCCTCGTACTGCGGCGTAAATCCGCACCCCGTTGCCGTATTAACGATCAATAAAACTTTCCCTTTAAATTCCGCTAGTGACTCATCCTCCCCATCTCGCTTTTTTACTTTAAAATCATAAATCGATGCCATAATATAGTTCTCCTTTTTCTCATTATACCAAACTATAAAAACTTATAAATCCCCTTTTCGCATTTTGCGTAAAACCGCTTTATCTTCCATCGCTACCCGATACGAATCGCAAATTTTCGAAATTGTTTTATTATAAGTCCATTTGGGAAGTTTAGAGACTTTGAGATAAGCAAAAGTTTCCTCTGGATATTTAATAAAACATTCTGCAACTAGCCAAGCAGAGGCCATCTTAATATAGTATTCTTCTCTTTCGCGCAAGTTTTCAACCCGATCAAAAATCAAGTTCAGATAATCAAAATCCATATAGGCACATTTTAATAAAACCAAACCCACACGCACCGCAAATTCACGAGAGTCGTTTAATAAGTCTTCAATCTTTTGGTCCAAAACCTCCGCGAGATGACCCTTAATTCGTTTTGCCACGCCAGAACAAAACACATCACACGTGCACCAATTATCAATAATGTCGATCTGCGAATCAAGCCATGATTTCCCTTTTATTTCGCTACGCTTAGCCATCATTTCTCCATACGGCAATTCACAAATCATCATGCCTCGCGCTAGAACTTCTTCAATTGCCACTGGTTCAACTTTCAAAAAAGCTTCTTGGAACTCCGGCGCAATTTCCTTTACGATTTCCCGAATCTGCGGAATTCGCACACCAATAAACGGCCGCTCCGTCGGAATTCCTTTTTTAGAAAATTCATGATAATCATCATCCGCCAAACGCGCAAGATTCTCCCTAAACTCACTGTAGCTTTCTATCATATTTATATTATATATGATTTTACAGATAGATGGCTATCTCTTACTCTTTATCTCTTGCAACTCAAAGCGATACTTTTGTTTAGCATCTGGATATTTCTCTTTATCTATCAAGTCCAAAAACAGCTCCAGCGGTCGAACATATAGTTGATTTTTTCCATAAAGCGCCCGATAAATCACCATAATTTCATCAGTCTCCGAATGCCTAGCCAAATCTTCGACGATATACATATCACCCTTAAAATGTTTATATATGCCATGGACTACAATTTCTATCTTCATATTAACATTATACAGTATCCAGCTTCCTCGTAGAGGAATCTATACCACTCGCAAACAAAACTTCCCTTACTTCACGTTCATTGTGTAAACCGTTAACTGTTGCCATTCCAATCCACGTTTGACAGATTCCATTACGCCGTTACAAAAGAGATGATTAAAGCGATAGTAGCTATCAGAAGGATAGAACCAAGACAACACATTATGATAGTATGATTTTTAAGAATGCTATTTTTCTTCAATACCTCTGACATTCTATAATATAACGCAAACTCGCCAATCAACAACGTCACAGCTACCACAAATGGAATAAAACCAATGCCAATAGCGATCACAATTGCCCAACCAGCACCAGAACACCCAGAAGCATAACAATTCTTGGAGCTAATTACAAAATAGATTGTTGCAATAACCGCAACAATTGCGATTACTGTAAAAAAATCTGCTACCTTAGCCTTAATAATGTAATCACGTGTATTTGCTTCATGCGTCTGTATATACAAGACATCAGAAGTCTTTCTAAATCGTATCGCCTCCCAAATCGCCCATAACCAACTAATGAATAATAGTGTCGGTGGCAAGAAATTACTAATATCAAATGGTAATATACATAACGCAATCGCCGCCATAATTAAATGCACGCAACCATAACCGTAACGCTCAGCACTAAAATCGTGAACTCCCAACCAGCCGAAGAACAAAGCCAACAAACCATAAGAACTCGACGAAATCATTTTTCGTCTCTCCGCCGAAGCTTCGATATCGTCTGCTAGCGACTCGATTTCGTCATTTTTCTTAGTTGAAAAGGTTTCGCTCATATGTTTATTATACACCGTCATCGAAAATTTTTCTTGACTGGACCCTGCTACCATTGCTATAATGGTAGCAGGAGGCATGAGAGTCTAGAATCATGCCTGGGTTGGTTAGGTTACTGCTCGTCTACGACGACAGTAACCTTTTTTATTTTTGGCTTGCGCTTGAACCTGAAGCTAAAATTGCATTCTATTTCCATAGCGCACCTCCTTTCTGTTTTTGTTTTCGCAAAACTTGGGAGGACGGCAACCAAGGTTATCTAGAAACCAACGTATAAATCCCCCCATTTTGGAACGGACGCACCGCACCGCGTTGCAGCCTCCAATCTCTAGCTCACATTCGCCATTTGTCGCCCGTTCCCTTGAAGGGGAATCCATATTACTCGCAAACAAAACTTCTCCAACCCAGCTTCTTTCTAACATGCTCCAATACAAAATACAACACCCAAACACCGTAATATCGAGCATAACTGTTTTCACCCCAGTATTTTTTTACAATCTCGCTTCCGCTAAAATCCCATTCCGCTTTGCTAAGGCCTCATTACTCTCTGCTTAAATTCCACTACCCATTCTAAACAAATTTATACCAGTCGACTTATATTTCGTTGCTCGTTCCGAACAAAATCGTACCAATAAACGCTACACAAAACACCAACCCAATCGCCAGCAAAACCACTTGCGTCATAATTAAGATGTTGTTGCGGCTTACAGAGCTAGAAGTCACAACCTTCATTTCCGTTCGCTCCACGCCGTCAAGCGTATTCTTACTTTTAGCGTCATCAGCTCTTTGAGCTTTCTTCCTGTTGGTACGCGCTATCTTTTGATGGTGCCGCATATTTAAATAAAAGTTAAGCAACCCTACAAAAATCGACACGCAGAATACCACAATTGAAATCATAATCAAAACTTTTTGAAAAATACTAATCGTTGGCAGCACACTACTTGTGCTTATCGCCGTCGCAAGTAGCGCCACAAAAGCCAGCGTAATCGAAATCAAATTATTACTAAGTTGTATTTGAGTATTATCACCCTTGTCAGACGCCTCCTTCGCGTCGTCAATCAAAGTGTTAACTTTTTCATCCTTTTTTGAAGATAAATCTTTTTCCATAATTAGTATTATACTCTTGGTTTGGCTTTTTGGCTAAAGTTTACTTAACGATATTCGCTATCAAAGACTTTAGCATATAGCTCATCCACAAATTCATCCGAAAACTCACCCCTCAGAGCAAAATCAACATGATTTTCCCCGCCCCGACAATGCGTAGTGAGCCAATATACTGCCCCAGGATAATTATCTAGGCAATACCGAAGCAGAGCCATCACGTCCTCTTTCGGTGACGCCACGCCCCGAATCACCCCGTCGATATCGAAATATATTCTGTCAATCTTCTGCATTATAACTTAATTCTTTTTCTTCCTAAACAGCTTCCCAAAATGCGCCGCATAGCTAGCTTTCTCGGCGATGTCAATCGCATCGCCAAGCCCCGGCACACTCCGCGCCGCATCATAAGCCTCCTGATGTACCGCCGCCCGCGTCGTTGGCACGGCGTTTTGAAGCGCCTGCTCCGCCACGCTTTGCGCTGCGCCCATCGCCGCACCTTTTACCACACTTGCGGTAGTATCCTTCTTCGCATCTACCGCCAAATCTTCCGCAGACCCTGCACCCTTTGCAGTATTCTTAGCCACTCCCTTCGTCGCAATTTCGGTGAATAAATCCAGATATCGCTGATTGAGCGGACTCTTCGCAAACTCCGCTTCAAACTCTCCCGCATCTTTACATTTCGCACCCAGCTTTTCAATATCCGCAAACAGCGCATCAATCTTCCCCTGCGCCTCCGCATCAATCTCAAAATTCGCCCCAAAAGCCTCCCTCCGCACAGTGATTGATTGGTTTATGTACTTGTCCATAGCTCGATTATACCATCAACAGCAAAAAAGAGGGCGGTGTCCCGCATATATCCACTGCAGATCCTGCCCTCGATATTATCATTATACTACAAAAGTCGCCTTCTCAATCATCAACCTCCCTATACTCTACAATTTTTTCTTTCAAATAGTTAATTCGTCTACCAGACAAGTAGCTACCCGTAGTCATCAAATATGTATCATCATGATCATACACCCTCACTCGTCTCCACTTTTTATCGCTACCAGCACGTTCTGTTTTATAGCGAAACTCAATCTCCTTACCAATATGACTATCTAAAAAATGCTTCAATTTTTCCACTTCCAACACTTCGAAACGATTCAATCCTTCTCGTCTCTCTAGGAACCCCGATTCTTTAATTATCTTATTAAAAATAGCACCTCGCGTATATCCACCTCCGACACGCTTCAAAAACCCGTGAGACACTAAAGAAGAAAGTGCAGACCTTATTGCATCGGTATTAGTGGAAACCGCCCTACGACATTTCCTTTCAACCAGCGTCTTAATCATTTTCCTGTCAAATACACCATCAGCCGAACCCGCAAAAACCGTCAAAATTGCTTTCCTAAGCGAAGTTGGCTGTTCTAAATTCATAACCGAAATTAAGTCTTTCTTGATACTTTCAAAAGCCCTATGCCGCCCTTCATCAAAAGAATAATCTTTTTCCTGTTTAGAGCCCTTATGTTCAATTTTATCTAAAGACACAATTCTTTCATTCAGCCTCTTGTAAAACTTATCTATTTCGTCGCATACCTTTATTAATTCTCGAAGGCTTTCAGAATCATAATTCTCTGGCGTCAAAAAACCAAATCCCCGATGCGCCATTAACTCACTTAAAGTATCAACTCCGTTCCTTTCCAACGCTCGCCTCGAATTAGGCGACAACTCCAGAATACTCACAGCCAAAATATCACTCATTTGCTCGCATTATACAACATTTTTCCCAATAGCGCAATCTACCCAATAATGATATAATAATACCAAACACGGAACAAAACTATGGGACTATTTTCAAAAACCACACCAAAAGAACCACAATCATCATCCACGCCTCAAACTCCCGAAGTTCTCGACAACATCAATAAAAGAGTCGTAGATGATTTAAAGCAGACTATCCAAAAAGGTAGCAGAATTTCCATTGCTGCAGCCTCTTTTTCCATCTATGCCTTTGAAGCGCTTAAAAAAGAACTAAATCAAATCGACGAATTCCGTTTTCTCTTCACTGGCGAAACTTTCACCAAAGAAAAAGCCAAAAAGGAAGCCCGCGAATTCTACATTCCCCGTTTGAACCGCGAGCGTTCACTATACGGTACCGACTTTGAAGTACGCCTCAGAAACGAACTTAATCAACAAGCCATCGCCAAAGAATGTGCCGACTGGATTCGTAAAAAAGCCCACTTCCGCTCCAACATCTCCGGCGAAGCAATGTCTCCCTTCATGAACGTCGAAAACCCAAATACGTCCTCAAACAATAACAACCAAAAATCCGAAAGCGTCACCTACAACCCCTTCCCTAACTTTACCACTGCCGAGCTCGGCGAAGATCGTGGCAATAATGCCTATTCTATTATTACCAAACTCTATGCACCATATACTGAGCAATATCTAAACACTTTCAACCAAATTTGGAACGACGATGACCGCCTTGATGATGTCACTGATACAGTATTAGAAAACATCACCGCAGCATACAAAGAAAACTCTCCTGAGTTCGTCTATTATGTTGCACTATACAATATTTTCAACGAATTCCTCGAAGATATCGACGAAGACACTATACCTAACGTCCAAACTGGCTTCAAAAATTCGAAAATTTGGGAAATGCTCTATAATTTTCAAAAAGATGCCGTAGTCGGTTGTATTTCTAAACTCGAAAAACATGGCGGTTGCATCCTTGCCGACTCGGTCGGTCTTGGTAAAACTTTTTCCGCGCTTGGCGTTATTAAATATTACGAATGCAGAAATAAATCCGTTCTCGTTCTCTGCCCTAAGCGTCTTCAAGCCAACTGGAACACTTTCAAACATAACTACAAAAACAACCCCATCGCATCCGACCGCTTAAACTACGACGTTCTCTTCCATACCGATCTCGACCGCGAGCGTGGCATGTCCGGCGAAACTGATCTCAGCATGATTAATTGGGGCAATTACGATTTAGTTGTAATAGACGAGTCCCACAACTTTAGAAATGGCGAACGCTCCACCCACAAAGCCGAAGAAGACTATCTCAATCGCTATCAAAAACTCATGAAAAAAGTCATCAAAGCCGGCGTCAAAACCAAAGTTCTCATGCTCTCAGCCACCCCAGTCAATATTAACTTTACTGATCTCAAGAACCAACTCATGATCGCTTGCGAAGGCGATTCCGAAAATCTAGACAGAACTCTCAAGACCAAAAATCCATTAGACAAAGTTTTCCAAGACGCCAATTCCGCCTTTAATACTTGGTCTGCTCTAGAACCAGAAGATCGCACTACCGACAAGCTTCTCGAAATGCTTAGTTTCGATTTCTTCGATTTGCTCGACAGCGTCACTATAGCCCGCTCACGCAAGCACATCGAAAAATACTACAACGAAACCAACCTCGGTACTTTTCCAGAACGCCGCAAACCAATCAGCCACCGTCCCGACCTTACCGATATCGAAGGCATCAACTTCGACATGATTTTTGAACATATCGACGCACTCAATCTTGACATTTACACCCCACTTAAATTCGTCCAACCTTCCAAACTGGATAAATATGTAGACACAGAAAGCGCCAGTGGCAAAACCTGGGCCAACCGCGAAGAAGGTCGCAACGTCCTCATGATTATAAATCTCCTAAAACGCGCCGAAAGTTCCATTTATGCCTTTCGTATGACCACTGAAAGGCTTTACGATTCAATTTGCCGAACAATAGAGAGTATCAATCGTTTTGAGACACATCGCACCGAACATCTCGATTTTACAGACATAGCCGAACAAATAAAAGATGTTGACGAAGACGATATCGACGACGATTTTTCCATCGGCAAAGATCTCAAAATCAAATTTGAAGATATGGACTATGTCTCCTGGCGTAGTCAGCTAGAAAAAGACAAAGCCACTCTCGAAGATTTACTAGCACAAATCAATCTCGTCACTCCAGAGCACGACCTTAAACTCCAAGAGCTTGAGTCTGCCATATCCGACAAAATCACTCACCCTATCAACGGCGACAATAAAAAGATTCTCATTTTCACTGCCTTCGCCGACACCGCCGATTATCTATACGAAGAGCTAAAGGGCAAAATTCTAGATAATCACAACCTCCACACCGCCATAGTTACAGGCAATCATACACCAGACACTACCCTAAAAGGCGTTGCCAAAGATTTCAATGAAATCCTTACCTATTTCAGCCCCAAGTCCAAGAACCGCGACGCCCTAGGTCGCACCAACACTACCGACATCGACATTCTAATCGCCACCGATTGTATCTCCGAAGGCCAAAACCTTCAAGATTGTGATTATCTTATCAATTACGACATTCACTGGAACCCAGTTCGCATTATCCAGCGCTTCGGTCGTATCGACCGCATCGGCTCCGAAAATAAAACCATCCAACTCGTCAATTTCTGGCCGAACATTTCCCTTGACGCTTACATCAATCTTAAAGCTCGTGTTGAAAACCGCACCAAACTTGTCAGCATCACCAGTGCCGGCGAAGATGTACTAGAAAACATGGACCCAGACCTCGAATATCGCAAAAACCAACTCAAACGCCTCCAGGAAGAAGTTGTCGACCTCGAAGAAATTAACGGTGGTATCAACATCATGGACCTCGGGCTCAATGAATTCCATCTCGACGTCAAAGAGTTCCGTGATAAATACGGCGATGCCGACTATGTACCATTTGGCATCAACGCCACTGCCGCCGCTACCGAAGACGCTCCCGCCGGTGTCATCTATATTCTCAAGAACATCAATTCCAATGTCAACATTGATAAGCAAAACCGCCTTCATCCATTTTATCTAGTTTACATCAAAGATAATGGTGAAGTGTTTGTAAATCACCTAAATCCCAAAAACCTTCTCGATAAAATGCGCCTCCTAGCTAAAGGTAAAGACAAACCCGAACGCGAGCTCGTCCGCATCTTTAACGAAGAGACGAACAATGGCAAAAACATGGCACATTATTCAGAACTGCTTTCAAATTCCATTCGTAGCATCATCACCGTCAAATCCGAACGCGATGTCGACAGTCTCTTCCACGCTGGCGGCACCACCGCTCTCACCAACCAAATCTCCGGCCTCGACGATTTCGAACTAATAACCTTCCTGGTGGTTAAATAATGATAGACTTACCAGAAAGCGCCAAAGTCGGTCGCATCATCGCCAAAGAAAAGTTCTACGGCAAAACCGACACCGCCACCAAAAACCTTTTCCAAAACGAAATCGCCCGTATCACCTGGGAATACAAACTTGCCCCCGAAACTATCAATCTCCCCGCCAAACACTGGCCCGAAGTTGAAGTCTTCCGCATCATACTCAAAAACTACGAGCTCCCCACCAAAGTCCTAAAAGTTATTGATTCCGCCATTCCCTACCCCATCCTATTTTTCGTCGAAAAAGGCACTGCGGAAAAAGCCGTCATCTGCTACAAGGAGCAAAACCAAAAAAACGAAAACACCGCCAAAGTCGACACTTATTTTGAAACCGAATGGAATGATAAAAAACTCTCAAGCATCAAAATCGACGGTCTAGACATTGACACTGTATTTGGCAATTTTGTCCGTCAAATCGCCAGCGAACGCTACACCAGCATTAGTACTACTGCTGACAACAACACCCCAACCACCGTTAAAGAAGATGTTGAAAAAATCAAGGAACGCGAAAAAATCCAGAAGCAAATCGAGGCCCTCACCCGCAAGATCAACTCCGAACTCTCCATCGGCAAAAAGCAAGCCCTCGCCGAAGAACGCTATAGATTAAAACAATTATTGGGGTAATTGTGGAAAACTCGCTTATGTTTTTAACAGTTGAATAAAAATGTTATTCAAAAACTATTGACATTTTTTGTGCAAAAAAGTAAAATGTAAGTATTGACAAAAGTGGCGAAATGGTATCCGTTTGTGTTAGGTAAAGGTATGGTAGTCAATGAACTTTTAAAAGCTACCGGTGACTAAAAGCCGTTAATTTTTTTCTTAAAGGTTTTTAGTTGCTTATAGCAACTGTAAGATTGAATTCTTACACCGTAGTATAACAAAAAGTCCCCTCACGGGGACTTTTTGTTATACTGTCAAATAAAGGAACTATGGCGGAGAGAAAGGGATTTGAACCCTTGCACCGTAGTATAAACGATCTAATGGTTCTTCAGACCACCCTCTTAAACCACTTGAGTACCTCTCCGTCATACGGTACGACAATTCGCACCGAAAGAAAGATTATCAAATGATACTCTACCTTTCGGTATTAACACCGCACTCTACAGCTTAAAGTACTACCCGCCCATTTACTACCTCGCTTTTTATTTTTGTGTTATTACAATAATATCACCACGCCGAACCATAGTCAATACTTATGCTCATTTTTCTAACAAAAAATATATCCGTTATGCTTAGTTTGCAAAAATATACAATTATTATATATGCATCAAAATACTTTAATCTGCTTTTCATGATATAATAAGATAAAAGATAAGTGGAGGTAAAATGGAAAATACAGATAATATTGAAAGGGTGGATCTAGAAAAAGTAGACTGGCGGAGTAGTCGCGAGTTCTTCGAGTCACTAGGAGAATCCCTAGATAAGTTAGATGACAAAGACGAATCCTACAACTTCAGTTGGGCCGGCAAGAGAAAAAGCATCATTGAGGCTGGCGCCCCCATCAACAAAACCCTCCGCCCCGATATGAATGCCTCCAAAGATTTTGACAACACCAAAAATATGCTGATAGTTGGCGACAACCTAGATGCCTTAAAACTCCTCCAAGAATCCTATCTAGGTAAAATCAAAATGATTTACATTGATCCTCCGTATAATACGGGCCATGATTTTGTCTATCACGATAACTTTACTGTCAAAAAAAGCGACTACGAAGATGATACTACCGACTCCGAAGGCAATAAAGTCATCTCAGAAGACGAGTTCACCGCAAACTTTAAATCCAATGGTCGCTTCCACTCTGACTGGCTCTCTATGATGTACCCTCGCCTCAAACTTGCTAGAAACCTCTTAGCCGATGACGGCGTTATTTTCGTTTCTATTGACGACAACGAACAGGCAAATCTCAAAAAACTCTGTGATGAAGTTTTTTTCGACGAAAACGTAGATATTATGATTTGGCGAAAAAGCGGAGTAGGACGAGATGGCAAAATGAAAAATACCACCACGTTTAGGAAAGATCATGAGTACATTGCAGTTTGCTTCAGAAACAATCAAATATTAAACAAGATTAAAGAAAAGCCAAACTTCACAAACGAATACGCTAACCCAGATAATGACCCAAGAGGTCCATGGTTGTCAGGGAGTCTCTCAAGAAGCGATGTGGCCTCAAACCCAAATCACCGAAACTACTATGAAGTGACGTCACCGTCTGGAGTAAAAATCAAAAGGCAATTTGAAGTATCACAAGATGAATTCCTAAAACTTGATGCAGATAAGCGTATTTCATGGGGTAAAGGTGGTAATTCGGTACCTAGATTAAAAATATTCATAAATGAGGAACGAGAAATCACTCCATATTCCCTATTATTGGATAAAGGCACTACGACCGACGGTACAAAAGAAGTATCCAAAATCCTAGGAATAGATGCAGCAGAAATTAGGCCAAAGCCAGAACTATTAATACGAACATTGTCGCAAATTGGAACGAGCGAAGGCTCTATCATCCTAGACTTCTTCGCCGGCTCCGGCACTACTGGCCATGCTGTCATGGATTTAAACGCCGAAGATGGCGGCAACCGCAAATACATCCTAGTCCAACTAGACGAACCAACTGACGATAAATCCGAAGCTAAAAAAGCCGGCTACTCTACCATAGACCAAATCACCGCCGAACGTCTCCGTCGTGCAGGTGACAAAATCATTAAACAACATCCAGACCTAAAAGGTAAACTAGACACTGGCTTCCGTGTCTTCCATATTGACAGCGAAAACGAGAACACCGACATCCGTAAGCCACTCAAAGACGTTAGCCAAACTGACTTATTCAATTCCATTGATAATATCAAGAAAGACCGCACTCCGCTCGATCTCTTATTCGGTGTAATTTACGCCTCCGCTCTTCCATTTGACCTCAAACTAGAAACTAAGAAAATCGGCGACAACACCGTTTACCTCTACGGCTACCTAGACGAAGATTCCGGCCTGATTGCTTGTTTTGACGACAACATCTCCGAAGATGCCATCAAAGAAATCGCCAAACTAAAACCATTGACCGCCGCATTTAAGGATTCTTCTTTCCAAGATTCCGCCGCCAAAATCAATCTCTCCGAGCAATTCCGTGTCATCGCACCTGATACGAAAGTAAAGGTAATCTAATATGACTGCCGACGCAAAATTTTCGGAAAAACATCCTAAACTAAATATGCTTTTTGGCTCCATAATTCTTATCGGTATGATTATAGGTGCTGTTTTCCTGGTAAAATGGCTACTGGAGCAGTTTATAAATGTAATAACAGCTGTTAGTAGTATGGATGCTGTAGTCATCACAGCAATAATTACAGGAGGCGTTTCTATTATTGGCGTAATAATAAGTTCAATACTCGGAAAACAGATTGAGTTCAAGAAGAATAGGCAAGAATATCTAGCTCAGAAACGAGAAAAACCATACGGTGAATTCACCGAAATGATGTACAAGCTAATGCTTCATTCAAAGGATGGAAAATACAGTCAAGAGCAAATGGTCAAAGATCTATCATCCTTCTCACGAGAAATTACTTTGTGGGGATCAAAAGAAGTAGTAAAAAAATGGGTACAATTCAGAAAGAATGCCACAGACCCAAAGGGAGCCATAAAAAATCTCGTCCTTATTGACGAAATAATGAATGAAATGAGAAAAGATTTAGGCACAAAGAAAGCTGGACAAAAAGAATTGCTGAGCTTCTTTATTAATGATACGGAAAATATCAAAATTAGGAAAGGGCAAAATGGGTAACTCAGATATAATCCTTTACGAATCCGACGACGGAAAACTAAAAATCAACGTCCATCTTGACGAAGAGACCGTCTGGCTTTCACAACAACAACTTGCAGAACTTTATCATACAGACAAACAATTAATAAGTTACCATCTTAAGAATATCTTTGAGGAGCAGGAACTATCAAAAAGCGCAACTGTCAAAGAAATTTTGACAGTTCAAAACGAAGGCGGACGTAAAGTTTCACGAAAAATCACTTTTTATAATCTAGATGTTATCATTTCTCTCGGCTACCGCATCAATTCCAAAATCGCTACCGCTTTTCGCCAATGGGCAACTCTTCGATTAAAAGAATACATCATTAAAGGTTTTACACTAGATGATGAACGTCTTAAGCAAAATGGCGGACGCTATTTCAAAGAACTTTTGCAACGCATTCGCGATATTAGAAGTAGTGAGCGCAATCTCTGGCAACAAGTAACTGATATATATGCGACAGCCATTGATTATGATAAAGATTCCAATACAACAAAAAAGTTTTTCGCCACGGTTCAAAACAAAATGCACTATGCCGTCCACAAACAAACTGCGGCAGAAGTCGTATATAATCGCGTCGATAGTAACAAGCCGATGATTGGCATGACAAATTTCAAGGGCGATTATATAACAAAAGCAGATACGCATATAGCAAAAAACTATCTTAGCGAAGAAGAGTTAAATATACTGAACTTACTAGTCAGCCGGTTTCTTGACTATGCAGAGCTTCAAGCCGTTTCCAAAAAGGCTATGACAATGAATGATTGGAAAGAACGTTTGGATATGGAATTAAAATCCGTTGGGCGAGAAATCCTACCTAGTAATGGTAAAGTATCTCACGAACAAGCAATCAAAAAAGCTGATATGGAGTATGGCAAATATCGCCAAAAAGAATTTGATAATTACGAAAGCGATTTCGATCGCGCCATAGAAGAGCTCAACAAAGAAGTAAAACAGATTCAAGGAGGTCAAAATGAAGCTTAGATTCAAACATCAAAAATTTCAAGAAGACGCCGTCAAAGCTACTTGCGATGTCTTCACTGGCCAGCCCAATATCAAACACCAGTTTCTAACCGATCAAGGCAACATCTCAAATACGCTCCTAGCTCAAACCGAGCAAATTGGCTATGGTAATACCGAACTTTGTCTTCAGGATGCTCAACTAATCAAAAATCTTCATGAAATCCAAAGCGTTCAAAATATTCCCCAAAATAACCAAATTGAGCGTCTCAATAATCGCCCAGTATTTACTATCGAAATGGAAACTGGTACCGGCAAAACCTATACCTATATCAAAACCATGTATGAGCTAAATAAGCAATACGGCTGGTGCAAATTTATTATCGTAGTTCCCAGCATTGCTATCCGTGAAGGCGTTTATAAAAGTTTTCAAACTACCGCCGAGCACTTTGCCGAAGATTACGGCGAAAAAATCAGATTCTTTATTTACAATTCATCCAAATTAAATGAGTTAGAACAATTTGCCGACAGTCCCAACATCAACGCCATGATTATCAATACTCAAGCCTTTAATTCTCGTGGCGCCGATAGTAAACGCATTCGCATGAAGCTTGATTCCTTCCGCTCGCGCAAACCAATTGATGTCGTCGCCACTACTAGACCAATTGTTATCGTAGATGAGCCACAAAGCGTACTAGGTACCGATAAAAAATCCAACATCACTCGCGAAACCATCGCAGATTTCAATCCCCTTTTCTACCTCAACTATTCCGCTACGCACCGCGAAGATTTTAATAAGGTCTACCGACTAGACGCAGTTGACGCCTATCAAAGACAGCTAGTCAAAAAAATCACCGTCAAAGGCATTACGATTAAAGGCGGCACAACTACTAACGGCTATCTATACCTTCAGAAGATCAACACTTATCCAAATCGCAAACCGACTGCCACTGTAGTGTTTGAATTCGATGCCAAAGATAAAGGCGGTATCCGCCGTAAAACTAAAACTCTCGTACTCGGTGATGATATTTATGTACATTCTGGAGAGTTGGAAGAGTATCGTAATGGTTATAAAATTTCAGAAATCAATGCTCGTGAAGAAGAGGGCTTTGTAGATTTCGTGAATGGCATTCGTATCCATGAAGGTGAAGTCATCGGCCAAACAAATGAAGATGACATTCGCCGAATCCAAATCCGCGAAACCATTATGTCGCACCTAGAAACCGAACGCCGCCTTTTCAATAAGGGTATAAAAGTCCTCAGTCTCTTCTTTATAGACGAAGTCGCAAAATATAAGTATTATGACGAAAACGGTGAAGAAAAAGGGCCATACGCTAAAATTTTTGAAGAAGAATTCGCCAAAGCCGTAGATATTTATTTGAATCAACAACTGCAATTTAAAGAAGAATCTGCGTTTCGTAAGTATCTAGAAAAATTTACTCCATCCGAAATCCACTCCGGATATTTCTCGATCGACAAGAAAACCAAACGCGCCGTTAACACCAAAGAAGGAGATTCTAAAGATAGCGTCCCATATGAATTAATCATGAAAGATAAGGAACGGTTACTGAGTTTTGAAGAGCCAGTTCGTTTTATCTTCTCACATTCCGCCCTGCGTGAAGGTTGGGATAATCCAAATGTTTTTCAAATCTGCACTTTACGTGAATCCGACGCTACCATTAAGAAGCGCCAAGAAATTGGTCGTGGCCTTCGCTTATGTGTTGACCAAAACGGCATCAGACAAGACGCTGAAACTCTTGGAGAAAACCTAGTTCACGACACCAACATTCTGACGGTCATCGCCAACGAAAGTTATGAAACTTTTGCCAGCAACCTACAAAGCGAATTTGACGAGATTATCGCCAAACGTCCAAAAGACGCCTCCGCTTCACTCTTCAATGGTAAAATCATTCGCGACGATAGCGGGGTGAAGAGCCTAACCCTAGATGATATTAATGCCGCAGATATCTATACTGGCCTAGTCCTTGCTGGACTCGTGGATAGAAACACCAAGCAACTCACCGAAGCATACCATTCCTTAACCGATGACCAAAAAATCGAAGCTGTTCGTGAAGCCGTTGGCGACCTTTATGCGCCATTCGCCACCAACATCCAAAACATCCTGGCAACCATTTACGACAAAAACGCAGAAAAGATGATAACCAATGCCCGACGCTCAGAAAAACTCAATCTAAACCAAGAAAAATATGCTTCCGCCAAGTTCCGCGAGCTTTGGGACCACATCAATGACAAAACTTGCTATACCGTAGAATTTGACGAGCAAGAACTCATTAACCGTTGCATTGATGCGCTCAATAAAAACCTTCGCGTTACTAAAACCGAAATCATTATTACCGAAGGCGTGCTAAAAACCCTCGGTCGCGACAAAGTCGAAATGTACAAAGATAAAATTGGCAAGCCAATTCCAATTTCCGAAATCACAGCCGATAATGTGGAGTACGATTTACTCTCCGAGCTTGCAAAATCTCAAAGTGATGGCGGCACTAGCCTAACCCGTAAAGCTGTAGCAGAGATCCTTGGCCGTCTTAACCCAGATGTCTTTGCTCAGTTCAAGACCAATCCCGAAGAGTTTATCCATAATGCCATTCAGCTAATCAATGGGCAAAAAGCCTCTACGGTTGTTGAACATATCGAGTATAATAAAATGAACGAAAAATGGGACGGCGGTGAAATATTCATCAATAATGATATATTAGGCGACTATAGTCGTAATCTCATTGACACTCCAAATCATCACCTCTACGACAAGCTTCGTTACGACTCCAATGTCGAAAAAGATTTCGCCGAAGAGCTTGATAAAAATGAAATGGTAGAAATCTTCGTCAAACTTCCAAAACAGTTTTATATTGACACTCCAATGGGTCATTATAATCCAGATTGGGCCATCGCGTTCCACGACGATGTTGGAGTTAAACATATCTACTTTGTAGCCGAGACTAAAGGTGTTTCTGAAGGTCAACTCGATGTCGGTGTTAAAGGAATTGAAAAAGCCAAAATCGAATGCGCCAAAAAGCATTTTGAAAAAATCAGTAACGGTGACTGCATTTACGGCGTTTGCAACTCCTATTCAGAGTTATTAAAATTAGTACAATAAAGAATAGCGGCTAACCCTTCTCCAGCCCAATCTCCTCCCCATCCTTCACCACCATCTTGTTCATCCCCGTAAACCTCTCCGCAATCTCAGCATCAAACAACTTCTCCGGATTCATGTGGTACGGAATACTATGTCGCGCCTGAATCATATCCGCCACCTGCGACGCCTCCTCCGCCGTCATCGTATAAGTCCCATCCGTCGGAATAAAAGCATAGTCAAAATGCCGCTCAGAAAACTCCTTCATCTGCGGCGTAATATAAGTATCCCCCGCCACATAAATCTTCACCCCGCTCCTAAGCGTCAAAATATACCCCACACACTCATGCACATCATGATACGAATTATACCCCGCTTCGACCGCCTCAACCAAAACATAACCAAGATCAAAACTATTATGCTTCCCGCCCGCCAAAGCTTCTCGCCAAGTAATCACCTGCACGCCATCATTCCGATTCGCAACCTTCTCTACCGCATTATGGTCGTAATGCCCATGCGTCACCAAAATCAAATCCGCCGGTACCTCATAATCCTCCCCCGCATACGGGTCCACATAAATCACCTTACCATCCGCCGTCGTAATCCTAAGACTCGCATGCCCAAGATAGAGCAATCGGTCTTTCTTATCGCCATCCATCTCCATACGATAGCCGCTATGCTTTCTTCCACCTCTTCAGCGTCGGAAACACTTTCGTACAATATTCTCGCATTTGCTCATTCGTCATCCCAGCCTGCTCACCAAATTGCGAACACTTTTCAATATATTCTTCCATCGTGCATTCATCCAAAAACTTCCCCTCGTTATAGCACCATTTACAGTAATCCTTATTCACGCTTCCGTCCGCATTCGTACCAAACATATCATCTGCTGTTAATGGCATTGCACAACTTTGACAAATAATTTGTTCCATAATAATCCTTTGTTAACTTATTACCATTATACCACTGAACCTAGACCCCCCAACCCCTCCAGCCATTCATCTAACTTCCGAATCCCCGCCTCCGTCCTTGCAGTAGCACCCGACATATTAAACCCATCACCCTTTAAATTCGCACTCGGCATCAACCCAACCAAAACCTCATAAGTCCCCGCATTCCCCGACCCCTCATGCGTACAAAACGGAATTACCGTCTTTCCATTAAAATCATGCTTTTCGACAAAACTATACACCACCATCGGCATATCACCCCACCAAATCGGGTAGCCCAAAAACACCGTATCGTATTGCGAAAAATCCGCCACATCACCTGCATATTCCGGCCTTACACCAGATTCTTTTTCGCGAGTAGCAAGTTCCACGCATTCCATATAATTTTCCGGATATGCTTTTACCGGTTCAATCTTAAATTCATCAGCACCAGTCTTCGCCGCAATCTCATGCGCCAAAAGCTCCGTATTTCCCACTTCAACCTTCCCCACATTATAGTTCTCATCCGCTCGCGAGAAATAAACCACTAGAGTTTTCCCATTAGCCATTTTAATTCTCCTTTTCTATATTATACAATAAGAATAAGCTGGCGCCGACCATAAAAACACAGCAACGACGCCAACGACTAAGATCGCAGTATATTATTTCTGGTTATTAAAATCCGGCGCATAATTCGCAAACTGTGCTTCTTGCTGCTCCTCACTCATTGTAAAGAACCGCATCTTACCATCTAGCTCTGCAATTCTCGCCATCTCATCTTCATATTCCCAGCCTGATAGTGCCAACGTAATTCTTCGCTGCATAAAAGCGGATTATTAATATAGTATTACCTTTCGCGTTATCGTGGTGACATTTATGCATCAGACAATCAAGCACTGCGACAGCCACCCACGAACAGCCTTAGTCTTACTCCTAGCTCTCTAATTGCGCTTACTCTTTTTTCTATACCATACGGCTCCGCCAATCAGCACTAGCCCAATAATCGTCCCAAAGCAGTCAGCCGAAGCAACCAAGCCACTATCTTCTCGGTTTGCCCCCTCCCGACCAGTATTCGGTACGCCCGGCACCCACTCTTCTTCATCTTCCGTAATCAAACTCTTCAAAATCGGCATAATACTTTCTGGAATATGCCCAATCACCAAAGTCTCTGCGTTACTAATCAAGGAATAAGTATAATACAAAGAGTAATTTTCACCATAAGTAGCTTGAGTATATTTAGCATCTGCAATCAATATCGGCACCAAAGCTTTGGCCAGTTTAGGCAGATTTTCTTTAATAACTGCAAACTCGGTTTCTGTTACTGCGGGCACCACTCCAAACCTCTCCTCATAATCACTATACTCACCCATATAATTCGTCAAAGAATCCAAAAGTCCACTTACTTCGGTGCCTGTCGCCGTGCCCTTCATAACTCTCACCAAATACTTATATGGCGGGAAATCATCCAGTTTACTATAGCCTCCGCTAAATAAATCATTGAAAGCATTTTCTGCCACCATTCTTGCCAAGCCCTTGTCGGTATCCTTAATAAAATCCAGGACTTCACTTTGTTTATCAAGCGTTCTTGATTGGTATATTTTCATCAATGCCGAAAGAGGCGGCTTGACTTCCATATCAAAATATTCACGAGTTAGTCCATTTTCAGTCACAAATCCAAGCCACTCATTCATAAACTCTCTACCATTCATCGCTCCATTTTCTTTTATTATTTCATTATTATTTGCCAAGACATTCATCGCCCTCGAACCATCTGCCAATTCCGAAATATCCACCATCGCCGTCGCCACCTTCACATCCGCAGGATGGATTTCTTCATAAACTCCCGTATTATAAAATCCCCAAACCTCCGGGAATAAATATCCCAGCACAAGATCATTCCCATCTTTCACATCATGGATATTAGTGTATCCGGTCTCAGTGATGCTTGCCCTCGGCGCTCCAAAAGTATAAACATAAAAATCATCCGCCGCCATATCGTAATTAGAAATATTCTCATTGATGTTCTTAGCAAACAAATCAATTACCGCCCCGCCTCTCGAATAACCAACCGCCCAAACTTTATAGTTCTCAAAGTCATGATCCGAAACATACTGGTTAAATCGCTCAACTATCAATCCGGCCGATTCCGAAAATCCCGCATGATCACCGCTCGTCCCCACATTAAAATTCGACAGCCACTCTGTCATGTAATTATAATTTCTCGGCGCTACTACGATTAAATCTTGCCCGCTAGACAGTTTTTTATGTCCAATCGTCGTTCCCATCGAATGCCCGTCTTCTTCCGAAACAATATCCCAACTTTCAAAATCCGAAAACCCCATTTGAGTCAACATTCCGTACAATTTTGGATTAGGATTAAAAGCATCAGCCGGATATCCGTCATTCTGGTTTTCATATCCCGCTAGTGCCAGAGCATAAGACGCTGCCCTGAGCTTCGCATGCTCGCCCGGCGAAGGCTCGTCGAAAAACGCATCACTATATTGTATCTCACCAGTTTCATCCAAAGCATCATAAACCGAACCCCAAGGCTTCTCCGGGTCTTCAACAAATCCATAGTAAGGATAAGTCACCGTAATTTCCTCTGCGCTAGTCGCCGAGACGCATCCGCTCACCGATCCGCCAAGGGTCAGTCCAACCACCAACCCAGCAATTAACAAACCTTTAGCCCTGGAATTCAACACTCGTATTATTTACTCCTTTTAATCATTTTCCTAATTAAAACAAAACCAAAACCACTAGTTGTTACGCCGACTATCACGGCAATTCCCATTGCATCAAATGACGAGCCATTTTCACCAGTGAACAAACCAGTACTCGGCACCACAATCGCTTCATCATCTTCTTTGGTCTCTTCTGGATTCGCCTCGGCAATAATGAAAATAGCTTCAGCAACGCCTAAAGGATCCGTATCAAAGAAGTATAATTCGAACTTATGCTCGCCAGGCTCCAGAGTATCTAGGTAGTGACTAAGGAGGGTGGTTGTTTGTGTTTCTGGATTTACCGTACTATTAGTCCTTAGTTCCACATAATCTTCATCTACCGTGACAAGTACATCTCCTTCAGTGTAACTATGAGGATCTTTGTCAACTACAAAAGACAAATCGTTATTGTCGCCAATCGTATGCGTGCCTCCATTACCTTGAGTCACTTGGTAGGAGTGGATAAAAGAAACAACGATTTCGACATCTTCATTTACTGATGTTATATCGAGAGAGTTATCATCATTTAGCAAATTTGTTACATCTTGTCTATTATAATCCACCCAAGACACTTTGAAACCATCCGCCGGTATAATGTCAACATGCAAATCGCCACCCGCATCGACATAAGCTGGGGTAGAGATTTCGCCATGACCATCCTCAATGTGATGGCTCACAGTATAATAGTCTTTAATTGTAAACGGCACTCTAAGTAGCGCCCGATAGTTATCATTTTCAAATGAATATTCAACCAAATAAGAATTCCCCGGATCAGTCGGTCGCTCAATCGGCGTAAAGGACGAATCGGAATCATCGTATATATAATATCTTTCCGTTAAATCATCTGCTGTGATGCCATCGTTATTTTCCTCTACTGTTAATTCACCCTCGAGTACTACCGGCTGGCCAGTATAAGATACATCCTGTTTTTCTACTCCGCTAATCATCAACACATCTTTAGCTGTATCTGGAGTGATTGTGGCTATAGCATCCAAAACTAGGTTTTCTACAGTTTTCATTTCGCCATTGATTTCATAACGAGCAGAATTAATCGTTACCGCCATATTGTGTTTAAATATCTCTGTCTCAAGCGGAATGTCATACCAGTATCCAAAAAGTGAATCACCCGCCTCTACATCTATATACGGACGACCATCTTTGGTCTCCGGATCGCTCTCATCAGTATTCCAAGCGATATGTGCTCCGTCATCCGTAATATGATCAATTCCATCATGCCAATATGTAGAATAGCCAGCATTTAATCCATCAACATTGTCAGCATCAAGAAAACTTACATCCATGGAATATAACTTCATCGTACAAGTAGCATCAACCGGTATCAGGATATTCCCACTTCGATATGGATCATCCACACGATTAATTGTGTCCGCCGAAACGAAACAACTATCCTCCGCATATACCTTTGGTAACTGTACTATCGACAGCATCATGGCACCAACCAAACCAAAAACTAAAATTTTTATTTTTCTATTTATTTTCTTAAGCATAGACTTACCCTCCAATTATATAACCCATTGTCCCAATTATAACACAAAAAGCTTATACTTACATATTTATTATCCACGTTAAAGACCTCAGTGGATTCTCTACGGAATAATCAAATACTCAGTTTTAATATGTTTTATCATTCTATCGGTCTGTTGGCTTTTAAACATTTTATCTCCATCAAATCGAAATCCTGAATTATTCAGTGCTAAACTCGACAATAAGCTTACCATCACCTAGTTCCGGCAAGCTATCAATATGCCCAATCTTCGTATAACTATACTCCGTATCAAACGAATCATAGAAAATCACCAAGCAATCGTCACCGTAAAGCATTACGTCTCCAGCCTCAACCCTCTGAGGCTTATAAGCATTCGCAGGCAAAGAACTATCCAAATACACATATTTCTCATTCCCATTCAAATCATTCATCGAAACCGTAAGTGGCAACAATTCAACCAAAGCCGAAACAGTAGAATTCTCTTCTAAATCGACCGCAAATTTCTCATTATTTATCTCAATAGACATTTTACTCATCTTGACCGCCCCCTCTTCCGTAGAAACCGTTTCCTGATTCAAATTCGAATCCACATCCGTACTTTTATTATTCATCATAATCATCGTGACAATCACCGAAACCATCACGACTATAAATACAGGTATAGTAATCTTAATACTTTTATTTATTATCCGTTATCCTTTTTCTTATTTTTATTATACATCCATCACCACCCTCCCATCAACCACTTCCACCCCCTCAGCCAACAATCTAGCCTCTTGTTCTTCAGACCCGCCAAATCCAAACCCAGCCGCAAGCGACCCATCTTTCGCCACCACCCGGTGGCACGGTACCCAAAGCTCTCGCGGCACCGTATTCGACCCCCACTCATACGGATTCGCATGTAAAGCATTTCCCACCGCTCGCGCCGCGCCCGGCCTGCCAACCATTAAAGCGATTTCCCCATACGTCGCCACGCACCCAGACGGAATCTTCCTCACCGCCGCATACACTTCTTCCCGAAAACTCATCTTCATCTAATCATAGCTTTCTAGCAATCATCAATTACAAAACACACATACTCCATGCACAACTAGCTCACGCTTCATTTCTAGCTCCTTACCCATTCTTCCGCTCGCGATAGCCCCACCTCGCTTCTCGCCTTGGAACCACTCATCTCTAACCCTTCACCAAGTGTAGCACCAGAAAGCAAATTTGCCAGCGCATCAAACGTTCCCGCGCTCCCCGATCCCTCATGTGTACAAAACGGTCGCACCGTCTTCCCACTAAAATCATGCTTCTCCAGGAAATTATACACAATCATAGGCATATCACCCCACCAAATCGGATAACCCAAAAACACCGTATCATAACCCGCAATATCAACATCCCCTACGTACTCCGGCCGTGCCCCCGATTCCTTCTCCGCAGTTGCAAGATCAACACACTCCATATAGTTTTCCGGATACGCCTTTACCGGCACAATCTTAAACTCATCCGCTCCAGTCACTTCAACAATTTTCTTCGCGAGGAGTTCCGTATTCCCTACTTCCACAGTCCCCACATTATAATTCTCATCCGCTCGCGAAAAATACACTACTAAAGTTTTTCTACCGTCCATACAAATTCCTCCATTTCTTTCTTACATCATACCAGATTTCCCCCATCCACACAAAAACCTCATATTCGCAACTAAATTTTTTTTTAAGCTTTTTCTAAGCAAATCATTATATAATTAATTCACAACAACTAAAATTGGAGAATTATCAAATGAAAGATAACAATAACATCGAGATCGAAACAACCACTAAACGCAAAGACAAGTTTTTCACCAAAGACAAAATCTGCTTTTTCGTCATCGGCGTCCTACTTGGAGCCATTATCGCCTCCTCAGCTTTTCTAATCTATTCCAACATCAACGGCAATAGTAACTCCGCCATGGGTCCAGGAAACGGCACCCCGCCAAACATGTCCGACGGTGGCACCCCGCCCGAACTACCCGATGGCGAAATGCCCGACGGCGAAACCCCTCCCGAACTTCCAGAAGGCGAAGAAGGCACCCCGCCCGAAATGCCTAGCGACGAGACTCCGTCCGAAAACAGCACAAATCAAGAAAGCTCAAACGAAGGTAGCGAAAACTCTAGCACTAGCAAATCCGACAGTACTCGTTCCAAAAAACCTAGTGGCAAGTCAAATAAAACTAACAACACTAACGCCAGTTAAGGACCTACAATGAAAGATAGCAAGAAAAATCTCATTTACGTTTCCACCATTATCATTCTAATCGCGACCCTCGGCATCATCTGGTTCTTCCTCATTAAAGCCGTCAATCCAACCACAAACAACAACGCCAGCGACCAATCGCATATAAACACCAATGCCTCCGCCACCTACTCCTCCGCAAAAGAAATCACCACGAACGAAACTATTGCGAGTGGCGAATTTACCTCCACTACCGCCGATGAAAACACCATCAACGTTTCCGGTAACATCACCGCAAACTTGTCAAATATCACCGTTACCAAAACCGGCGATTCTGACGGCGGCGATAACACTAGTTTCTACGGCACCAACTCCGCCATCCTAGCCAAAGATGGCGCTACATTGAATATAACGAGCGCAAACATCACCACCAACGCTACTGGCGCCAATGGTGTCTTTAGCTACGGTGGCTCTGCCACGACCAATAACAACAATTCCGATGGCACCACAGTCAATATTTCCGATTCTACCATCGAAACTACTAAAGACAATTCCGGCGGTATCATGACCACCGGTGGCGGTATTATGAACGCAACCAACCTCACCGTCACCACCGCCGGCACTTCTAGTGCTGCCATCCGCTCCGACCGTGGCGGTGGCACCGTCATCGTCGACCAAGGCACCTATAAAACCACCGGCAAAGGCTCCCCTGCCATCTACTCCACCGCCGACATTACCGTAAAGAACGCTAACCTCATTGCCACTGCCTCCGAAGGTGTCGTCATCGAAGGCAAAAACAGTGTAACGCTAGAAAACACCACTCTTACCGACACCAATAATACTTTAAACGGCCAGTCCACCACTTATAAAAACATTTTCCTCTACCAATCCATGTCCGGCGATGCCGCAAACGGCGAGGCTATTTTCACCGCCAAGAATTCCACCATCACTACGAACCAAGGCGACACTTTCTATGTCACTAACACCACCGCCACCATCAATCTCGAAAACAACCAAATCATAAATAACGACCAAACCGGCAATTTCCTCCGTATTAAGCAAGATTCTTGGGGCAAATCTGGCAGCAACGGTGGCACCGTAACTCTAAATCTCACTAACCAAACCGCCTCCGGCAGCATCGTCGTCGATTCCATTTCTAGCCTTACCATGAATCTAGCAAACGACTCGTCCTTCACCGGCGCTATCAACTCCGACAATACCGGCGAAGTAAGCCTAACGCTCGACACCTCCAGCAGCCTCACCCTCACCGCAGACACCTACCTCACTTCCCTCACCAACGCCGACGTCACTAATTCCAACATCAATCTAAACGGCCACAAACTCTACATAAACGGCGTCGAACTCACTAAATAATCCCACGCTCAATCGCATCGATTAATATGTTATAATATGCTTAACATAAGCATAAAGGATTCAAAAATGGTAAACCATCAAAAAAACACTAAAAATCTTACACCCTGGGATAAAATCTGGCGTCTCGCTCTCGCTATCGCTCTCCCGCTCGGTGGCGGTTTCATTATCTCTCTCTTTACCCGTGACGCTATGGCTAAATTTAGCACCTTCAACCAACCTCCACTCTCCCCTCCGGGCTGGCTTTTCCCTGTCGCCTGGTCCATCCTCTACATTCTCATGGGTATCGCTAGCTACCTAATTTGGAAAAAGTATCACGAATCCAAAGATAAAATCGCCAAAGCCCAAGCGAAATCCGCTCTCACCGCCTACGCCATCCAACTTTTCTTTAACTTCGTCTGGACTCCGCTCTTCTTTATCCTCGACTGGTTCTGGCCGGCTTTTGTTTGGCTCATGGTTATGTGGGTTCTTATTATCGTCCTCATAGCTAAAACCTACAAACTCTCCCGACCCGCCTTTTGGATGCTCGTCCCCTACATTCTGTGGTGCACTTTCGCCGCTTACCTAAACTGCGGCATCGCCATTCTTAATTAAACTTTCCCGGTTGTCAAATGCCAGTGATCACCATATTCACACTTATAAACTGACAGCCCCGAAATCTTATGGTCGTATTCCGCCACCCTCGCCGCTAATTCCGCTTCCTCTCGCGTCGCATAGCAAATCTTCTGCCCTTCGCCGACCCAACATTTCTTCGGCTCATATTCAGTGTATTTCATAGCATCACGAGAACGAGTTATTTTGCGTACTCGACCGCACGAGTCTCGCGGATGACATTCACCTTAATCACCCCCGGATACGACATCGTCGCCTCAATTTTATTTGCAATATCCCGCGCGAGCTTTAAAGCCGACAGATCATCAATCTGCTTCGGCTCCACAATTACCCTTATCTCTCGCCCCGCCGAAATCGCATAAGCCTTGTCAATCCCCGGGAACGAAGTCGCAATATTCTCAAGGTCACGCATTCTTTCCGCAAAGTTCTCCGCCGAAATATTTCTCGCCCCCGGCCGCGCCGCACTCATCGCGTCACAAATCTTCACAATCACCGCTTCCGGTGTCGTCGGTTCAATATCATCGTGGTGTGCCGCTATGGCGTGTACGATATTATCCGGCATCCCGTATTTCTTCGCGAGCTCCGCTCCGATATCCGCGTGCTTCCCTTCGATTTTATGCGTTACCGCTTTACCCATATCGTGTAGAAGCGCCGCCGTCTTCGCAATTCGCTTATCCGCTCCGATTTCCTCCGCAATCATTCCCGCAACATGCGCCATCTCAATCGAATGAAGTAGCACATTCTGTCCATACGAAGTCCTAAACTTCAACTCACCGAGTAGGTGCAAAAGCTCCCTCGGAATCCCCACCACTCCGACTTCCCTAGCCGCGTCTTCCCCTGCACGTACGACTTCTTTCTCAATTTCGCGCTCCGCTTTCGAAACCGCCTCTTCAATCGACGCCGGATTAATCCGCCCGTCTTTCATCAGCCTCTCGAGAGCATATCTCGCAACCTGTCTCCTGATCGGGTCAAACGACGACAAAACCACCATTCCCGGCGTATCGTCAACCATAATATCTACCCCCGTCGCGCGTTGCAAAGCCTGAATATTTCGCCCTTCCTTACCAATAATCCGCCCCTTCATATCGTCATCCGGCAACTTAAGCGATGTCACCGTCCTATCCGCCGTCACTTCCGACGACATTCTCTCCATCGCCGTAAGAAGTGCCGCTTGCGCCGTCTCATCGATATCGTGCTTAATTTCCTTCTGCTCTTTAATAATTAGCCCCGCGAGGTCTTGCTTAATGTCATTTTCCGTCATCTTCATCAACTTCTCGCGCGCCTCATTCTTCGACAGTCCCGCGATTTTCTCTAACTTCTCGTGCTGTTTCGTTCGAATCTCGCGAATCTCGTTTTTCAGCTCTTCGATTTCCCTCTCTTCTTTATTCAATTTCTCCGACTTCTTCTCAAGTTGATCCAACTTAGAATCCAGCACCCCCTCGCGCTCCGCCAACCGATTCTCTGTCTTTTTCCATTCCTTTCTTCGCTCGTTCTCTTCCGCTTGGTTCTTCTCTGTAATCGCCGAAGCTTCTTTCTTCGCGTTCAAAACGATATCCGACGCCTCCCGCTTTGCCTTCCGGACTAAATCTTCCGCTTTATCCTTCCCTCCGTTTTCATTTTTCTTATTGTACGCAAAAATTCCTCCCGCGCCCACCGCCAGCCCCGCCACCGCGGCAATAATCGGAATCACAATTTCCATATTATCCTTTCTAATTGTTTTTGCTGATATTTTTCTCTATACCAGCGGGTTAACAAATAACATCAAATTTAAATATTCCCTCTCTATTATATCACAATCTAGCTTTTTATGCTTGCATTTCCGACTCAAAAAGACTACACTAAAGAAAATAAGTGGAGGTAAAATGGGATATTTAGAAGAAATGCTGATTAGAAACGGCGTGATTTATCGCGCGCCCGACGGCTCAAGCTCGTATATCGAGGGCAGTCTACTCTCGAATTCGCTTGTCGTCCGCAATTCTTCCGGCTGGGTGACGCACCGCATCGAGCGTTCTTCGAACGGTGTCGACCTAGTCGTCCGTAATATTTCAACAGGGCTAGTTGAAACAAGATTGTCGATATAGTCGACGGGTGGTGCCGCCGGAGGGGGACCCCCGCGAGAGCCGAGCGGGGGAGGAGGCGACGACAGGACCCGTCGACCATATGCTGGCACTCTTGCATTTCGAGTGCTAGTGATATATAATATACGGTATGGCAAAACGTGATTATTACGAAGTTTTAGGCGTCTCTAAAAACGCTTCTGATGATGAAATTAAGAAAGCTTATCGCAAGCTCGCGATTAAGTACCATCCCGATAAGAATCCCGGCGATAAGGAAGCCGAGGAAAAGTTCAAGGAAATCAACGAAGCGCACGACGTCTTATCCGATAAACAAAAGCGCGCTCGCTACGACCAGTTCGGTCACGCCGGCGTAAACGGCGGCGCCGGTAATCCTTTCGGAAACGCTGGCAATCCTTTCAGCGGTGGCAATTTCAATTTCAACGGCCAAACTTTCAATTTCGACTTCGGCGGTGGTGGTTTCGACGACATCCTCGGTTCACTCTTCGGCTTCGGTAGCGCCGGCGCGAGAAGGCCTCGTCGCGGGCCCGACTACGAAACTCGTATTACAATTTCTTTCGAAGAAGCTATCTTCGGCACGACTAAAGAAGTCAGCGTTAATAACGACGATATCAAGATTAAGATCCCCGCCGGTATCGACGACGGCATGTCTATTCGCCTAAGAGGCAAAGGCGGCGACGCCCCCGACGGTAAAGGCGAAAAAGGTGACCTCTACGTCCGCGTCCGCGTTAAACCGCATAAGACTCTGACTCGCGAAGGTACTTTAATTCTTTCCGAGCACAAAATCGACATGGTCGACGCCGCTCTCGGTTGCGAAGTCGAAGTCGAAACCGTCGACGGTAAAGTCACCATGAAAGTCCCCGCCGGTACGAACTCCGGCACCCCGTTTAAGCTTTCCGGCCACGGGGTTCCTTTCCGCGCCGACGGCGACCGTGGTCCCCACATCGTCACCATCATCGTCGAAACCCCCAAAAACTTAAGCCGAAAACAAAAAGAATTATTAGAAGACTTCAAAAAATCCAAAAAGCGCGGCTTCTGGGGATAAGGCTATTTGATTTCTTCGAAGCATGTAAAATTACCCATATAAAAATTACAACTTTCCGGCTTGAGAGCTGGAAAGCACCAGCTCGAAAGCCGACGAACGTTGTAATTTTTATCTTGGCGTAATTTTACCGCTGAGAAAAATCAAATAGTCTTATCCCAATCTATCGTTTGTTTGGATTCGTCGTGATGAGTCCTTCTTCCGTCTCCGACGCAATAATTTGAATATGTACGTGGTTTTGCCCCGCAAAGAATAGCCCCTGTCCCACCGGGAAATTCGACAACCGCCTCTTTTCCTCTTCCGTCAATTTAAACACGTCCGACAACACATCCACCGCCGACGCCGACTGTTTAAGAAGAAGTTGCATCGACGAGTTCGCGACAATCGCCCGCCCCATTTTCGAACTCATAAAGTCTTCGACATCCTGCGTAATTGTCGTAAGCCCTAAATAATATTTACGCGCGCGCTTCGCCAAAGAAAACAAGAAGTTCGCCGAATCCTCGTATTTCATCAACTGCCACGCCTCATCTACAATTAGAAGTCGCTTCGTCTGCTTCGCTCGCACAATATTCCAAATATGCGAAAGCACAATATACATCGCGACCGGCCGAAGCTCATCCTCGAGGTCCCGAATATTAAATACGACCATCTGATTATTGATGTCAACGTTAGACTGTTGCGAAAAAATCCCCGCGAACGTCCCGGTCGTATACTTACGAAGCCTCTGTGCCAACTGTGGTCCCGTCCCTTCCATATGAAGCAGTGTATCATACAAATTGATAATCGTCGGCGGTGTCGATTGGTGCGTCAAAGGATCCGACGTAATCCCCGCTCTAGCATAAGTATCGATTAACGCCTGGTCAAGGTCCGCTTCCTCCGCCGCGGTTAGCGCCGGAACGACCTGACCACCGGAAGAAATCTGATTCCCTCCTAGCATCAACCTAAAAAGCCCATGTAAAGTTACCAAATTCGCACGCAAAGCATCATTCGCATCTTCCGCGTCAACCACTTTCGGTAAATCAAACGGATTAATTCTTACATCCGAGTTTAGAGACAACCGAATATACGACCCCCCGACCGCGTCGGAAAGTTTCTGATACTCGTTTTCCGGGTCGATAATCAAAATTTCCGCCCCCACCATCATCGAGCGAAGCGCCTCCAGTTTTACCGTAAACGACTTACCAGCACCCGACTTCGCGAAGACAACCATGTTCGCATTCTCTAAGCTAAATCTATCGAAAATCACGAGCCCGTTATTATGCATATTAATTCCATACAAAATCCCCTTATCTTGCGTCAAATCAGCCGAAGTAAACGGAAACGACGTCGAAATCGCGCCCGTATTCATATTTCGCCGAATCTGTAGTTGGTCCGTACATTGTGGCATAATCGAATTCATCCCCTGCTCTTGCTGCGAGTTCGCAACTTTCGAAAACACCATCTGTTGCCCAAAAATCGTTTCAATCTTCTGCTGAACAAACTTCATCTCATCTAAAGAATCCGCCCATAAAGTAATATAAAGTCCAAACCGGAAAAACTTCTCCGCCCCGACCTGAAGTTGATCTCGTAATTCCTCCGCATCGGTAATCGCCGCCTCTAGCTCCGGGTCGCGAATCTTCCCCTTCTCCATGTTAAGACTCATCGACGCCTCGAGTTGCGTCACCTTCGTTCTTAAGTTCTTCATCACCACCGACGTTTCGACCGGATAAATATACATCGACACATCAATTACTTCATCAATATTAATAATCGGCGACAGCCATCCCGTATAAAGCGTTCGCGGATAACCGTAAACATAAAGCGTCCGCCCATATTTATTTCCCAATCTAAAATAATCCGAATGAATCTCAATCGCCGAAGGCGAAATTAAGTCGCGCAAAGTATTCGTCCCCTGCTCAAACGCACGCTGAATTTCCGCGGCTTCCATCGCTTCTTGCTGCGCCGCGATTTCCGCCGGCGTCAATTGTTTCTTTTTAGCCATTTACTTGCCCTCCGTTAACTCCCCCCGCTAAATCACCTCCACTTTCCCCCGGTTGCCCCTTCTTTACGTACATCGTCGCGAGCCTAGAAAAATCCACCAACGGCTCTCTTACCGCCGTATCCGGATTATTAAAGTTGTAGTAAAGCTCTGCGAGCTCCCGCGTGTTCAGCCGAACCGAATGAATCCCAATTTGAAACAACCCTGAAATAATCGAATCGACCCGATTAGTTAATTCCGATAAAGCCTTATCGTACGTCGTCCGGTCTATATGTGTAATCGCCGGCGCCTTTGCCTTAGAAAATGACTTAAAGAAATTCTTTGTTTGCTGCAAAACTTTTTCTGCGTCCGGCGAAGTATAATACGGAATAATCACGAAAAACGACTTATCCATAATATTCGCTTCTTGCGAAAGTACATCGATGAAGTTAATATAATCGTCCATCAAAACCCCGAGCAACATATTATCATTATTCCGCCGAATTTCGTTTAGTCTCTCAATATACGGCCCAATATCCACTCTTTGCGACCGTATCAAAATCTGCGTCGTAAATTTCAAGGAATTCAAGAAATTCTGATACGAATATTCTACCCCTTCCCGCTCAACGTCCGACATTAAATCGAAGTTAATCGATTTACAAGCCACTACCGCCCTAAACGACCCGTCTTTCATAATCACCACATTATCGCGAAGCTCCGATATCAGAAGCGTAGATTGCGTTGAAGTCGGGACGTCCTGATTCGGCGATTGAGGCGTCGCCTGATTAGCCGCTACCGCCGCCGCTCCAATGTTTTGCGCCTGATAATTTGGTTGCAATCCCTGCGCGGGCATCTGCTGTATAGGTACTCCCTGAACCGGTATCTGTTGTGTAGGCATCTGCTGTATAGGCATTTGCTGTATAGGCATCTGTTGCATCGGCATACCCTGCACCGGCATTGGTTGCGGTGCTTGCCCTGGTAAAATCATTTGCGGACTACTTTGTGGATTCATGTTTTAGTGTAACGAAATAAAAACTTCGCCCTCATCCCTTTCCTTTATTCTTTTTGCCTGTTTCGCTATTGTCTCGACCGAAAAATCAGGATTATTTGCAAGTTCTATTATACTAGGTTTCGGCGGAGTTCGCAAATTAGATTTTTCCACAGGTTTTTCCACCACCGGCGACCCCGGTACAACTACCGTCGGCGAATTAAGCATACTATAATTCCTACTTATCTCCTGCGGTCCTATATTTTCCGCCTTATCTATCGCCTGCCGCATTTCCTGCATCACCTCTGCTCGCCTCGCCTGTTCATCCTGCGAAACCGTCGCCTCAAGCGAATTAAAATGATTCCCCTCAAACATATCGTTCGTCGCATTCGCCTCCGCGACTAAATCGTCTCGCATCGAACTCGCCGAAACTCCCTTAATCGCATACCCCTCCGTATCAACAATATCCGCGAGAAACGACAGCCGGTGCGTCGCCTCCTCGCCCGAAATATCCCGCACTCTCGGTTTATCATCCTTAATTTTCGGCGCTGTAATTAATATCGTCGATTCCCTTTGCCCCGGATTCCAAGTCCGCGTCCTCGGTTTTAAGAAATACGACACGATCGCCGCGAGATACGTCTCCATCGGCTGATCCTTCCGAAGCGGTAAAGCTAACGCGCCCAAAAGTAAGACCGGTGGCAACGGAATAATCGCAAGTAGCGGAAAAACCTGAAATAACCCCACCGCAATCGCGATCAAAATCGCCGCGATGAGTAGATAAACAAACTGCCGAAAACTAAACGGCCCGAGAAGCTTGTCGTCCGCCTCAACATCCTGAGGCACTTTATACTGCGCCATATATTATATATTATACCATACACCCCGCACAAAACCATAACCAACAAAAGCCAACAAATAGTCAACAAAAAACCGCCGAGTCACCCCGACGGCTTTAAACTAACTAACAAAACTACATCTCTCTCAATCGTTTCAAATCCTCTTCCGCAGCTTTCGCAAGAGCGTTTGCTCTATTCCTCTTATCTTCTTGTTCGCGCTGAAAAGCTGTTTGCTTTCCATGTTCAATCAAACTCTCGACATGTCTACGCCACAACGCATTGCAAGGAATCATAGTATTCCTGTCCTCCGTCGAGTATACTAATACTAAATCCTTCTTCAATGGAAACCACTTATTTCGACGTTTCTCATAAATCGAAAGTCCAGAAACCCTATTATGGCGTATATCGACTAAACTGTCTTCATAGTATCCATCCTTGCCTGAACCGCTCATTGAATCCCAATAGCGCCATTCTAAGACATAGTTTTTGCAATCCTCTACAAAACTCCACTCTTTCTCCAGTTCAGCCTTTTTTCTTTCCCGTTCAGCTAAAATCTTAGGAATCGCCCTGTGAAGTTCTTCCAAAACTAATTCCCAAATACCTCCTTTGTGGTTAGGAAAAACTCGCTCGTCTCCATTTTTTATCGATATACCGCAATCGTCGTCGATAGATAGACCAAACCCATAGTACGTTCGCCAAGTTCGCTCCGTCCCACCATAAATCACATCGCGCTCTTCCTCTACATTACCGAGTTTTCTCAAAATCTCATCAGCGTATCTTCGAATCTGTTCGTCTGTAAGAAACATAGTTTTCACCTCCCTATTAAAGTCCTAAAGTTCTATTCCCACCAAAATCCAACCTTCACCCGCATTATAACAAATTTTTCCTATTTTGTCAACCACCTTTTAATAATTTCCCGCATCACTCAATAGCTCGCACAGGTATTCCTTCATTGTGTGACTATCCGCAACCATATCGTCTTCATGAAACTTCTTATACATTATAGCTATATAACTACCCTTCCCAATCTCTTTCTCAATATATTTCAATGATTCCTTAAAGAAAGCTTCGTCACTTTCCTCTTTCATGTCGTTCCAAATACTTTCAATCCTTCCAACAAATTCTGCCCGCTTTTCTAGGGTATAAATCCTATTAACCATTTCCTCAGACCTCGAATCTTCATCTTTTTTCTGCGCCTTCTTTATCTCCTTCTTCATCTTTTCCCTGTCATTCTCCAATTTCTGAGTAATTATAACCTCGTTATCAAGGTCAAGCCAAGATCGTACCCAGTCCTTCGCGTTGTTAGCCGCACCCGAACGACGCGTCCTATAAATCTGATTCAGCTTGCCCTTAGAGTCAAGTATCTGTCTAAATTGCGCCCCTGCCATCTTATCCCTCAATGCCTTCAAATCATTGGCCCGTCGCTTCTGCGCTTCTTCCGCCGGAAGATCTCCATAGCGAGTCTGAATCTCTGCTCTTTCTTTCATTATCTCTTCATGCTCCGCAATCGCTTCCTCACTCCATCCTTCCATATTTGTATTCTCGTATTCATCCGAGAGGTGATTCTTTAACGCACTATAATAATCTGATCTTAACCCTAAAATTTGTGTCGGAGTTTGGTTCTTCAAATACTCTATTGTCTTATTTCTAAAATATGCTTTCGCTTCTTTACTTTCATATAAATCATTTTTCTCATCTTCCCACCTAGCCGTGTCGCCATCATATCCAGTCAAGAAAGATACCGCATTTTTTAACTGTTCACTTCCCGAAAGATATTTCAAGCTAGCCGAAATAAATGCCGGTCCAAACGCTGTTTCGATTTCATTCCTCTTTGCTAAATATTTATCAACATCCAATTTCCCATCTTTCTTATATGCATTTACAAGCATTTCGTCTAAATTCAAAAACGCCGTCCGTTCAACTCCATCCAAAGATGTACCTTCCATCAACACAGACATTGGGCGCTTAGATTTTCCTTTTCGCATTACTTTAGAAGCGTCTGGCTCACTATTCGGCTCCCAATCATCATACTCCCCAGTAATATATTCATTCAAAGTTAAGTGCTTGTTCTGTCTCTTATTCGCATTATTATAAACTTGTGCAGTCTCAAGATTAATATACTTTCCAAATCGACGCAAAAACGGATCATTATCTTTCACTTCAAACATCAAGAAGCTAGCCAGCGCCTGCGAAGCGTGCGACCCCAAATCAATGCCTTTTTCACTGTTTAATATATTCTCCATCTGCCGACGAACAATATCCGTATCCCCCCGCTGATTGAGGATCCTTAGCCCCGGCAAAATCGCGTCGATATTCGCCTGCGCATTCTTTTGCATCGTCAATTCACCCAGCCTATACTCCACATCCTTCGTCGGCGGAGTCAGCTCAAAGTACTTCTGCATCTTCGTCTCAACAATCTTCTTCTGCGTATCGTACCCCTGCGCCGCCGAAGCCGCCGCATACTGAATATTCTTCAAATTCCCCTCCATAATCGTACTCGCCGTCGTATACCGCGCTCGCGCCGCCGCCCGATCCGTCTCGCTCATCTCGTGGCGCTTATATTCAGTATTTAGCACCCTCTTTCCGTCCTTATAGACATACGTTCCGTCTGAGTTCTTCTTGTATTCGTTCAAATCATCAAAATGCGCATTAATCGCCGCTTCCATTCTATTATGGAATCCTCTTGCATTGTCATATTCAATCATCTCACCTCTCGCCGCTTCCATTTTCAGCGCATCTGCCGCATTCATATTCTCAATATCGAGCCGACCAAGTCGCGCCTTTTTCGCTTTTCCAACAATCTCTCCTTCCTGAACGGCCTTAAGCTGACCCAGCCCTAAATTCATATTATGCGCATGCCTCTCAATATCATATTGATACCGCATCTTTCGCGCCTGATCCGCATATTCTTCCTCGCCCCTCCGGTTCGGCACCCCATTCTTATCGTAAAACGATCTGACCCTTCTCGACATCGCCCGCGCCTTAACCAACTCCGCCTGCTCCGCCGTTTCTGCGTCTCTCTGAATCTTCCGCATCGACATAAACTGCATTAATCTCAGCGACGGCGTCGTTGGTCGCCCCTCTGCTAAATGTCTCTGCTTCGAAAGCTGTCGATGCGAATCCGCCCACGCCCGATTCCGCGCCACCATCCCCGACGTAAGCCCGCGCAGTCTCGTATTGATATCCCCGAGAAACGTTCCCGACATCCTCATGAGCGACCACGAGAAAAACAGCGGAAATACCTGTACCGCTACCCCAAGAATCATCCAAAATCCGTCTTTTGCACTCGCAATTAAGGCATATCCCGCCAGTTGCGACGCCCCAAAGAGCAACGAAAACAACGGGTAAAATGTCAACATCCTGATAAACAGCGACTTCCACTTCTTAAACAACCCTTCCGTATTCGGTAGGATATACGCAACAAACGCCAGCGGCGCTATCATGATTAGAAGCGCCACCACCGCCTGTCGCATTGCAATCGTAATTAACCCCGACGCTACCGAGACGATCGCCCCGAGCGCTACCGGTATCAACATCCAAATCGCTCCAGTTTCGAACGCGATAAATGCCGCCCCTATCGCGAGCGTCGCCCCGCCCGCCAGCGCCGAATACATCGTCGCTAGCGGTACGCGCATACCAAGCGACGTGTTCCCGCTCGCCGCAATCGTCGCCTCCTGCACTGAAATAAACACTCCTCTCAAACTCTTCCCGATAATGTTTGACACATCCACCGCAATAACACAAATCAAAAAACTAAGATTCACCAAAATCGCCGCCACAATCAGCTTCGGTAACGCCTTTTTCACTCCGTAATTATTTATCCCGAATCCTGTAAGTTGCGAATAAATCACCACGAGTAAGAATATAATAAACACAATATTTGTAATATTCAGACAATATTTCCAAATCTCATAAATCGGCGTTCCGTCTTTCGCCTCAACCGGATTAATTACCAGTAGATCTTCAATTTTTTCATACAGCCAGTCCACCGCCTCCGTAATTTTTCCCGTCAATGGGCAAATCAACCATCCCATCGCCCCTAAACTCTTCGTACAAGTTTCTCCAGGTGTCACCGTCGCCGTCGGTTGCGCCGTCTCGCTCTCAGTTGTTTCAGAAGTTCCAGTCGTTCCAGAAGTTTCTGTTGTCTCAGTTGTTCCCGGCGTCTCCGGCGGATCCGCATAAACTAAATTCGAATTCGCTGCAATTGGCGCGAAAACACCTGCTAAAATCCCTAAGAACACCAAAAAACCGCCAAAAATAGCTTTCAACCTTCCAAATTTTGAGGATTTTTTGATCTTCATAAATTCCTTTAGCCTCCCTATTTTTAAAGACCCCGAAACCGAGGCCTTTTTTAAGGCATGTGTCAATTATAGCACACATAAGCGGTTTTGTCAAGATATAAACCGCTTTATTTCCCTATTAGTCAACAATATGCTTTAGTTTATTTTCCAACCCCATTCTTGGCGTTTTTTTAAGTTTATGATATTATAAAAACATGTTAAAGAAATTCTTTCTTAAATTCGCTCTGCTTCTCGCCGTTTTTTCGCCTTTTGTTCTCGCCCCGACGACCTACGCCGATGGAGCCTCCTATGTAAACAGTGACTGCAACTACTTTCTTGGGATGACTAGCTGGAACTGTGGCGTTAATATTTCCGACGGCGAATCCTTAAAATCCGGTATCTGGACCATCGCCGCAAATATTGCTACCGACATTACAATCATCGCCGCTTACCTCGTCCTCGGCTATGTCATCTACGGTGGCTATCTCTATACCTTCTCCTCCGGCGACCCAGGCAAAGTCGCAGCCGGAAAGAAAACTCTACTAAATGCTTTTCTTGGTCTGGCCATCGTCATGTCCGCCTATTTGATTATGAGTACTATCCGTTTCGTTCTCCTCGGTGCAAACGGAGATCTCGGAAGTTGTATTAATATCGACGATGCTAGCGGCAACATCACTTCCGGCTGTGTCGATGCCAATACTATGGTTTCTAGCGCAATCGGTTGGTTTATCGGCATCGCCGGCCTCGTCTCCGCTATTTTCGTCGTCTACGGCGGCATTTCTTATATCACTTCCGCTGGCGACCCAGGCAAAGCTGCTAAAGCTCGCCAAATGATTCTCTACGCTCTCATCGGTCTCGCCATCGTCGGCCTCGCCTCCGCAATTACCGCCTTTGTATCTAACATGATTCGAGAAGCCGACAAAAAAGCCGCCTTAGAGTCGAATTATAACAACACATTAATCATTTCGAAAGGAAATCTATGAAAAAATTATTACTAAAAACATTTGCCGTTCTATTAGCGTTTTCAGGTTTTATCGGTTTTAGCGTCTTAACTACTACCCCAACCTTCGCCGAAGGCGAAGATAAAGCAACCTCCGATGTTTGCAAATCATCCGCCGCCGCCGAAGTTAAACGTGCCACCGGTTGCGATGGCAACGCCAACGCCGTCGTTACCATCGTTCAAACGATTCTAAACTCCATCATCGCCGTCATGGGCATCGTCGCCGTCATATTCATCGTAATTGGTGGCGTAAATTACATGACCTCCCAAGGTGACCCAGGCAAGCTCAAGAAAGCCAAAGACACGATTCTTTACGCCGTCATCGGCCTCGTCGTCTGCGCCCTCGCTTTCGCAATAGTCAACTGGACCATCGGCATCCTCAACAACGCCGACAAATCCAAAAGTGAAGAAACTGGCTTCATCCCCACCTCACGTCTCGCCTAGCTAATAACCTAACAAAAAATCGCCCCTCCAGGCGATTTTTCTATCGTTACAGCTACTGATTTAATATTCCGCCAATCACCCAGTTTACTATTGCATAAGCAAGAGCACAAACCACTAAACCTATAATCCCATATAGAATCGTATCCTTAGCTTTCTTGACCTTCCCTGCGTCACCAGAAGAAGTCATATACGTTATACCGCCAATAATCATTACTACAACCGCAATTATAGCGAGCGCTCCAATCACAGTATTAATGATGGTCCTTACGATACTGTCTGGACCATTTAACAAGCTATCATCTCCATTCAACCCTGTTATCTCCGTCATTTTATCAACTGTTTCTCGCCCAAATTGTTTTAATACATCCATCATGGCATATCCTTTCTTTTTATTATTTTAAGCTAACAGACCGCCAATCACCCAGTTTACTATTGCATAAGCAAGAGCACAAACCACTAAACCTATAATCCCATATAGAATCGTATCCTTAGCTTTCTTGACCTTCCCTGCGTCACCAGAAGAAGTCATATACGTTATACCGCCAATAATCATTACAACTACCGCTACTATTGCCAACGCACCAATTATAATATTAATAATGTTAGGGATAGTCGTTGTTACTAAATCTGCGCCCTCTCCTTCTCCAACCGGGTTTATTTTCTGCCCTATTCCATTCGAAACAACGCTTCCACCGCTATTACCATCAGTGCCCTTAGTATACGCAGCGATGACCGACAATAGTTCTTTCATTTTTATCCTTTTAATTATCTTATCTTCATTTTATAACTATTTTAAAAATAATGCAAGCATTTCCACCAAAAAAGCGCCTCACAAGGCGCTTTTTCAAAACTCAATTTACTGTATCGCAATCTTCTTCGGTGCTTCGGTCTTTTCCTTTTCGAACGTAATCGTCAGCACTCCGTCTTTTAGCTCCGCTTTTACGCTATTTTCGTCTTCGCGAACCTGTACCGGTAACGCAATTGTTCGCGAGAACTCGCCCCAATAACATTCTTGAATATGCCACCGCGTCGTTTGTTCATCCTCTCCCCCAGACAGAACGCCCGAAATAGTCAAAATATTATCGGAAATACTGACATCGAGATCAGATTTCGAAATGCCAGCGGTTCTAGCTTTTACAACTAATTTATCGGCGGTTTCGTAGACATCTACTGCTAGCTGCCCAGGAAAATCGTCGGTATTTTCCCACTCATCATCGACCGGTTCGCCAAGTTCCTGCGGCATCTCAGCTACAGGTTGCGGAGCTTCCACCGGCTGAGCTAAATCCTCATCCCCCCCGAGGAACGCCGCCGCGAGGTCATCCTCCATCAGCAAATCGTCACTGTTTGTACGAGCCATATTTCCTCCACTTATATTGTTATGCTTTATTATAAACCATCCCCATGATAAAATCAAGAGAATTATGCCAAATATTGTAAAAAAAACAACATTTCCTAATCTTCTCGACCTCCTCGCGCCCCACTCCTGTCGAAGTTGTAGCCGTATCGGCAAGCCATTTTGCGACCGTTGTAAAAATTACATAATTTTAGAACACGAAAACTATTGCCCGAATTGTAAGTCTCTAAATCCGACCGGGAATTGTAAAAACTGCCCTCTTCTCCCGCCGACTTTCGTCGTCACAAAACGAGGTACTATTATCGGCGACCTCATTCATGACCTAAAATACAATTCCGTCCGCGCTCTCGCAAAGCCACTCGCCGAGCTCCTCGACGAAACATTACCCGTAATCGACGGCAAAGTTAAAATCGTTCCTCTCCCAACTATCAATAAGCATATTCGTTCTCGCGGCCTCGACCACACCTATCTAATCTCTAAACATCTCGCCAAACTCCGCGGTAAAAACTATTCCGTCGAAAAACTTCTCCTCCGAAAGACTAGCTCCGTCCAAGTCGGCTCCGACAAAGAAACCCGAAAAGCGCAAGCGAAAACCGCCTACATCCTAAACGAAAAGCTCAAAATCGACCATACCGCAACCTACCTTCTTTTCGACGACGTCTGGACAACCGGCGCCTCAATGTCTGCCTGTCTAAAACTCCTCCGCTCCGCCGGCGCCGAAAAAATCATCCTATCAACTCTCGCTATGAGCACCCTAGACGCAAAAAGCTAAACATTAACCGAATCTAAAACTAGCGAAGTCTCATTTTTCGCCTGCTTGTCCGACGACGGAAGCGCCGTAATCACGAAGTTCACAATTGCATAAGCGAAGAACGAAATCACGAGACCAATAATCGCATAAAGCACCGTATTTTTCGCGTCCGTCACTTTCTTCCCATCCCCACCAGACAAAACATATTTAATACCGCCGATAATCAACATGATTACCGCGATAATTCCAACAATATAAAGAATCGTATTCGTAATCTGCTTAAAAGCTCCAGTCTCCCCGAATAAATCCGCCGGACATCCATCGCATCTCGCCGCTTCGGCACCCTTTTGTAAAGTCGTCAAACCACCATCCGCATAGACCACTGAAAAACCGCCTAGAGCGACGATTCCCGAAATTAAAACTGATACAAATACTTTAATAAACTTCTTCATACTATACTTATAGCACAAATCGCCAAAAAGCACAAGGTGTGTTATAATTGAAAGGTGAAGAAAAAACCCGTCCTTTTCTCGACCGTAACACTCACACTTATTTTTTCAACAATTATATCATTCTCAAATGTTTTCGCCGATTGCGGCGATGTTGAGACTAGCCTTATCGACTGTCCCAACCTCGGCGGTGGCACCCCTCGCCATCTCGCCATGGATATAGTTAATATTCTCTCTGTCGGCATCGGCATCGTCGGCGTTATCGGTATTTCCCTTTTTGGTATCCAGATTCTTACCAACCGCAACGACCCCACTCGTCTCACAAACGCAAAAAAACGCTTTTTCCAAATTCTCCTCGGTCTCGGCGTTTACCTTGCGATGTGGACAGGCCTAAATTGGCTCCTCCCCGGCGGAGTCATCTTCGGTCGCATCCCCGTTGAAAGCATCAAACTTAATCCGACCGTTGCGAATATTGCCGTCGGCAAATCCGAAAAACTAATCGTCACTTTTCAACCCTTAGACGCTAGCGACCAAACACTAAAATGGGAATCATCCGACGAGACTATCGCCACCGTCGACGAATTTGGTAACGTAACTGGAAAATCTCTCGGCGAAGCAACCATCAAAGTTACCGCCGCCAACGGTTCGACCTCCAAAAACACCGTATTCGTCATTGCAAACGCAAACTTGCCAGAATACTGCTCAACGTCTTCTGACGGAACAGATGGGTCAACCGCTCAATCAGCAACGGAAACAACTATACAATCAACCAATAACACTCCTTACGTAGATGGGCTTGAAATTCACTTTTTCTCCACCGGCCACGATGACGACGCCATTCTAATTCGGGCAAAAGATGCCATCGTAGTCATCGACGGCGGTCGATGTAACGGTGGAGCAAAATGCACCACCGGAATGAAATTCGTAAATTACATGAAGACCGCTGGCGTAACTAAAATCGACGCACTAATTGGTTCTCATGCGCACTGGAATCATATCCAATCTCATTCCGTCATTGTGAAAAATATACCAACAAGTTCAACTTATTATCCAGTCAACTTAAACACTTGCGTCAAAGAAAAACTCTGCGACACAAAAGATATTCAATATGTACTTGACACCCTAAAAGAGAAAAACCTCACTCCCAATTTTTTAGACATTTCTACTAAAGCTCAAATCCTAACAGTTGGCGACTTACGCTTCTTCATCATTGGCCCTCCTAGACCACGAAAAGGCAATAAAGGTTCCTTCGTATTCATCATGCAATATGGCAAGAAACGTTTCATGTTTACCGGCGATCAAGAATGGGACGGTCTATCCGAAATTAAAAACGGCAAAAACTCCGCTTTAGAACTCCTAAAAAAACGCGCTGAATCTCTTGGCACTGACCTTAAAGTACATTTTTTCAAGTGGCCTCACCACGGCTACAACGATAGCCAATTCAAAAAATCCGACGAAAAAGCCTTTTTCAGCGAAATCGGTGCCCAATATATCGTCGTTCCAAATAGTGGCAGCTGTGGTGGCACACAAGTCAACTACGCAGTCAACAACCTAGGACTCAAAAAATACTCTAATTGTGGAAACACAAACCTAGTCATTACCTCAGACGGACAATCGATTAAATTCCACGAAAATCAATCTCCTAATAAATGGGTTCCGAAAAAAACCCTCGGCGAATCCGGCAAAGTCTCCTCAACCCCTGCAACCTCACAACCCTGCGTCCCTACAGATTCAACTGGAGGCAAAATAGCCACCTCCGAAGCCGACGCAACCTTCATCGACGGCAACGGATGCGACGATAAAACTATCTTCCCAGGGACAAAGTATAACCTAACCGAAACCCAAATCAAATTAGTTGCCCATCGCGTGCAAAAAGAAAACTGCGGCTCAGTTATCGGTTGTAAAGCAGAGGCAACCCAGATTGTCAACTTGTATGAAAGCAAAAAACCCAACGAGCCTCATACCACTGAAAACTTCTGGAATTGGTTTCGAACCACCGGTTGGTATGCAACTCCTTTTTCGGGGCTTAGCGCCAGTCAAGCCAAAGAAAGAGGTATCAATGCCGTAAGAGATGTCGTTGTAAACGGAAATCGAATTCTTCCTCCAAAGGTAGTCGGTCACGACACCTTAGAATTCAACTATCCTGGATACAAATACAACATTACCGGTTTCTATGATACAAATGGCAATCGTCAAAGCCTGACAAAAAGTAACGTCGACCAGCTCATCCCAGGAAAAACAAAATTAACCAGAAGAGGCGCTTCAGACAAAATCTTTTGGTGTATCATTAGATATGGCAACAATAAATATGGTGATCCATTTACTATAAGAAATTAAAAGGAGGCTCATGTACAAAAAGAAAAGAATGACGAAGCTTATCATTACAATACTATCCTTAACTCTTATTATAATTTTGTTAATTCTTATTTTTAAAACCCATGCCCCTCGCTTTTCCCCAGAAAACGCATACGGAAATTTTGAAGAAACTGTATTTTTATCAGAAAGTCTCAATTACGTTTTAACAGAAGATTTTGACAAATATACCTTAAGCGCAACCGAAGAAGGCATCAATGAATACTTCGCTTCGCTCTATCCTTCTGGCGCAGGTATTAGCTATGTCGCACTTGATACTAAAAACGAAAACTATTCTTTAAGAATCTTAGATTCTTATGGCTCATTTCATACCTTGACTATCAAAAAAGAAGCGATGAATTTAACGATAGAGATTGACAGTTTTAAAAAAACCTATATAATTAAAGGCCCCGACCGGGGAGAAGAGGATTAAAAATGTATAATAACACACCCAACCCAAACTCATCAAAGAAACGTTATTTTGTTTTTTCGATAATAACAGTCTTTATCATCATAGTCGCAATCATAATTATAATACTTTTAAAAACTAATCACGACTCAACCTATTCTGCCAAACTTCGTTTTTTCGTTCGGCCCTCCGACGCTACAGTTCTCCTCGACGGCGAGCCAATCGACATTTCCTCCGGGCTCGTCCACGTCACCCCTGGCGACCACTCTGTCGCGATTATCCGCGCCGGGTTTTTCCCCGAAGGTGAAGAATTCACAATAAAAGAAGGCGAAACTCGCGATTTCGATTATGCCCTTTCCCCTTTCTCTGAAGAAGCCAAAAAACTCGCCGAGAATTTTGAATACTAAAAAAATCCCCCTAAACTATCTGTGGCGGAGGGTGAGGGATTCGAACCCTCGCTCCAGATTGCTCCAGACTAACTCGTTAGCAATGAGTCCCCTTCGACCACTTGGGTAACCCTCCAATAAACCTATTCTATCATATTTCTTCAATTTTTCCTACTAAAAACAAATTTTCAAATTTACTCCCACTGTGTTATAATATGATTATGGCAAAACCCTTGCAACCGATTTCCTGGGAAGGCGAAGAATATATTATTAGAGACCATAATTTCGTATGGTATTTAGGTCTTTTTGTTATCGGCGGTGGACTTAGCGTCCTCGCTATTTTTCTCAAATGGTGGACCTTTCTCGCCCTCGTTATTTTAAGCATTATTACTATTTTAATCTCTTCTCTGCGCCCGCCTCGTAAGATTCACTACAAGCTCGACAAAGATGGCCTAAAAGAAGGTTCTCGTACTTTTAGCTTCGAAGATTTTCGAGCCTTTGGGATTTTAAAAGAAGATTCGCATTTCTCCGCTGTTCTAATTCCGAAAAAACGTTTCGGCCTCTCCGTAAAAGTCTATTTCCCCGGTGGCTCCGGCGAACAAATCGTCGACTTTCTGGGAGCCAGACTCCCAATGGAAGACGTAAAATTAGATTTTCTCGATAAAATCGTAAATTTCTTGCGTATTTAAAAAATCTGTGCTATTATAAACATAAGTCTAATAATATTATTTAAAAAAGGTGGGCAAAATGGAGCAAACTCAAACCGTAGACAATGATCTACAAAAAGCAATTGACGATATAACTAAAACAACTAGCATTGATCCAGTTTTTTCTGATCCAGTCGCCGCTCCGTCTTCAGTACCCGAAGGCGATACTGGCGAACTTGGTGAGCCAAATGGACCTTTCCCAACTCCATCAATCTCTTCCATGCACTCCCCCTCTTTCGAAGAAGCTCCTCTCGCTCCAGTCGTCCCAGAAACTCCTGCTGAGCCTGTTCCAGCTTTTCCCGAATCCGAAATCGAGCCTATCCCCGACACCATGAATACCAGCGAAGTTAAAAAAGCCGCCCTCCGCGACCTTGTCCCGCTCCTCGACAAAATCAGCATGAATAGTTCCCAAAAATTCAAAATCTATCGCGACATTTTTGACGTCTTAAAAGATTACACTGTTCTAGAACCAGCTTACCGCGCCGCCCGCGAAATCTCCAATGAAACCGAGCGCGCCGAAGCCCTCCTCTACCTCGTCGAATCTATCGACAAGATGTAAGCTGAGCAAATAAATTAAATCAACATCTTTCGAAGCATGTAAAATTGCTCATATAAAAATTACAACCTTCCGGTTCGAGAACTGGACAGCACCAGTTCGAGACCCGACGAATGTTGTAATTTTTATCTTGACGCAATTTTACCGCTGAGAAAATGTTGATTTAGCTTATTTAATACATTTCCGGCGTGTTAGCTGGTTTCTCTTCGGGGATATCAACAATCAACGCCCCCATCGTAATCGCCGTCGCCGCAATCGAAGTCGCATTCTTAACTGCTTCCTTGGTTACCTTGGCTGGGTCGATTACTCCCGCTTTCTTTAGATCAATTAATCCCTTATCCGGATTCATCACGTCAATCCCAAACCCGTCTTTAGAACCTCGCTCAACTTCAGCGAGAAGCGCCTGCGCGTTTAACCCTGCATTTTCCATAATGTGAATAAACGGAGCCTTAAGAGCTTCACGTACGATTCTCGCTCCCGCGCTCGCCCCCGAAATCTTATTCGCAAGATTAACCAGCGTTACCCCGCCTCCCGCGACGATACCTTCAGAAAGCGCCGCCTTCGTCGCCGCTACTGCGTCGTCTACTCTAAACTTCTTTTCGTCAATTTCCGTCTCAGTCGCTCCGCCTACCTTAATTACCGCGACTTTACCCGACAGCGCCGCCGCTCGCTTCTCAAATTCTTCTCTCTCGTAATCCGACTTCGCCATCGACGCCAGCGAATGAATCGTTTCAATTCGCGCCTTTACTGCCTTCGCATCACCTGCTCCCTTAATAATCGTCGTCGTGTCCTTCTCAGCAATAATTTTCGCCGCCGACCCAAGTACTTCTAGTCCCACCTCTTCGAGCTTCAGCCCCTTATCGTCCGATACCACCGTCGCATCCGTTAAAATCGCGATATCTTCCATTATCTCTTTTCGCCTATCTCCGAAAGAAGGCGCCTTGAGAACTAGCGAGTTAAACGCACCCTTCAGTTTATTAAGCACCAAAAGCGACAAAGCTTCTCCCGAAACCTCCTCAGCAATAATCACCAAATCCTTCTTCCCCGAAGTCGCAACCTTCTCAAGCAAAGGCAAAATATCATTCGCCGACGAAATCTTCCTATCAGTAATTAGAATAACTGGTTTTTCGACCATCGCTTCCTGCCGGTTCACATCCGTCACGAAAAACGGCGATGCATAACCCTTATCGTAAGAAAATCCTTCGACGATTTCCTCTTCCATCTCGAGTCCTTGTCCTGCCTCGACCGTCACCACTCCGTCTTTTCCAATCTTCGAAATCACTTCCGCAATTAACTTCCCAATTTCCGCATCCCCTGCAGAAATTGTAGCGACTTCCGCGACCTTATCCGAATCCCCGTCGATTTTCTCCGCAACTTTCTCAATCCCCTTTACGACTTCCGCCCCGGCTTTTTCGATTCCCTTCCGAAGCTCCATCGGGTTCACCCCCGCCGCAATCAGTTTATTTGCCTCGTTCAATATATTATAGGTTAAAACCGTAACCGTCGTCGTCCCGTCCCCTGCGACTTTATTAAGCTTCTGCGCCGCAGTCTTAATCAGTTTCGCTCCAACTGCTTCGCCTAGAGTTTCATCCTTCGACGGTAGCTCTACCGCCTCCGCAACTGTCACCCCGTCGTGCGTAATCACCGGCGCACCATACTCTTTCTCAATAATCACATTCTTTCCCTTCGGCCCGAACGTTACCTTCACTGCGTCGTAAAGTTGTTTCGCCCCCGAGAGCACCTTTTCTCTCGCCTCAGTCTCGTAATAAATCTTTTTAGCCATTTTTTCTCCTTTTTATCAATTTAAATAGTTTTCCACAGGTTTATTCACAATGTTTTCCACATAGTTTTCCACAACTCAAACCTCTACAAAGTCGCTAAAATATCTTCCTCTTTCAGTATAATATACTCTTCTTTTTCTACCTTTACCTCAGTTGTCGAGTATTCCTTATAAACGATTTTATCCCCCTTCTTTACCGCCGAGACCTCTGGACCAATCGCCTCGACTACCGCATAAGCTGGTTTCTCCTTCGTATCTCCGAGCAAAATCCCTGCCGCCGTCTTTTCCGCCGGCTTCTCAATCTTCGCCACCACTCTATCTTTCAATGGTTTCAAACTCATATCTGTTATCTCCTTTTCTCCCCCTATTATAGCACAAAAATTAGCACTGTAAACCCCCGAGTGCTAATTTTTTAAACTTTTATTGATTGTCGATGAGTTCCGAGGCTTTCTTAATCATATATGCCGCTTCATTAGTCGGAATAACGTAAATCGGCTTCGACCCTTCTTCCGCTACGTTCGCATATCCCTTCGACTTATCGAGCGAAACACTATTATTAATCTTAAAGCCCATAAACTCTAATTTCGAGATAATCGCATTTCGCACCGGAATCGACCTCTCTCCAATCGTCGCTGTAAACACAATCGCGTCAATTCCTCCCATTTTCGCCGCAAATTCGCCGATTTTCCCCGCCACTCCGTCGACAAACAAATCAAACGCCGCCGCTGCATCCGCGTTTCCTTCTTCCGCTCCTGCAATAATTTCACGCATGTCGTTCGATCCCGCCATCGCGAGTAGACCCGACTGTTTATTCATCAGTTTAATTGCTTCCGCCGCGCCAAGCTTCTCGCCGAGTAACGCACCGATTGTCGGGTCAATCGACCCCGTCCGCGTCGAAGACATTAGCCCTTCTAAAGGTGTCTCGCCCATCGACGTATAAGCCGGTTTCCCGTCGACCAGCGCTGTAACCGAGCAGCCCGACCCGAGATGACAAACTACCATTTTCTTTTCAAGAAGTCCTAATTCCGGAATTCGCCCCATCATATATCCATACGACGCACCATGCGCCCCCCAGCGCCCTAAATCAAATTCATCAATAATCTCCCGCGGTAAAGCGTAAGCCGAATCTCGCCGAAATTCAGACGTCAAAGCCTCCGAATCACTCATTACCAGTACCGGCACTCCCGCGAACGTCTCGCGCGCATTTCGAATTCCCCGCTCCGTCCCTGGCACATGCAAAGGATTCGTTACCTGTACCTTCTCAAGCTCTTTCATTGTCTCATCATCGACGATGTGATTCGACGAGAAATATTTTCCCGCCGCAACGACCCGGACCAAAATCCCGTCGAGCGGATGCGCCTCATTAATAAACCCTTCTTTCTCAAAAATCGCCTTCGCCTCTTTAAACGCGACGTCGAGCGAATCCCATTTCTTATCGACAACCTCCTCGCTCCCGTCTGCCCGCGTAATCGTACAGATAAATTTCTTCGCTCCGTTCTCCTCAATCCCTTCGAAATACAGAGAACAGACCTCGTCTTCCCCCTCATAGAGCGAAAACTTCTCGCTCGACGATCCCGAATTTAAAACTAGAAAAATCTTCGTTAAATTTTGCATAAAAATAACTCCTTTCCTCCATTATACCCTAAATCCGCCATTTTTAAACCCCTTTCATCTTCTCAATTATTTCCACCAGCCCCACAATCCTCCGAAAAACCGCCCTCATCTCCGTCTCCCTAAACTCCCGCTCGCTCCAATCCTCCAAAATCGCATACATCCCATACCCAAACCCCTTTATCAAAAGTCCCTCCTCCAAAACTCGGTAGTCCATCCCCTTCTCGTCTCTTAGCCACCTCAAAATCCGAAAAATCATCTCTCCCGCTCCCTCCTGAAAAAATCCCCTCAAAAACTTCTTGTTTTTCACTATAAACATCAAAAAGAAAGAAATCGCTTGCCCAAGCTCCGCCTTACATCTCGCTTCCTCGAACTCTTTGCGAAATTTAAACACCAAAAACTCGATATAATCATTTTTTATTTCCGAAACTGTCTGATGATGCCGACAAACCGTCGAATGTGGCACCCCAACGTATTCCGCTAGCTCATTTAGCCCGCGCTTATTTTCAATAAAATAAGCCTTAAAAATCTGGTCCTCTACCCCTCTGAATCGTAAATCCTTTAATTTTCTCAAAAATTCATCAGGCCCCACCCTAAAACCCTAAATTATAGAATTAAAACTTAATCTACTCCGCGTTAGTATAAACGTTCGTCACGTCGTCTAAGTCGTCTACCGCCGATAATAGTTTCTCTAGCTTCTCCCCTGCTTCCCCTTCGACCGGCACATACGAAGTCGGGACGTATTGTAGCTCCGCCGAAGTCACCGTCATTCCGCTATCCGCTAACGTCTGCCTGACTTTCATCAAATCCGACGCTTCCGTATAAATCACCGTCCCTTCATCCTCGTCAACCACATCTTCCGCCCCTGCTTCTAGCGCCACCATCGTCGCATCATCACCCTTCTCGGAAATTTCTATCACGCCCTTCCTCTTAAATTGAAACATCACCGACCCTGGCTCCGCCATTCGCCCGCCGTTTTTGTCTAAAGTATGACGCACTTCCGGCATCGTCCGGTTTTTATTGTCCGTCGCTACTTCGATAATAATTCCAACGCCACCCGGACCGTAAGCCTCGTAAACCTCCTCAATCAACGCCGCCGCCGACTTATCCGCAACGCGAGCAATTGCCCGCTCGATATTCGCCTTCGGCATATTCGCGAGCCTCGCTTTCTCAAGCACCATCGCGAGCGACGGGTTCATCGCCGGGTCCGTCCCCGCCCGCGCCGCAATCGCGATTTGAT
>CAYRNS010000003.1:0-54645 GCA_964425805.1 uncultured Candidatus Saccharibacteria bacterium
GCAGCAATAAGGTGAACGGCTTTACTGTACGTTGCGTGGCTCGGTAGTTCCTCCTTCCCGTATTCCCGAGTTATGGAATTTGTGAAAAACAAAGTGAAGTAATTCGGGAATACACTTCGGAAAGAAAACAAAAAATAGAAAAGAAAATTTAGATAAGTAATATGTTGGGAGGAGAGAGGCAAAATGCCAAAAACATCACAACCCAAAGGAAAAGGAGAATCTAAAGCCAAAGAACGTGCGGAGTACTATGTCCGCAAAGAAAAACTGCTCACTCTTGAGGAAAAGAATTATGACAAGGTCATGTTCGCGAGAGGGATGGGCGGTTTTTGGATTGTGGCGGGGCATTCGGCGGTAATCTTGGCGAACAAAGTGGCGCCGGCTCTCAAACTCCGGATTCCGTTGAAGAAAGACACCGACTATCGTTTCAAATCAAAAGAGGGAATTGTTTCTGTGAAGAACCTCGCGTTCTACAAAGCAGCGCTGAAAGATTCGAGTCTGACGGCGATGAAGTCGGAAACGAAAGATTTGCTGACGTTTGTGCTGAAAGAGAAATTGACGGGGGAGATGTATGACTTGATTTTGCACGAGCAAGACATCAAGCGACAGCAAATTGCGAACGCGATTCTCAAAGCGGTGCCGATGCCGAAGACGCACGCGAGGTTGAACGATACGATGAAACTGGCGTTTAAACTCTATTGTGAGCAGTCGGATACTTTTTGTCGGGCGGTGTTTGCAGATAAGATGATGGACGAAATTCGGTCGGCGGGGAAAATTTTTATTCTCGTTTGTCGAGAAAATTTGCCGTTTGAGACCGGAGTGAACGAAATTGAGAAGAAACTCAATTTTGCGGCGGCGAGCTTGGCGCTGATTTCCGAACTTGGGCTTTGGAATATTGAGAAGTGTATGTCGCTTTCTGGGCTGATTGCGGAAGCGCTGGCGGAGCTGGCGGCGGAGAGAAAGATGGTTGAGAAAATGGTGAGTTCGGGAAAACTGAAGATATGTATGAAGTAAAGTACGGCGAAGAGTGGACGAGCGTATATGGGGCGAGAGACGACATTCGAAGCTGGTTGATGGCGGAGTTGACGCGAGCTTTTTATGAAGCGCGGCGAGCGAAGCGGTCGACGAATGACGAGCAAGTGTTTGAAATGAGGATGACGGAGAATTTATTAAGATTGCGCGACGATATTTTGGAGGGGAATTATCACCCGAGCAGCGGGATTGCGTTTATCGTGAACGACCCGGTGATGCGGGAGATTTTTGCGGCGCCGTTTCGAGACCGGGTGATTCATCATATGCTGTTTAACGGGGTGTCGGAGTGGTGGGACAAGAGATTGATTTATGATTGTTATTCTTGTCGGGTGGGGAAAGGGACGTTGTTTGGAGTGAAAAGGTTTGCAAAGCACGTGCGTTCGGCGACGAATAATTATACGGAAGAGGCGATTTGTCTCAAGATGGATATTCAGGGGTATTTTATGAGCCTACCGAGAGAGGGGTTGTTTGAGCGGATTTGCTGGGGACTGGATCGACAGTTTCCGAAAAAAGGACCGCAGTATAATATATATAAATATCTTTGGAAAGAAGTGATTTTTGATAATCCGGTCGACGGGGTGATGCGGAGGGGCGATTTGAAAAGGTGGGATATTTTGCCGAAGTCGAAGAGTTTGTTTGGGCAACCGCCCGGAAAGGGAATTGTGATTGGGAATCTCAGCTCGCAACTGTTGTCGAACATATATCTTGATAAGCTGGACAGGTTTGTGAAATTTGACCTTGGGTATAAGCATTATGGGAGATATGTCGACGATTTTTATTTGATTGTGAAACCGGAGGAGCTGGAAAAAGCGAAGCAAGACCTTGCGACGATTCGGGATTATTTGACGAAGATTGGGCTGACGCTGCATCCGAGGAAGACGCGGATTCAGGAAGTTTCTAAGGGGACGCCGTTTTTGGGGATGGTGGTGTATCCCGGGAGGGTGGTGCCGGGGAAGAGGATTATTAGGAATTATCAGAGGGCGCTGGTGAGGTATCAGCAGGGGAGGCTTGACCTTGATTCGTTGATTTCTTATATGGGGATTTTGGTGCATGTGGACGGAGTGCGGACGCAGATGAAGATGTTTGAGAAAGTGGGGATGGAATATAATATATAGAAATCCCCGTAAAACTTTACGGGGATTTTGGTTTACGAGAGTCCTCGGCTTGGAGTACGGGAAGGAGGAACTACCGAGCCACGCAACGTACAGTTAAGCCGTTCACCTTATTGTTGTTGTTCTGCGGGTTGACGTTGGTACTGTTGAAGTTCAAGTTCCGTGCGTTGGTTGTGTTGTTGACCGTAGACGACCAGAAGTTGCCGTTCGTGCCACGGTTGTTAAGGTTACCGTTCTGCCAATTGTAGTTGCCGGTAAAGGGGATAGAGACTCGGAGTAGCCTTTGAGAAGCGTCTTTTAGGAGACTAGAGTCCGTAGGCTGTAGTCAGGTCTTTGACCTCCCCGCGCGGTTTGATAGTGCCGTCTTGCGCTTGTTGTCTTGTCGTCTAAGAGGGTTGGCGCTTACGCTGTCTACCTAAGGGCGGTGGCGTTAAGCCGGCTTTGCCGCGCGAAAAGGGCGCTTCTGTATTCCCAGTGAGGATCGGAGGCGAAAGCGAATTTCTAGGCGGTTTATGGCTAGCCTTAGCTGCTTTCGGCAGCGCCGATTTGCATCTCGTGAGGGTATTATAACATAAGTGGGATGAAAAGGGAAGAGGGGAGTTTTATTGTGATTATGATTTGAGATTATAGAGGTATAAAGTATAATTATGCGTATGAAGAGAAAGTCGTTGAAAATTACTGAGTTGAACTTGGTTGATAGAGCGAAGCTGGGAAGAGTTGATACGAGGGGTGTACATCTTGAGGCGCATGAGTATGATACTATTTATTATCTCGCTAGATATGAGTTTAATGTTGAAGTGATAAGACCAACAAACTGCCCGAAAACAAAGAACCCTGATTTTTTGATAGGTGGTTCAATATGGGAGGCAAAATCGCCAGAGGGTTCTGGTAGTTCTACTATTGCGAGACAATTTCATAAAGCAGGTAAGCAGGCTGATAAAATTGTTCTTGATTTAAGAAGAATAAAACTACCTGCTGCTCGAGCAGAAGCAGAGGCTATTAGTAGATTTTCTAAATCTTGCAGTATTAAAAGATTATTATTGATTACTAAGGACGAGCGATTACTTGACATTAGGCGTTAAATACGTTAATATGATAGTAATGAGGGCGACCTGCTGCGGTAATGCAGATGGGCCAAGCCCTCTTTTTTATGGCGGATGAAAGGCGGGTGGGTCGGGAGCTAAAAAAAGAGAGTGGGGAGGTGCGAATTTCGTGTATGACCCGAAGTCATACTTTCTTGCACTTTCCCACACCCTCTGGAGAAGATATTATCGCAAATTGAGGAAAATTGAAAGCATAAGCGAGGGAGATTTTTGGAGAGGGTTTGTTTGTGATATAATAAGCGTAAGATGGATGATGCGCAGAAGAAGCGACTGAAGATTCTGAAGTGGGGGTTGTTTGTTGTGGCGGGGGTGATTGTGGCGCGGTTGTTTATGATTCAGATTATCCAAAAGGGGGAGTGGGTGGCGAAAGCGGAGGCGCAACATACGCTTGAAAATACAATCAAGGCGAAGCGGGGGGAGATTTATATGATGGATGGGAGCGAAAAGGTGGCGGTGGTGATGAACGAGAAAGTGTTTACGGTGATTTTGGACCCAATGGTGGCGGAAGAAGAGGAGGTTGAGCGAACGATTTTTACGGAGGAGCTGAAGCCGTATTTGACGGTCGAAAACGTTGCGGAAGTCGTGAAAGACCGGACGCGACGGTATTTTGTGGTAGCGAGAAATGTGCCGCGAGAAAAGGCGGTGAAATTGCGAGAAGAAAGCGTGACGGGGATGTATTTGCAGGAGAACACGAAGCGGGTGTATCCAGAGGGGACGCTGGCGGCGAGGCTGCTAGGGTTTGTGAACGAGGACGGGGTTGGGCAATATGGCGTTGAGGGGTCGCTCAACGAGACTTTGTCGGGGACGGACGGACGGCTGAAGACGATTGCGGACGTGAACAATGTGGCACTGTCGATTGGAAAAGATAATATTCGTGAGCCGGCGGTGGACGGGAAGAGCGTGGTTTTGACGATTGACCGGAACATTCAAGCGAAAGTTGAGGAAATTTTGCAGCAGAAGATGGACGAGTTCGGCAAAGACCAGGGAAGTGTGGTGGTGATGAACCCGCGGAACGGGGAAGTGCTGGCGATGGTGGATTTACCGGGGTATGACCCGTATGACTATGGTAATGTGACGGATGCGAGCGTGTATACGAACGGAGCGTTGACGGAGCCTTATTCGCCGGCAAGTGTGTGCAAGGGGTTTACGTTTGCGGCGGGGATTGAGGAGGGGGTGATGAATGCGAATTCGACGTATTATAATACGGATACGATTATCGTGGATGGGTGGCCGATTTCTAACGCGACGACGATGGGGTCGGGCGTGTTGTCGATGCAGACGGCGCTTAATTATAGCTTGAACGTAGGGAGCACGCAGGTTTTAAGGTGGCTGGGTGGGGAAGAGAACATCAATGAGAAAGGGCGGAAGACGCTGTATGATTATTACGTGAATAAGTTTGGGCTGGGGCAGGCGACGGGGATTGAACTGTATGAGTCAACGGGATTGGTGAATGATCCGGTCGAGGGGGACGGACGGGATTCGCTCTACGCGAACATGACGTTTGGGTACGGGCTTTTGGTGACGACGATGCAAGTGGCGAGCGGATATGCGGCGATGATAAACGGGGGAGAGTTTTATGCGCCGACGATTGTGAAAGGGTATATAAACCCGGACGGAACTTATGAAGAAAAGGAGACGGCGACGCCGGTCAGACGGGCGGTTTCTGAGGAGACGAGCGCGCAGATGCGGCAGATGCTTTGGGGGACGAGAAGCTGGTGGCGGACGACGGGGGATGACCCGGCAGGGTATTATATCGGTGGGAAGACGGGGACGGTTGAGGTTTTGCATGACGGGGTTTATGACCCGAACGATACGATTGCGACGTATGCGGGGTTTGGCGGGGCGGCGGGGGAAATGCCGCAGTATTTGGTGATGTTGAAAATTTGGAAAGACGGAACGCAGTCGAGTGGGCAGGCAACGGCGTTGCCGGTGTTTACGGAGATTTCTAAGTTCTTGATTGATTATTTGAAGATTAAGCCGGGAGCGTAGAGCTTTGTAATGTGGCGGGTATGGTAAAGTCGGACGAAATGGAGTAAAATAGAAGAATATGTGGAAGACCGAGCTGAATAATGAAATGTTTTATGGCTTGATTTTGGCGCTCGGCGCGTTCTTGTTGTCGATGTTTTTGACACCGGTGTATACATATTTTGCGTATAAATATAAGTTTTGGAAGAAGCAAAAGAAGACGACGGCGCAAGGGGAAGCGTTGCCGATTATGACGAAGTTGCATGCACATAAGTTTAAGCGACATTTTCCGACGATGGCGGGGATTATCGGGGTGGTGGTGGTTTCTATTGTGACGCTCATTTGTAATCTTGACCGCGGGCAGACGTGGTTGCCACTGGCGGGATTTCTCGGCGGGGCGGCGGTCGGGTTTGTTGATGATTTGATTAATGTGTTTGGTAGCGGAGAGGGCGCGGCGGGGTTGCGCGCGGGGTCGAAGCTGCTGTTGATTTCTATTGTGGGGGCGGTGCTCGGTTGGTTCTTTGCGACGAAGTTGGGATGGACGGCGGTGATGGTGCCGTTTGTGGGGAGCTTTGATATTGGCGTGATTGGGATGATTATTCTGTTTGCGTTTGCGGTGGTGGCGACGGGGAATGCGACGAATATTTCTGATGGGCTTGATGGGCTTGCCGGGGGGCTGATGATGATGGCGTATGGGGCGTATGGGGTGATTGCGCTGTTCCAAGGGCAGTGGATGTTGTTTGCGTTTTGTATGACAGTCGTCGGGTGGCTGCTGTCGTATATTTGGTTTAACGTGCCACCGGCACGGTTTATGATGGGGGACACGGGGTCGTTTGCGCTCGGGGCGGGGCTGGGTGTGGTAGCGATGATGACGAACGCATTTTTGCTTTTGCCAGTGATTGGATTGATGCTGGTGATTGAGGCGGGGTCGTCGCTGCTCCAAATGTCGTCGAAGAAGTTTTTCCACCGGAAGATTTTTATTTCTGCGCCGATTCATCATCATTTTGAGGCGAAAGGGTGGGGGGAAGCGAAGATTGTGATGAGGTTTTGGGTGATTGCCGGCATAGCCGCGGTGCTCGGGCTGTTTATCGCTTCTGCTTGTGGAATCGCTTGATTTTAGCGAATTTCTGCGTCGACGGGTGCGTTACTCACTCACCGTACTTCAAGTACGGCTCGTTCCGTTACTCCCGTCTCCTTGAACTTCATCTAAAATCAAGCAATTCTTATGATATAATGGTTATGTATGAGGAAGCATCGCTGTGATCGAGTGATTGTATTTATGACCTTGCTGCTTTTGATGGCGGGGCTGATTATTATTTATGCGATTGGACCGATGCGGGCGAATTTTTTGAATGCAGCGTATGGCGGGGATATTTCTGAGAATCATTTTTTTGTTAGGCAGCTGATTAATGTGGTTTTATCGATTGTGGCGTTCGTGGCGGCGTTTAAGCTACCGTATGAGAAGACGAAGAAATATGGGAAGTGGGTGATGATTCTCGGCTTGGTTTTGTCGGCGGGGCTTTGGGCGCTCGCGAAAGCAGGGTCGGGGCTGGCGAAGTGCGAACTGGGGGCGTGCCGGTGGATTAATATTGGCAGTTTTGGGAGTTTACAGCCGGCGGAGTTTTTGAAGCTGGGGCTAGTTTTGTACTTGTCGCAGTTGACCGCGAGTCGGAAAGCAGAGGGGAAGCTTAACTCGAGTGATTTTTGGCTGCCGGCGGGAGTGTTTTCGCTATTGTCGCTGTTCTTTGTGGTGGTGGTGCAGAAAGACCTTGGGACGGGCGTGGTTTTGATTGCGATTATCCTTGCGACGATTTTTGCGAGCGGGGTGGAGTTGAAGAAGTTTTTGATGATCCTGATGGGGATTTTAGTGGCGGGGGTGATGGTGATTGTGACGAGTCCGCACCGCGTGGAGCGGGTGAAAACGTTTTTTAATGGGGATGGGGCGGACACGTATCATATTGAGAATGCGATGATTGCGATTGGCACCGGAGGGCTGACGGGGGTTGGAGTGGGGAACAGCGTGCAGGCGACGGGGTATTTGCCGGAGAGTATTAACGACTCGGTATTCGCGGTGATGGGGGAGACGTTTGGGTTTGTTGGGCTGACGGTGGTGGTGGGGGTGTTTGTGGTGATGCTGACGCGAGTAATGCGCGTGGCGGAACTGGGGGCGGATGACGAGAAGAGGCTGGTTGCGGTTGGGGTGTTCGCTTGGGTGGCAGTGCAGATGGCGGTGAATATTATGGCGATGACAGGACTGATTCCGCTGACGGGGATTACGCTGCCTTTATTGTCTTATGGTGGGACGAGTATGATGTTTGTGACCGTGGCGCTGGGGATTGTAACGCAACTTTCGTGCTATACTAAGAGGGAGAAAGAATTAAAACAAGCGAAGTTTGCTAATTCGCATTTGAAGAAGGGAAGATTATATGAGGGTTCTCGTGGACGGGGGAGAGGAGTAGGGGTGCGATGAAAGTGCTGGTTGTTGGGGGCGGAAGCGGGGGGCATATTACGCCGGCGATTGCGGTGGTGCGAGAGATTTTGGCGGAAAATCCGCGAACGAGGATTGAATTTTGGACCGACCGGAAATATTATAAAAATGTTTTGAAGCTGACGGTACTAGGGAAGAAAGGTGGAGACTTAAACATGCGGGTGCGGAAAGTTTTGAGCGGGAAGTTTAGGCGGTATGCGGGGTGGAAATTTGCGGATTATTTTCGGCTGTGGCGGGTGACGCTGAAAGATTTGGTGTTTAAGAATATTTTGGGGCTTTTTGGGTTTTTGGCGGGGGTGGTGCAGAGTTTCTGCCGGTTTTTGTTTATGAAAGAGCGACCGGATGTGGTGTTTTTGAAAGGCGGGTTTGTCGGGTTGCCGGTTGGGTTGGCGGCGAGAGCGTTCAAGATTCCGTACGTGATTCATGAGAGTGATGCGACGCCGGGGCTGGCGAATCGGTTATTGATGTCGCACGCGAGGGTGGTGGCGATGGGGGCGAGGTTTTCTGCGACGCAAGAAGTTGAACGAGTTTTGGGTGACGGAAGTCGAGAGGTGGTTGAAGAGGCGATTCCTGGGCGGGAAAAGTGGGTGTGGACGGGAACGCCGATTTCTGAGGAGTTCAGAAAGGTGACGCCAGCGCGGCAGGAAAGTCTGCGGAAAGCGTTCGGTTTTTGTTCTAAGAAGCCGTTGGTGGTGGTGACGGGCGGGAGTCAAGGGGCGGAACATTTGAACAGGGCGGTTTCCGAAATTTTGCCGGAGCTTTTGAAAAGCGTGGACGTGGGACTGGTCGCGGGGAGAAAGCATTATGAGGAGATGACAGAGTTGAAGAAGTATGAAGTTTGGGAGGATGCGAAGTTGAAGAGCGGGTTTAGGATGTGGGAGTTTAACTCGAACATGGCGGAACTACTCGGAGCGGCGGATATTGTCGTTTCACGGGCGGGAGCGACGACGATTGCGGAACTGGCGTCGCTTTCTAAAGCGGTGATTTTGGTGCCGTTTGCGGAGCTGGCGGGTGGACACCAGACGAAAAACGCAGAGCGGTTGGCGGGGTTGGCGGCGGCGAGAGTGATTGATGATGAGAAAATGTTGGCGAAGCCGCGACTGCTTCTTAACGAGATTTTAGAACTTTCGCGGAGACCGTCCGAGCGGGCGAAATTGGCGGCGAAGTTGCACGAAGAGGCGAAATTGGATGCGGCGAAAAAGTTGGCGGAGATTGTGGTTTCTGTGGGAAAAAACAGGGGTGAGGCGGCTATTAGAGCGCGGGGGCAATCTGCGCAAAAAGAGGTTCGTGAGGTTCGCGGCGGGGGTGAGAAATAATGCAAGCGGGTAAGACGATTGCGGCGAAAAGGGAACGAGTAACTTCGGATTCGGAGAGGGAACGAGCGAGGCGAGTGATTCGGAAACGGAAAGTTTTGTCGGTCTTGGCGGTGATTTGCCTCGGAGCGGCGATGATTTATCTCGGGGTGAGGGCGTTTACGGAGTGGATTGCTTGGATGTCGAAGAAAGAGGAGGTGGTCGTGGTCGAAGTGGAACCGAACGTGGAGGTGATTGATGATGCGACAGGGAAGAGGGCGGAAAAATTGAGCTCGCGCGTGAAAGAGTTGATTTATAATCTTGAGGAAGAGTTTACCCTGAAAGAGATGAAAATTGTGCGAGCGCATATTCCGACAGGGAAAATGAGGGAGATTGATCTTGAAGTTGAGGGGTTTAACGGGTTGGTGAAAGTGTCGGTGGACAGGAATGCGGCGGTGACGGCGGAGGATGCTTTGCGGGTGATTGAGTATCTTAAGGGGCAGGGGATTGAGAGTTGCGAATATATAGACGTGAGGATTGAGCGGAAGGCGTACTGGAAGTAGTTGCGGTTTGGTGGGGTGGATTTTTTGCGGGAAATGTGTTATAATAGTAATGTTATGGTTCTTTAAAATCAGTTAGCTGAAATTTAGGAGGGGGTAAGATGTTTCTGAAGGCGCTTTTGTTGTCGGTTTTGTTTGTGGCGTTTGGCGGGTTTTTGTTCTGGGTGGTTTATCGGATGGCTATGCATGATCGTAGAGAGCAGATTAAGATGGCTGCGAGATGGGAGCTTCAGGATGAAATGTCCGAATTGATGACTAGCGCGCCGTCGCTGTTGAACAAGCCGAAGAGATGGGAAATGACTGAAGATGAAAAGCTTTATGAGCTTACTGAGTCGGGGCAACGACTGAAGAAGATTGATGAGGATGGGAAATGGGCGATGATGATTGGCGCTTTGGTTGCGCTGATTGTTGTGGTCTGTTATTGGAAGTTTTATATGTGACGCATGAGGGAATTAGGCTGAGTGTGAAGGCTGACTGATGAAATTTAAATGACCTTGGTGAAAACCGAGGTCTTTTTTTGGCTTGAGTGGGGCGGGTTGGCTGGAGCGAGGTTTTGTGGCGGGTGATTAACGGGTTTATTTTTTATATTTCCCTATTTTGTTCGGTTTTTGTTCTAGCGGTTTATGAAATTTTTAGAATCGTGTTTTTAAAGTGCGGGTGGTTGGCGAGATTTTTTCTCGAGAACAGCGGGGAAGTGGGGAAAAGCGGAATTTGGCGGATTTTGGGCGGGTGTTCGGGAAAAGGCGGGGTTTGTTCGGGTTTTGAGGCGAGAAGCCGAACAAAAGCTAGCCGGTGGCTTCTAGGGCTTGCGGTTGAGCGCTTTTGTCGGGGTCTCCAGACGTCGCTTCGCTCGCCGCGTCCCAAGGGGCGGGGCGGTCCGGAACGTCATACGCTGGGCGTCCGGCAGAACCGTCCTTACGGACGAACCTGTCGGCGCCGACAGGAATAGACGTTGCAGTCCTCGCAGGTGAAAAAGACCCCGACGAAAAGCATCTCTCCCCGCGCCTAGAAGCAACCATTAAAGCTTTGGGTTGAATAAGCGAGATGGTAACTGTCAGCAGGCTGACCTTGCTTCTTAGACGATTGAGTTATCGTCCTTTGAGCATAAGTGTAATGTCTTAAAAGAGTTATTGTGCGACATTAAAGCTGTGCGGAAAAATGGACCCCGTGATGGCGAAGTTTGCGAAGTTGGTTGTCTATGCGGCGGTTTATTTTTTGGTTTTGGTCTGGGCTTTGATGAGCTTTTCCAAAAGGTCGGTTTGTTTTTCAATTTGGCTAGAGATTTTTTCAAGAAGCTCGTTAGTGCGTCTAGCTTCGCCAAGTTTGGTTCCAGGGGCGCCATTAGGGGTGTAGGTTAAAGGCATATCTGTTTTTCTCCTTAATTCCCTTTTATTATATAACAGGGGAGTAATAGAGGTAAAGCGTGAGCGCGAAAAATCAGGGGCGTTATAGGGGTCAGGGAATTGTGTAGTTTCTAATTCCCTTTTTGTTGTTCTTCGAGGAGTTTGCCGAGATCTTTGAGACCCGGGCGGTCTTTTTCTTCGGCGGTGTTCGGAGAGAGTTTCATGTTGCGGAAAGCCTGTTGAGGGGTCTGGGGGCGATGATTGTGGTTTTTGTGCTTTTTGTTTTTGTTCGGTTTGCGTTCGGGTTGATTAAGATTTGGCGTGTTTTGACGGGCGGGATTGTTGGAGAATTGGTTGTTTTCGTAAGAGGTTTTGTGGGCAGTTTGGGCGGACTTTTCTCGAGCAGCTTCGGGGTTGAAAGATTTGGATTCGGAGATTCTTGAGCTTTGGAATTGGAAAGTGACGCCGGAGTAATCATGAGCGATTCCCTGTTCGCCGGCGGCACGACCGGAGTCGGAAAGTTCTTTTTTGTATTTTTCTGACTGTTCAATGGTTTCGCGAATTTCCTCTTCGACTTCGGCGCGGGGGCGTGAATATTGTTCGCGGGAGCTGGCAATGATGGCGTCGAGATTGTCGGCGGGAGGTTGGGGAATCGAGAGGGTGGTAGCTGAGAAAGCGGGGACTTTTTCGCCGTTGATAATCATGCTGATGATGAAGTGGCGATTATTCATTTGAATCAGGTCAGAGGCGTCGAAAGTCGGTTCAAATTGTTTGACAAGGAGCGGGGCATCGTCGGCGGAAACGCGGAAAGAAATAGTTGTACCGACGTTGCCGAAGACGGCGTCACGGACCGATTCAGTCATTTGGGCGGTATATTGGTTAGCAACGGTGAGGTTAAGGCCGTATTTGCGTGCCTCGGAAAGGATAACGGCGAAAGAGTCGGTGGCGAAGTTTTGGAACTCGTCAACATAGAGATAGAACGGGCGGCGATCCTTGACGTCGGGGATGTCGGAGCGGGACATGGCGGCGAGCTGAACCTTGGTGACGAGAAAAGCGCCGAGGATGCTGGCGTTGTCTTCGCCGATGAGACCTTTGCTGAGGTTGACGACGAGGATTTTGCCCTCATCCATGATTTTTCTGACGTCAAAGCTGGACTTTGGCTGACCGATGATATTTCTGATAATTGGATTAGCGGTGAAAGCGCCGACTTTGTTCAGAACCGGAGCGATGCTTTCGGTGACTTGTTTGTCACCCCAAGTGCCGAATTCTTGTTTCCAGAATTGGAGGACAGTGACGTCTTTACAATATTCGAGCGTTTCTTTGCGGAAATCTTTGTCGGTGAGCATACGGGAGATATCGAGGAGGGTGGTTTCTGGGCGGTCGAGGAGGGCGAGGAGAGTGTAACGGAGAATGTGCTCGAGGCGGGGACCCCAAGATTCGCCGAACATACGTTTCAGAACGCCGATGACTTCGGAAGAGACGTTGGGCTTGCGAGCCGGGTCGGAAAGTTCGAGTGGGTTGAAAGCGACGGGATGAGCGGTGTCGGCGGGGTTGAAATAGACGACGTCCTTGATGCGGGATTCGGGAACGAAGCGGAGGTTGTTGATGGCAAAATCGCCGTGAGGATCGATGATACAATAGCCTTGATTGTAAAAGATGTCGGAGAGGGCGAAGAGTTCGAGGAGACCGGATTTGCCGGCGCCGGTTTGACCGATGATATAGACGTGGCGGGAGCGGTCGCGGCGGAGAAGTCCGAACTGGTGATTGATGCCACGGAAATTGGTAAGACCAAAGGCGGAGATGTTCTCGTCTTCGGCGGGATTGCCGGTTAAAACGGGGAGTTTTGCGGGAGGTTCGGCGGTCTTAGACGAAGCCCAGACGATATTCGGGGTTTCCACGGAAGTGTGGGGGAGATGATAAACAGAGGCAAGTTCGGAGATATTAAGGATGAAACCGTCGTCGGTGAATTGGCGGAGTTTGTAAGCGTCGAGCGCTTCTGGTTCAAAGGTGGAACCCTCGACTTTAAAGCCGTTGAGATTGGTGGAGTTGAATTGTTTGAAAGTACCGACGAGGGCTTGCATATTGAGCTTGGCGTTGATTTCGTCAGCGCCGAGGTAAGCGAGGCGGATTTTAACTTCGTAGCCGAGCTTGGTGGCTTTTTCTTCCGCCTTAGAGATGCGAGTTTTGTCGCGTTCGGAGATTTCAGCAGCTTTTGCTTCCCCGCCGATGCCGCCCTCGGGCGGTTTCCAAAGCGCGGCGAAGATTTGACCGAGCCAAGTGAGGTCGAGTCCGGTGCCGAGGAATCCGCCGGATTTGCCGCCGGATTTGATTCTTTTGATCCATTTGTCGGTGGTGTTTTTGTGCCAATCGTCGGAGACGGGGCGAGTGAGGATTTGAATCCAGAGTTCTTCGTTATGGTCGGCGTCGAGCTTGGCGAGGGTGCCGGTGATGCCGGCGAGCGGGTCGACTTCGAAAGAGTCGAAAGTCTTAATCGGGAGAGCGGAGTCTTCGGTTAAGGTGAGCTCGGAAGAGTAGACAATCGTGTGTTTGTGGCGGTTGTCGACGTAATCTTCATCGCATTTGTAGATTTGGACGGTCGGGTATTGGGAGTAAATTTGACCCTCGACGAAAGATTGGAGGATTTTTGGCACCCAGACATAGAAGCGAATTTGTCCCTTGGCAGAGACGATTTCGAAACTGAGGTGTTCTTGAACGCCGCCAGAGTTTTTGAGCTCGTTTTTGTCGCGCAAAATGCCGTGGAGGGAGGCGAAAAGTTGCTCGGCGGCAAGTTCTTTTTTGTCGTTCGCGCGTGGGATTTCCAGCATTAATAAAACGGAGTCGACGTTTAGGACTTCGAGGCGGTTTTGTTTTTTGTAGTTGCGGTAGGTGAGGTAGGCAAAAAGACCGACTAACGGAATCCAGACAAAAGGAGAGAGAATGATGCTAAATAGAGACATTTATTATATTTTACCATATTTGGTAAAATTAAGCGAGCTTAAACAAGTTCTTGTCGACTTTTTCGAAGAGTTTTTTGTTCTGGAGATTGAGGAGGATGGTGGTTTCTTTGACTTTGCGGGATTTCATGACCTCGACGACGATTTCTTCGCGTGTGAGGGGTTTGCCGGCTTCTTTTAAGACGGCGGCGATGATTTCGGAGACAGTTCCCTTTTTGAAGCCCCAAGTGTCGAGGGCGTAAATGCCGCGACCGATGAGGACGAAGCGGGGATCTTTGATGAGTTCGTTGTGGATGGCTTGAGTGGTGACGTTCTTGCGCTTGAAGTCGGACTCGGCGATTGCCTCGGCGATGTCGTTGAAGTGCATCGGCTCTTTTTTCGATTCGAGGATGACGTAGATTTTGTCGCGGATGTTCTTGGGGTTGACTTCGGGCCATTTGACGAGACCCCAGAGGCCGTTAAGAGTGGCGAGCTGTTTCGAGACGGAAGCGATGGCGGCGATTTGCGAGGGGTGCTCGTAGTTGAGTTTATTGTCGAGAGCGTCAAGAGAAAGCGGTTTTTTGTTGGTCTTGATTAGCTGGACGATTTCGTCAACCTTGGTTTTAATTCCCTTTTCGTCGCCGACGTCGGCGATAGCAACGGAGTTGTAATATTGATCATTTTCCGGAACAACAGTCAGGCCGGCGGAGATGTCAGCGAGGAAGCTGATGGCGGCGCGGTCGGTGTTGGCGGCTTTGGCGCCAAAAACTTTTCCGGCAAGGTCGGCGACACGAGCGGTGCGACCGAGTTCGGCGAGGTTACGAATCAAGATTTTTTCGGCGGCGGGGAGGTTAGGGATCTGGTTTTGCTTCGCGGCGATACGAAGACGGACAAGGATAACTTTTTCAAGCTGGCGAACGCGTTCTCGAGTGACGGACAGGGTTTCTCCGATTTGTTCGAGAGTCTCTTTTTGACCGCTGAGTCCAAATCGTTTTTCAACGATTGTTCGTTCGCGGTCTTGGTCGATTATGCTGAGACTACCTTTAATTGCTTTCGCAATAAGGTCAGCGTTTTGTTCCATTGGCTTTTTCCTTATTTTCCACCCCGGTTAATATTAGAGAAAACTTATATATAATAATATCATAAAAGCTGATTTATGTCAAACTTTTTCTATGATTTATTCGTGAATTTAAGGTACGCGTTTATCTTTTCGTTTTATTGTATCACAAATTTCTGGTTTTGGGCAAAAAAGTTGTAAAAAAGTTTACTTTTTATGCTTATTATGCTTTTTTGGTTGTGGTTTTCTTGCGTTTAGTGGGTGATTTTTTACTAGTTTTTTTGAGAGCGTCGGCGCCCGGGAGGGCTTTAGTGCCGAACTTTTTGAGAAGCATGTCTTCGGCTTGTTTTTTGGTGATTTTTTTGGCGTCCATGTCTTTCGGGACTTTGAGGTTGTTTCTTCTGCCGCAACCTTTGATGTAGGGACCGTAGGCGCCGTTTAGAATCATGATACCGTTTTCGAAATCTTTAATGATGGACTTGAGCTTTTCTTCGTAGAGGACGTTAGCTTCGGCGAAAGTGATGGTGTAAGGGTTCTTGCTCTTGATGGTGATGTTATATTTTCCGGCTTTAAGGTAAGGTCCGAAAGGTCCGGAGGCGGCGATGATTTCGGTGCCATCTTTGGCTTTGCCAAGGTTACGTGGGAGTTCGGGGAGTTCAAGTTGCTTGATGGCGTCTTCGAGGGTGACGGTCTTGACGGTTTTCCCTTTCGGAAGTGGAGCGAAGCGAGGTTTTTCGCCGCAATCTTTTTCGTTGAGTCCGAGTTGGATGAAGCCGCCGTTTTTGCCGATTTTGGCGAAGATGGGTTTTTGGGTCTTTGGGTCGGTGCCGAGTTCGGTGGCGGAGTTGTAACGGTCGATGAAAGAAGAGTGGTCGATTAGTTCGGAGAAAGGGGTGTAAAAGTCTCTTAACATCTTGACGCGTTCGAGTTTTTTCTCGGCGATGAGGTCGAGCTTTTGTTCGACGTCGGCAGTGAAGCCGTAGTCGACGATTTGGTCGAAGTGGTCGGTGAGAAAGTCGGAGACGAGTTCGCCGATTGGGGTGGGGATGAGTTTGCCTTTGGTGGCGCCGGATTTTTCGTCGACAGTGTTTTTGGAAACGGTGCCGTTTTCTAAGGTGAGCTCAATTACTTTGCGGTTTTTGCCCTCGGATTCGCCTTTTTTGACGTAACCGCGGGATTGGATGGCGGTCATGATGGATGCGTAAGTTGATGGGCGACCGATGCCGAGTTCTTCGAGTTTCTTGACGAGGGAGCCTTCGGTGTAGCGGGCAGGGGGTTTAGCGAAAGTTTGGCGGGCGGTGATTTGCTTAGCCTTGACTTGATCGCCTTGTTGAAGTTCGGGGAGTTCGAGGTCTTTTTGTTTGCCGTAGACTTTTAAGAAGCCGTCGAAGATGACGATTTCGCCGGTGGCTTTGAAGATTTTGGTTGGGGCTTTATCGGGCTTGAGGCTGACGGTGGTCTTGGCAATTTTGGCGTTTGCCATTTGGGTCGCGAGAGTGCGAGAGCGGATGAGGCGGTAAAGTTTACGTTCGAAGTCATTGGCGCCGGCGACTTCCTGTTCGATGTGGGTCGGGCGGATGGCTTCGTGAGCTTCTTGGGCACCGGCGGATTTGGTTTTAAAGTGACGAACGTGGAGGTATTGTTTGCCGAAAGTGGTTTCGATATAGGATGCCATGGCGGCGATGGCTTGTTTGCTGAGGTTGAGGGAGTCAGTACGGTGGTAGGTGATGTGGCCGGCTTGGTAGAGACCTTGGGCGGCGCGCATGGTGGTCGAAGAAGAGAAGCCGAGGCGAGAGTTCGCTTCAATTTGGAGGGCGGCGGTCGCGAAAGGGACGGGATTTGGCTTTAAGGCTTCGGATTTGTCGATTTTGTCGACGGTGAAGTTGGCGCCATTTAGGGAATTCAAGAGGTCGGTGGCTTCGGCTTCGGTTTTTGGTGCGGTTTTTTCTAAAACAGCGGAGAATTCGTGATTTTTAAGATCGGCGAAGTTGCCGGTGACCTTGAAAGAGAATTTTTCGGCGGTGTTTTCGATTTCGCGTTCTTTTTCAACGATTAATCTTAAGGCGGGGCTTTGGACGCGACCGGCGGAGACGGCGCCGGGGACTTTTCTTCTAACCACGCCGGAAAGGTCGAAGCCAACGAGCATGTCGAGGGTCTGGCGGGCCTGTTGGGAGCTGACCATTGCCATGTCGACGGTGCGAGGTTTTTTGATGGCTTCTTCAAGGGCGGGTTTGGTGATTTCGTGGAAAGTGATACGGTGAGTTTCTTTGGGGAGTTTGAGGACTTCGAGGAGGTGCCAAGAGATAGATTCGCCCTCGCGGTCTTCATCGGTTGCGAGCCAGACGGTGTCAGCTTGTTTGACGGCTTGTTTTAGTTCTCGGACGACTTTGGTGTGACCAGGGTCGATTTCATAGGTGACGGCGAAGTTGTTTTTGACGTCAACTTTGGTGTCTTTTCTAATGTGACCGACGCTTGATAAGACGTGAAAATCCTTGCCGAGATATTTTTCAATGGTCTTGGCTTTAGCAGGAGACTCGACGATGACTAAGTTTTTGGGCATATCTACTATATTATCATAGAATAGCAAATATCGTAACCTATTTATTTGACCCGCTGTCCTCGCGCCCGTCTTTACGGGGCTCGGCAGCTATCACTCGGCAGCAGCCTCCGAAATGTCAAATAAATAGGTGTACTATATTTGCTAATTTAGCATCCAACAATTTGCCCCTAACGATTTGACGGCTCCTTTTATTTCTAGCATTGTGATGTTTTGATTAAAAACGGCGATGTCCATCTTAAGACGCTCCGCAATTTCTTCTCCGTCACGGATTTCTTGGGATAATAGTTCAAGAATTTTCATTTCTTCGTCATTCGCAGCAAGGAGAGAAAGCTGATTGAAGTTAGTTTTCTTTTTCGAAGTCGGAAAGAGATAACTTAGAAAGTCATCTACCCCTAAATAGGGATTGGCGCCGGTAGAGATGAGGCGGTTACAGCCTCGGCTCGTGAGTCGGTTGATGTCGCCTGGCGCGGCAAAAACATCTTTACCTTGGGCGAGCGCGTGGGAAGCGGTATTCAGCGACCCGGATTTCTCTCTTGCCTCAACAACGACAATAATATCAGCTAAGCCAGAAATTAATCTGTTTCTTTGCAAAAATGAATAGCGATAATCTAATTTGTCCCCAAGGTGATACTCGCTAGCTACGACTCCACCTTTTTCTACAATTTGTTTGGCTAGTGGAATATGGACGGATGGGTGAATTTTTTCGATTTCGGTGCCGAGGATGGCGATGGTGGTGCCGCCGCCGGCGAGGGCGCCTCGGGCGGCAATAGAATCGATGCCGTAGGCGAGACCAGAGACGACGATGATTCCTTTTTCGGCGAGGGCTTTAGCGAGGTTAAAAGCGATTTCTTCGCCATATTTAGTGTTTTTGCGGGCGCCGACGATGGCGACGGTTTTGAGGCGTTTTTCGGGAAAAGTTCCGTAGTAATATAATAATTTAGGCTTAAGCGCAATAGATTCTAACGGGGAGAGATATTCGCTGTCTTGGGGTCGGATTTTGTTGATTTCCATAAAAAATGTGAAAATAGTGTTGACTTTTTTGATTTCCTGTGATATAATGGTGTCAAGTTAGGGCTTATTGTCTTGGGCCTTAAACTGTACCTAAAAAACTTTAACTGAAGTTATACTCTTAGTGTAACAGATGTTGCGTGCTTTTGAAACCCCTCGGACTTTTAATTTCTTCTTCAATGGTTTTAAGTCTTATAAGTATTACCTCCACTTTGAGGAGAATTTCGAAGGCATAGCAACCCCTACGACCGGCGGGCCCCAATTTTGTGTGAGGTGGGTTACGCTTCCGGGGTCCTCCCGGTATCTTAAGGAAGTGTCGCAGGGTATATAAAGAGCCCTCAGTGCGGAATAGGTGATGCCCACCCTTACCTATTTCGCATCGAGGGCTTTTTTATGGTTTTTCTTGAATAACTTTGGATACTTTAAGAAGAATATCTGGTAATTCTTTTCTTTCTGTTTCCGTGAACTTTGAGAGGACGAAGTCGATGTCGCCGATTTTTTGTCTGAGCTCGTCATTGCCGGTGCCGAGGCGGAGGCGGGGGAAATCTTCGGTTTGTAGATGGGCGATGACAGATTTGAGACCGTTGTTGCCGCCGGCGGAGCCTTTTTCGCGTTTGCGGGTGGTGCCGAAAGGGAGATTGAAGTCGTCGCAGACGCAGAGGATGTTTGCGGGTGGGATTTTGTAAAAGTCGGCGAAAGCGCGGACGGCGGTGCCGATGTCGTTGTAAAAAGTTTGGGGCTTGATGAAGATGGTGTCGCCTTGTTTGCTCCAGATGGCGTTGAATTTTTCGTGCGGCTCCCATTCGAGGTGGTTGATTTTGAAGTAAAAATCGAGGGCGAGGAAACCGAAGTTGTGGCGGGTGAAGTTATATTGGCTACCGGGGTTGCCAAAGGCGACGATGAGATTCATGTCTATATTATAACAGGTTTTGCGCCGTTAGTCGTTAGTCGCGGGAGAAGAGGTCGCGGGTGTAGACTTTCTTTTTGACGTCCCTGAGGTCGTCGGTGAGGCGGTTGGCAACGATGACGGAGCTGGTTTCTTTGAAACTGGTGAGATCGCTGGTGACGGGGCAGCCGTTGAATTCGGCGTCGCTGAGGGCGGGTTCGTAGATGAGGACATCTTTGCCCTCGGCTTTGATGAACTTGATGACGTCTTGGATGGCGGAGGCGCGGAAGTTGTCGGAATCGGACTTCATGGTGAGGCGATAGATGCCCACGACTTCGGGGTCTTGCTTTAAGATGTCGTCAGCGATGAATTTTTTGCGGGTCATGTTGGATTTGACGATGGCCTCGATGAGGTTTTGAGGAACGTCTTTGTAGTTGGCGAGGAGTTGTTTGGTGTCTTTGGGGAGGCAGTAGCCGCCGTAGCCGAAGGAGGGATTGTTGTAGTGGGCGCCGATGCGGGGGTCGAGGGAGACGCCGTCGATGATGTTTTTGGTGTTCAGACCTTTGGTTTGGGCGTAGGTGTCGAGCTCGTTGAAGTAGGCGACGCGGAGGGCGAGGTAGGTGTTGGCGAAGAGTTTGACAGCTTCGGCTTCGGTGCTATCCATGAAAATGACGGGGGCGTCTTTTTTCTCGCAGGCGTCGAGGAGGAGGTTGGCGAAAGTTTTGGCGGCTTTGGTATCGGCGCCGACGATGATGCGGGAGGGATAAAGGTTGTCGTAGAGGGCTTTGCCTTCGCGGAGGAATTCAGGGGAGAAGAAGATATTTTTGATGCCATATTTTTGGCGGATGGATTCGACGTAGCCAACAGGGATGGTGGATTTGATGACCATGGTGACGTTTTTGTCGCTGTATTTGAGGGTTTTTTCGATGATGTCTTCGACGGAGGAGGTGTCGAAGAAGTTGCGCTCGTCGTCGTAGTTGGTCGGGGTGGAGATGACAACGAAGTCGGCGTTTTTTAGGGCGGCTTTATAGTCGAGGGTGGCGGTTAAGTTGAGGACTCTTTGATTATTTTTGGCTTCGGTGAAGAATTTTTCGATATATTCGTCTTGGATGGGCGAGATGAAGTTGTTGATCATCTTGACTTTTTCGGGGATGATATCGAGAGCGACAACTTCGTTGTTTTGGCTCAAAAGAGTGGCGAGCGAGAGCCCGACGTAGCCGGTGCCGGCGATGGCGATTTTCATGTATGTGATTCCCTGTTAGTTTGATGAAGTAATTACTTAATATATTACACTATTTTTGGAGATTTGTCAATTTTGGACGGAGTAGTAGGCTTTGTACCATTCGGCGAAGTTGCGGAGGCCGGTGCGGAGTGGCGTGTGGGGCTTGAAGCCGAAGTCGCGTTCTAGCGGGGTGGTGTCAGCGAAGGTGACGGGGACGTCGCCTGGTTGCATTGGGACAAGCTCTTTGTGAGCTTCAAAATTGTAGTCCTTTGGCAGAACGCCGGCGCGGATAAGTTCTTCTTGGAGGATTTGGACGAAGTCGAGGAGGTTTTCTGGGTTGGAATTGCCGATGTTGTAGACTTTGTAGGGCGGGAGCGGGAGACCGTCTTCGCCGATTTGTTTCTCGGGGGCTTTGGTCATGACACGGATGATGCCCTCGACGATGTCGTCGATGTAGGTGAAGTCGCGTTTACAGTTGCCATAGTTGAAGATTTTGATGGTTTCGCCTTTGATGAGTTGGTTGGTGAAGCCGAAGTAAGCCATGTCGGGACGACCGGCGGGACCGTAGACGGTGAAGAAGCGGAGACCGGTGGAGGGGATGTTGTAGAGTTTGGCGTAGGCGTGGGCGAGGAGTTCGTTGGATTTTTTGGTAGCGGCGTAGAGAGAGACGGGGTTATCGACCTTATCGTCGGTACTGAACGGGACTTTTTTGTTGCCGCCATAGACGGAGCTGCTGGAGGCGTAGACAAGATGTTCGACGGGGTGGCGGCGGCAGGCTTCGAGGATGTTGTAGAAACCGATGAGGTTGGATTCGATGTAGGCGTCGGGGTGGTCGATGCTGTAGCGGACGCCGGCTTGGGCGGCGAGGTTGACGACGAGGTCTGGCTTTTCGGTTTTGAAAAGTTGGTCTATGGCGGGTTTGTTGGCGAGGTCACCCTTGACGAAAGTGAAGTTTTTATGTTGTTTTAATTCGTCGAGGCGGTATTGTTTGAGTTTTGGGTCGTAGTAGTCGTTGAGGCTGTCGAAGCCGATGATTTTAACTTCGGGGTTTTCTTTGAGTAGGCGTTTGGCGAGGTAACTGCCGATGAAGCCCGCCGCGCCGGTGACGAGGATGGTTTTGTGATTAAAGAGATTGGTGGTTGAGTTCATTTTGATATATTATAACAGATATTGGTGGTGTAGGAAAGCGTGAGGTGGGTGAAGCAAAAAGGAAGTCCCAGGCTTGGTGCATACACACCCTCTAGGGCTTTGATGTTTTTGAGTTTACCAATAAGGTAGTGGGGCGTTTGTCAAGGGCTTTTTGTCTGAATTTTGATTGAGTTTTCCACAATTTCGCCCCAATAAACCATGACTGTTTTGACAAAACTGTTGACTTATTTTGTAATAGTGTGATATAATGGTGTTGTCTCACCCCGTGTTGGCTTGTCCTCAGCGGGGCTTTTTGATATAATCGGCAGCATGATAGTTTATATTGACGGTGAAAATTACAGGCAGAATTTGGCTCAAATACTTGCCGATAATGGCGACATACCAGATAAGGACGCGGTGTTCAAGTTTGATACTGCTGGTTTATTGAAGGATGTCCTCGGTCAGCCTGACTTGGACGTTCGCTATTATTCGTCGGAAGTGAAGACACCCAAGGGTTATACCCCGACGAAGAATGTTATGAAGCAATTGACTATGATAAATGGCAAGATGCGCAAGTGGGTTGCCGACTTGAAGGCTCAGGGTATAGTGTATATAAAGGCCGGTAATTTAAAGGTAAAAGACGGCAAGGCATGCTATAAATGTGGAGCAAAGGCTGAAGTATTGCAGGAGAAGGGTGTGGATGTTAGATTGGCTTTAGATATATTTGAGGCTTCGCTGGGAAAAGGTGGAAGCGAGATAGTATTGTTTAGCTCGGATACTGATTTGTGTCCTGCGCTTCATAAGGCCAAGGAGCATAATGCTACATTAAAATACGTTTGCTTTGCCACTAGGGTTAATCGCGCCGTGTCTGCTGTGTGCAATGAGACAATTACTATTACTTTATCGAAATTACGACAATATCTTATCTGTAGTTAGAGGGCTTAGTGCGCTAGTGTCGTGTCTGAAATGTTCGGTTTTTGTAAGTGGAGGGGGTGTGGAAAAGAGGGCGCGAAAAAGACGTGAATGGGGTGCGAGAAAAGAGGGGTGAGGAGAAGAAGGAGGGGGAGGGAGGTGAGGTTAGGGGCGTTTGAGTTTTTTGAGGGGGGGGAGAGGTTGAGGAGGGAGGAGATGTGACAGATTTTGAAATGCAGCTAGTTAAGGCTTGAAGCTGACGATACCGTTAGTTTCAAGCAAGAGCTTGTTGAATTGTTCGATTGAGTATTTTTTTCTTTTAATTGCTTGAGATATTTCGAAAAGAGTCGTTACTTGCAAAACGGCGATTCCGCGTAGAGTGGCAAATTTTAATAAGTTGTCCGGCAATATTTCTGCGTTGCGCTTGTTTGGCTCTAGCTTGAATTGATTTGAAGTTATCAAAAGCGGTTTATATTCTTCTCCTGTTTCGATTGCTCTATCGTCCTTCCATTCCAATACTTGACGGAGCCCTTTTTGCGAGAATGTTTCTTTCGAGGTGCTCTTAACTTCGACGACATATTTACTGTCTTTGTGTTCGATATAAAATTCGACTTTGTTTGTTTCGGGCGGCTCTTCGATACTAAAACCAATTTTTGATAAAGTGTCTTTGACGACTTCTTCTAGCGCTTTGTCTGATTTGTAAAGTATTTCTATGTCTGATCTGATTTTTATTCGTTCTTGCTCTGCCTCGCTGAGTTTTTTGGAAAGTTTCTCGATTCTGTCTTCCGTTTCGGATATTTTTGCATCGATGGCGTCTTGGCCCTCGACTAGTATGCTTTTCGCCCAATTCGGTTCTTTTGAATTGCCCTTTTCTAGATATATGTCGAGAATTTTTTCGATTGTTTTTTGCTTACCCTTTGGTAGTGGTGGTACGAAAGCCAAGTCTCCCTTTAGCACGGATTGATTGTATGTTTTTATATTTACTCCGATTGTGCGACTACTGATATTTTTTATGGAATCTTCTAGATCTAGAGTTCCCTGCAAGTTTCTTATCTGGATGTCATCTATTAGGTAATCATAACTTTTAACTTCTTTCCAGTAGCTAAAGTAGTCCCCCGCTTCGTTTAATGGTTGAATATTATCTCCTGATAGATATTCGATGCGCATCATAATGTGTAGCCTATCGCAAAGAGTGGAGCTCCAAAGTCTTGTTGCTGGATTTCCTATGACGCATACAAATGTTCTTAATCTGTTAACTACGTCAAGAACTCTTTCCTGAGAAATGGCTTGCTCGAAATTATAGAGTTCGTAACTACTATTGTTGGTAGTGTCAATACTGTCAAGGTCGAGAATGACTCCATCGTAATCCGAAATATTTATATTTGTTTTGTCGGTTTCTCCCCACCCCAATAAAACGAATTTTGCGGAATATGCCGAGACGTCTATGGCCTCTGAAGATATAATCAGTATTTTCATATAATAATTATAATATATTTGTAGGGATATTGCGACATACAAAGATATACGAATGAGGTGCGAGGGAGAGGGGGTGTGGGAAAGAGGGCGCGAAGAAGACGTGAATGGGGTGCGCAGGGGGGTAGTGGTAGGAGGAGTGAGGGGTTATTTGCGGGTTAGTTTTGTTTTTAGTTTTTTGAGGAGGGGGCGGAGGAATAATGGACGTTGAGAGGAGACAGAAGAATTTGTACCATTCGATGAAGTGGCAGACGTTGATGCAGAGAAGGCTTTGACGTGTAAAAATTTAGTGCATTTTTTAGATTTGGTCTTATGATTGATAGGGGTCTGAAGTATTATTGTAATTTTTCTTGCAGTTCTTTTGCACTAGAAGCCAAGTTCTGGAACGTATTGTTAGCTTCTTCCTGTCGCTTTTGTGCTTCAGGGTCATCGCTAAGACTCCCAACTTTGTCGCTTTGAGTGCGGCAGGCGGTCTTTAGTGTTTTGTAAAAAGAATTGATATCTTTACGCGTCTTATCTTCTTTGATTAAAAATAGCCTTATTCTTAACTTGTCATAGTTCGTCGTACTGTCTAGGAGCTCTTGCACATATTTGTCCGGTAGTACATGGGCTGTAGTCCATACTTCGTTCATCTTCGTGGTTATTGTTTCTATTTCTGCGAGTTCGTCGCGGATACAAATCTTAATTGATTTCTCTTCTCTTTTGCGTTCTCGCCATGCCGAAAAAATATCACCAGCTATTCCTCCAAGTACTGCGAGTATTGCGCCGACAATAACGCCTATTAGTTCACTACTCATATCTTATTTTTGGTTCCTTCCCTTTTACGATAAGCGAGGCGAATCTTATGCGTATTCCGGCAGCATTGGCAATTTTCTTTGCCTCGCTAATATATGCTTCGGGGACTATCACGTAAGCTCCCGCTGGAGAGTTACTCATAGCTCTCCATTCAACTGCACTGTCTATCATATTTTTGCCACTTTCAATTCTCATTATGAACAAGATGTCATCATTTTCTGGCGGTATTGGTCTCATCAAGATTATATCAGGGAAAATGCCGCCAACTGCTTTTTTCGCACTGGTCGTATTGTCGATAACTCTAAAACGCTTTGCGAAATCTTTTTTTACTATGTCGATAATCGCACTTTTTTCCATATCTTAATTATAGCACTATTTTATATTTTTCTAAAAGCAGTTATTTGATATTCTTTATTGCCTTGACGTTATGGATTGATTATCTCGCTTTTCTCGTCGACGAAGCTTTTAATTATTTAAGCCAATAGGTTATATATGCCCTTTTTGAAACGCATTTTCTTTTTTGCGTATGTATTGGACAAACATAAGTTGGATGGGGATGAGGCACAGGGAAGAGGAGGGGCTATTTGCGGGTTAGTTTTGTTTTAAGCTTTTTGAGGTTGGGAGGGAGGAGTTTGAAGTGGCGGAGAGAGGGGAGGGCGAGGGAGAGGTAGAGAATACCGCCGAGGATGACTTTAAGGAGAAGATTGATTGTAGAGTTGGTGCTTAAGGTCGGGAGAATCGAGATAAAGAAATACATTATGATTCCGATAACGATGTAAATACTGGATTTTACGAGTGTTGGTGCGAGTTTGAGTTTATTCCATGTTAAAGCAATCTGTAGTATGCAAACGCAAGTTTCTGCGGCAAGAGTGCCAATAGCGGCACCGGTGGCGCCATATTCTGGTATTAGAAGAGCATTTATGACGAGATTAACGAACGCGCCAGCAATTACGGAAGCAATGTAGATTTTGTCTTGTCTGTATGGAATGAGATATTGCGTTCTAATAACGTTCGCCGTGGCTAGAAATAGACAACTCGGCATTAAGATTTGGAATAGCTGGATGCATGGAGCGTAGTTCTCTCCGTAATACCACGGTACGAAGTCTTTGGCGACTGCCATGATGCCGAAGCACATGGACGAAGCAAGGAAAGTGGCAAAGTAAAGTGACTTTTCCATGTATTTACGGCTTTTGGCGTGGTCATTTTTTGCAGCGAGATTTGATATTTTTGGAAGCATGATTGTGCCAAGCGATGTAACTAGGGCAAGTGGAACTTGAATAATTTTTTCGGTATTCTCATAGAATCCGACCTGCTCAAGATTGGATAGTGAGCCGAGCATAACTTTGTCCATCATCTTGTAAAGGCTGATGGCGATGACTGGGATAAATAGAACAAGGTTTGGTTTTAGGTGTTTTAGCGAATTTTTTAGCGGACTTCGTACATAGTTAATGTATTTTCTTACGCGCGACCAGAGAATAAGTTGGCTAGCAAGTAATCCGAGAACATTGATTAATGAGTAGATAATGATATCGTCTGGGTTTTTTACGAAGATAAAAATTGAAATGGTCGTGATGACTTTGACAATTGAGCTGCGTAATGCAGTCGTTTTGAATTGTTCGAGACCAAAAAAGAACCAGTTGATATCCAGTGCGGCAGAGATAACATAGATTAACATTATCCAAGACATTGTAGTGTTAATCCATAACGTGGCAAAGCCGCAATAGCAAAGAATAGCTATAGCTGCTACGGATAATTGCATTTTGTATATCTCGAAAAATGTTGTCGAGAGTTTTTTCTTGTCGTCGCGAACAAAAGCGATTGTGCGGTTGCCATAGTTATTTAGACCGAGCATGATAAACATAACGAAGTAATAGGCAATGGCATGAGAATAAGAATAGAGTCCAATGGATTCTGCGCCGAGAACCCGAGCAACGTATGGGGTGGTGATTAGGGGGATAGCAATAGCGAATAGCTGATAAACACTATTATATACGAAATTCTTTTTGGCATTTGTTGGAATATTGCTACGCATGGATATTTAGCGCTTTCTTTGTGTTTAGTGTTTTCGATTGGGTAGCAAGACTTGGTCGATAATTGGTGACTGCTAAGACGCTGAGATAGAAAAAACCATCAAATGGGCAGGTAGTAATTCCCATTATCATAATTGCCGTAAGGTACTTCATATATGATGCGTAACACGGGTCGTTATTGTTATGCGACTTTAGTTTGATTATCTTCATTAAATAAAAGAAATATATCGGTAAACTTATTAAACCGGAGTTTAGTATTATTTGTAGCAGCTGATTGTGTGCATGCGTTGCGCCGGTGACACGTGTTATTTGTAACATAAAATCGGAACTGTAATAGCCTATTCCGAATAACGGATGTTTCCTTATTAGGGCTAGTGAGTTCTTCCAAATTTCGGTTCTTCCAGATAGGGTCATGGATTTATTGAATACTTCTGATAGAGTGGTTGCGGAAAATCCGAATACGGTTGCGATGCACGCAATTAATAATATCGAAAAACAAGTTATTTCTGCTATAGGCTGCCTGAACGTCCTCTTTTTATTTTTTATGCTGGAAATGAATAATGATACTAGTAAAATCAAGCAGCCAGTGAAATAGGTGGCGCTTGATGACAACTGATATAGCGTTAGTGTATATAGCGCATAATGCAATGCTGTGACGTGTTTCGTTTTTGACGATCTGGAAATGAAGAAAAGTAGCATATTGGCGGCTAAAAGTTTACCGACATTTCCAATGAAGATAAAGTAAATTTCTCCAGCTGTTTCCGTATAGGCTAAGGGTCGTCCAACGACGACAACTACAAGAGCATTGATTATGAGTATGAAAAATGATATTGATTCGGCGATGTTAACGAACCGTTTTTTCGAATCTAAAAATATAGCACATAACAAGAAAATAGAGAGTATTTTTAGAATCCATGAAATAGCAATTATCTTATCTCCATTATTTATAACGGTAGAAATAACAGCAATAATAAACGGCAAAAGGAAAGACGGGTTTTTTTTGATGAGCGCAAGTATTTTAGAGAAGTACAGGACGTATCCTACGACTATTGCAAGCGCGGCTACGATATTTAAGATGATGTTCCCATATGGTATGAAACCTTTATAATCGTTAGGAAAAATATATAATATCGCAAGGATGGCGGCGCCTGTAGTGAGTATACGGTTAAGATTTTTACTTTTCATTCGTTGACCTCGGTTTCGTTGTCCCTAGCATCGATTTTTCAATTATTGGTTGAAAGCTGTTTTTGTAGTCGAAACAATCTTTGGTCAATTGGCGTATTGTTTTTGTAATGTTGACCGGATTATTGCTGCGATATATTTTCTCGTAGAATTTACTTATTTTGATAATGCTGATGGGGGATTCATCGGCAGGAAATCTTAAATAGTAAGGATAATTGTTTAGACGATCTAGTTCTGTTTCGACAGCGGAGATGATTGGAATGCCGCGCGCTGAGTATTCTTTGCCTTTGAGTGAACTATTGTAAAAAACTCCCGAACGATGTCTGCCGAGTGCATCTACTGCGATGTCGGTTTGATTGAAAATTTCAGTTAAATCGTTGCCGGATTTTGGTCCGTGAAAAATAACATTCGGCATGTTGTTAGCGAGTTCTTTAAGGTTTTTAATTTCCTTTCCACCACCTACGAGGTTTAAGATAATTTTGTAGGTTCCTTTATATTTTTTAATGCCTTCAATTAAACGATCAATCCCATGCCAATACGTAAAATTTGCAACACATGTTAAGCGGATGGTATGTGGTAGTGGTTTGTAATTTTTGTTTCGGGGTGGGATTTTGGAATAATCTACGCAATTTGAGAGTTTGATAGTTGGTATTTTCCAGATTGCATCGTCGTCTGAATAGGTCGCAATCCTGTCGATGACGTGATGCAATTTTCTTTCACAGCAAGAGCTTTTAATTGCCATGATTTTCGAGATGCCCTTATATTCCGAATGGAATGGGTAGGTTGGGATTTCCATTATGATGTAAATGCTAGGATAGAGCCGTTTTATTTTTCGCAGTAGTTTGTAAAAATGTACTGTTAGTGATGGTTTTCTTATATAAATGTAAGTTGTTTTGTCGTTAGCGGCACCTAGAATCGCCTCCCTTTGCTTTTCTCGAGTGCTTTTTATATACGGCAAAAGGAATTTTATTCTATCAAGCGCGCTTTTGTCTAAAGGTTTGCAAATGACGGTTACTTTGCTAAATGAATTCAAGCAACGAATCTGCTGGCGCACTTTTTCTTCGATGCCAAGATTGGAACGATCATCGGAATCTATGCCTTCGCAGTAATATATTCCGTTCATATTCTGTCTCCTTGCGTTTCTGCCGTGAATTGTCTCCCCGTAGTCTTAGAAAGTATTTTTTTCGAAGCGTTTCTGATCCCTGATGGCAGAAAACGGATGATTTTTTTTCGAGCGTGCACTATGAGTGAGTATGTGAGTGAAGAAATGGGGCGTTGTTCAAACTTGACCTCGGGGTTGTCGTGCTTAAGCCTGCACAGGTTTATTCTGTCCCATTTGCCCTTTTCGATGCTTGGTAAGATATTAAAGTAGTTTTGTTTTACAATTAAATGATTATTGTAATAAAAGCTGCTCTTGCACGCTAGGTAGTGTTTTTCGAAATCTAGGTCGCTCGAGAAATTAGTTAGTTCATTTAGAATATAATCGCGGCTTGCCACAAAGGCTACAAAACTGTGGCTGTAACGATCGCGGGGGTTAATATAGCGTAGGCGCGAATCGAAGTTTTTGGCTTTTTTGTAATTTCTTACGTAGTTGAGTGAGCAGTAGTCGATTTTGTTTTGTGCCAATGTTTCAAGGATTCTTTCGGTTTCTGCGGCGTTTATTTTTTTGTTTATAAATGCATCGCCTAGAAAGCTGATGTAATAATCGCTCGGATATTTTTTTGTTGCATTCGCGAGGCAGTCTATAAGTGAAGCATTCTTGCCGTTGTAAAGTACGGTGTATTTTTCAATTTTTGTTTTCTTGCCCGTCATAGAAACGATAATGTCGTATGGGCAATTTTGCCAGTTTTTTTCGAGTAGTTGTAAAAATGTAAGGACGGTGTTTTTGTAGCTCGAATGGGTTGGTATAATTATGTTAATTTTTGGCATAATTATATCCTTTTTTTGATTGCGTTGAAGACGTAGGGGATGAAGCAGGAGGAGCTTTTGAGGAAGCTCATTTTTTCGACTTGGCGGTATAAAATCCAGGTTCTTTGCAAGGCTTTGAGTTTGTTCGCAGAGAGGCTGTCGGCGTAGCGGCGGTAATAGGCAGTGATATCTTGCATGCCGTCGGCGTGATCGATTTGTTTGAGCAGACTCCACCATGTCGCCATGTCTTGTCCACGTTTGACGTTTGGCATGCGAATAGAGTCACGATTGATGAGCGTGGTGTCGACCATGACCGTGCTAGTCCAGATGATTAGGTTTTTCAGCGCTTCTTCGTAGTTGATGGTTTTTGGAACGGTAACTTTTTTGCCGTTTGGCTTGCCGGTTTCGTCGGCGAATTCGTAGTTGGAGTAGATAAAAGCAGCTTTATTATCTTGCATGAATTTGATTTGTTTTTCGAGCTTATTGCTTTCCCAAATATCATCGGCGTCTAGAAATGCTAGGTATCTACCGGTGCTGGCTTCAATTGCGGTATTTCTGGCTTTTGCGGAACCGCTATTCGTTTCTAAGTTGATTAGTTTGATTCTTTTATCGTTTTTTGCGTGTTGTTTGATGATTTTTTCGCTGTTGTCGGCAGAACAATCGTTCACCAAAAGTAATTCCCAGTTATCGTAGGTCTGAGCTTGAACGGTGCGGATTGTGTCTTTGATGAATCTTTCTGCATTGTAGACCGGCGTGATGATACTAACTAATTCCCTGTTCATTTTTTAGCTCCTTCCATTTTGTTGATGGTTTGGAGGGTGGGGAGGAGAGGAAGATTATCGTTCGAGACAGAGGAAGAGTAGGAGAGGTTGCCAAAGGCTTTGTTGACAAAAGGAGTGAAGTGGCTGAGGAGCTTCAAAGCCCAAGTGAGGCCGGGGATGAGGAGGAGTTTTTTGTTGTTGGCAGTGGCGATAGCTTTGACGAGGTCGGAGGTGCTGACTGCGTCGGGGTTGGAGGGGAGGAAGATGCCGGATTTTTCGTTGTCGATAATGGATTTGACGAAAGTGGCGAAGTTTTCGATGTAAATCATCGAGCGGGAGTTTTTAACTTTAGGAAAGACGGGGAGTTTGAGGGCAAATTTGCGGAGGGTAGGGTAGTTGCCTTTGCAGTTTTCGCCATAAATCATTGGCGGACGGAGGAGGACAACTTTGAAGTTTTTGTCCGCGAGTTTTTGGAGCTTCTTTTCGGCTTGGAGTTTGCTGTCGCCGTAAAAGTTGGCGGGAGCGGGTTGAGTTTTTTTGGTGATGACTTTGGTCTTGCCGATTTGGGCGCTGTTGCCGTAGACGATGGCGCTACTCATGTAGATGAATTGTTTGATTCCCTCTTGTTTGGCTTTTTTAGCGACGGATTCGGCGAGGTCGGTGTTGACGGCGTAATAAAGTTGTTTGGTTTTTTCGTCAACTTTTTTAGTGTCGACGTGAGCGATGCCGGCGACGTGGAAAATGATGTCGTATTTTTTGAAGTCGAAAGACTGCCAAGCGTTGCCTTTGACGTCGAGTTCGTTGACGCGGTATTTCTTCGGTTCGCGTTCAAGGAAGTTTTTGACGGAGACGCCGACGTAACTGTTTTTGCCGGTGATGAGGATGCGTTTCATGCTTTTACTCCTTCGCCTTTGAAGGCTTTGAGGAAAGTGCCGAAGAAGCAGCGGCAGTCGAATGGGAAGCTGAGTTTTTCGATGTATTCGCCGTCGTATTTTGCCTTTTTGGATTCGGAGATGTCGTCGCGGCCGTTGATTTGTGCCCAGCCGGAGAGTCCGGGGCGGACGTCGTTGGCGTGGACTTTGGAGCGGAGGGAGATGAGGCGTTTTTGATTCCAGAGGGCGGGGCGAGGACCGATGAAGCTCATTTGACCGGCGAAGATGTTGAAGATTTGGGGGAGTTCGTCGAGCGAAGTCTTGCGCAGAAGTTTGCCGATTTTGGTGACGTATTGTTCGGGGTTTTCGAGCTTGTCGGTCGGGAGATCGGGAGTGTTGACTTTCATGGTGCGGAATTTGAGGATGTTGAACATTTTGCGGTCGCGGCCGAAGCGTTTTTGTTTGAAGAAGATGGGGCCGGGGTCGGTGATGAGGATGAGGAGGGAGATGAGAAGCATAGGGACGAGCAAAAAGATAATCGCGAGGGTGGAGAGGGCGAGGTCGAGGAGGCGTTTGAAGAAGTGTTTATACATTTTTAACCTCCTTGGCGGGTTTGTAGGTGGGGACGAGAGCGGCGGTGAGGGGCTTGATGTCTTTCGAATTCTTTTGGGCGGAAGAGATGAGGGTGTCGAGGCGGTCGAGGAAGTCGGGGGCGATGCGAATTGGTTTGCCAATGTGGATGAGTTTGTTCGGAGTTTCTTTCAAACCCTCTTCTTCCATGAGCATTTCTTCGTAGAGTTTTTCGCCGGGGCGGAGGCCGGTAACTTTGATTTCGATGTCTTTGCCTGGTTCAAGTCCGCGGTAGCGGATGATTTTCTTGGCGAGTTCGTAGATTTTGACTGGTTCGCCCATGTCGAGGACGAAGATTTCTCCACCCTCGGCGTAGACGCCGGCTTGGAGGATGAGACTGACCGCTTCGGGGATGGTCATGAAGTAGCGGGTGATGTCCTTGTGGGTGACGGTGACGGGGCCGCCGTTGTCGATTTGTTTGAGGAAGAGGGGGATGACGGAGCCGTTTGATCCGAGGACGTTGCCGAAGCGGACGGCGACGAAGTCGGTGTTTTCGGCGAGCTTGTCGTAAGTCTGGACAATCATTTCGCAGATGCGCTTCGAAGCGCCCATGATGTTGGTCGGGCGGACGGCTTTGTCGGTGCTGACAAGGACGAATTTTTTGGCGCCGTATTTGGCGGCGAGTTTGGCGGTGTTGAGGGTACCGAGGCAGTTGTTTTTGATGGCCTCGTTTGGGCTAACTTCCATAAGGGGCACGTGTTTGTGGGCGGCGGCGTGGTAGACTTGGTCGGGCTTATATTCCTGGAAGACTTTTTCGAGGCGGGCGTAGTCGCGGACGGAGCCGATGATGGTTTTAAGATTCAAATCGGGGTATTTACGGAGAAGCTCTTGTTCGATTTCATAGGCATTGTTTTCGTAGATGTCGAAAATGATGAGGAGCTTGGGGTTAGCTTTGGCGATTTGGCGGCAGAGTTCGGAGCCGATTGAGCCGCCCCCCCCTGTAACGAGGATGGTCTTGTCAAAGAGGTTGGCGTTGATTTCGGCGCTATCGACGACGATTTGGTCGCGACCGAGAAAGTCTTCGTAGGAGAGGGGGCGGATTTGGGACATGAGGCTGGGCGTGGTTTCCGTCATGGAGGCGTAGATGGAGGGGAGGATGTCGATTTCTGCCTTGGTCTTGTGGCATTCGGTGACGATGCGGGCGATGCGTTCCTTGGAGGCGGAGGGGATGGCGATGATGATATGGTCGATTTTTTGTTCTTCGGCGAGGCGGGCGATATCCTTGGTGGTGCCGGCGATTTTGAGACCGCGGATGTAGGAGCCGACTTTAGATTTTCTATCATCAACGACGCAGACGATTTTAGTTTTGAAGGCGGAGTTGTCGTTGTAGATTTCGTCGATAATCATTTTACCGGCATCACCAGCACCGATGAGCATGGTGCGGGTGGCAGATTTGCCACCATGGAGGCGGATGGTGACGGCGCGGGCGATGCGGAAGCTGAAGCGAGATGTGCAAGTTAGCATGATGAGGAGGATGAGTTGGAGGAGGAAGAAGCTCTTGGGGAGTTTGATGTCGAAGAGGTATTTGTAAGCGATAGAGATGAGTTCGGTGAAAGTGCAGGCGAAGATGATGTTGATTAGTTCGGTGACGGAGGCGTATTTCCAGACGGAGATGTATAACTTGAAGACGATGAAGAAAGCGACCAAAATGAAGAAGTCAAAGGGGAGATAGTTGACGACGTTTTGGAGGTAGGTGTTGGAGACTTCTCCGAAGTCAAAGCTGACCCAGATGGCGAGGAGGGAGGAGAGGATGGTGATGAAAAGGTCAATCAAAACAAAGAGCATGATGCTCGGAAATTTGTCGATAAAAATATTCTTGATTTTTCTCATCTTTATGACCTAGTAGCCGGTAATTGATTGTCATTTTAGCATAAACTTGCTAGAGAGGCAAGCATATGCTCTTATATAATTCTCTGGGAGATGAGGGAGAAAAGTAGTGCAGAAAACGAGAATATATTATATAATATGTGGTATGAATAGAGTGCCGCTCGCGGAGAGGATGCGTCCGCAAAGTTTAGACGAGGTCGTCGGGCAAGACGAGATTATTGGGGAGGGTAAAATTTTGACGGAAATCCTCAGGAAAGGTGAGCCGGTTAACCTGATTTTTTGGGGGCCGCCTGGGACGGGTAAGACGACGATGGCGAAAATACTTGCGAAGGAATATAAGGCGGATTTTGTGGAGATTTCTGCCGTTACTTCGGGAAAGAAAGACATTGAGCAGGTTGTTGAGCGGGCGAAGGTGAACTGGAACCTGAAGACACGGACGGTGCTGTTTGTGGACGAAATCCATAGGTTTAATAAGGCGCAGCAGGATGCATTTTTGCCGCATGTGGAGAGCGGTCTGATTATTTTAATCGGGGCGACGACGGAGAATCCGAGCTTTGAGGTTATTTCCCCGCTTTTGTCACGTTCGCGAGTGGTGGTGGTGTCGCCACTCTCGAAAGATGCCGTTAAAAAGGTGATTCGGCGGGCGGGGGAGAAAGAGGGGTTCTCGGAGCGACTGACGGACGAGGCGGTGGATTATCTTGCGGAGTTGTCGGGAGGGGATGCGAGGTCGGCTTTGGGCGATTTGGAGTTGGCGCTGAGCCTTGCGAAAGGTAAAATTGACGTTGAGACGGTGAAGATTGCCGCGGGGAAGAAAGTGCCGGGGTATGATAAGAAAGGCGACCAGCATTATGATAATATTTCCGCGTTTATCAAGTCAATGCGAGGGTCAGATGTGGATGCGGCGCTGTATTATTTGGCGCGGATGGTGGAGGCCGGAGAAGATCCGAAGTTTATTGCTAGGCGTATGGTGATTTTTGCCTCGGAAGATATTGGGCTCGCGGGAAACGGAGCGCTTTCGCTTGCCACGGCGTGTTTCCAAGCGGTTGAGCGGGTCGGGATGCCGGAGAGTGGGCTAATTCTTGCTCATGTGACGGTGGCGCTTTGTAAGTCGAAGAAGAGCCGAGACTGTGCGGATGCGTGGTATGCGGCGCAAGATTTGGCTCGTAAATCTATGGGGCTGCCGGTGCCGACGTGGCTTCGCAATGCGCCAACGAAGCTAATGCGCGAGCTTGGGTTTGGAGCTGGGCAGAAGTGGGAGACGGGGTTTCATCTCGATAAAAATTATTTGCCGGATGAGATAAAAGACGCTAAGTTATTCAAATGAGAAAAGCGCAATAGCTCCTTTTCGCAACGGAAGTCTCGCCGCGATCGTAAAAATAACCTTAATAGGCTGTTTCTCCGCGCGGAGGCAAGCTCGTGCTCGAAACAGTATCAAGGTTATTTTTACTGTCGGTCTCGGCTTTTTATTGTTGCGAGAAAGGACTATTGTGCTTTTCTTATTCTACTACTATTTAGTTGCGTTGTCCCAGGCTTTTTTAGCTTCTTTGGCGAAGTTTTTCGCTGCGGTTTTGGCGTCGGCGGCGATGTCTTTGAGTTCTTCTTTAGCCTTTAGTTCCGGGTGAGCTTTGACGTAGCGGACGATGGAGTCCTTGATGACCTTTTTTGCGGTCTTGACGTCGGCGAATTCCCTAACCTCGGTTGTTCCCGGTTTTTTGAGGTCTTTGTAGTGGTTGAAGTGGAAGCGGATTTGTTCGATGAGTTGTTTTGGCAGGTCTTCGAGGGTCTGATATTTGTCGCCGTTGTTGCGGTCGTCTTCGGGGACGACGATGATTTTATCGTCGACTTCGCCGCCGTCGACGAATTTCATGACGCCGAGGATGCGAGTTTTGAGCCAGATGCCGGTGGTTAATGGTTGGTCGGTGATGACGAGAGCGTCGAGTTCGTCGCCGTCTTCGTCGATGGTTTGAGGGATGAAGCCGTAGTTGCAAGGTTTAGCGAAAGCGATTGGTTCGACGCGGTCGAGCATGAAGCAGGCGTGTTCGCGGTCCCATTCGATTTTGTGATTGGATCCAGTTGGGATTTCGATGACGACGTTGAGCTCGCCTTTTTCGTAATCGCCAGGTGTGAGAACTTTGTTAAAGTCAGCCATAAATAATAAACTCCTTTTATTATTACTATATTATACTACAATTCTTTGGGCTTGATGCGGATTTGTTCGGCGGTGTCGCGGTCGCGGACGGTGACGGTGCCGTCTTCTAAGGTGTCGAAGTCAATGACGATGCATTTCGGCGTGCCGATTTCGTCCTGTTTTTTGTAGCGTTTGCCGATGTTGCCGGAGTCGTCCCAAGTGACGAAAGTGTATTTGTCTTTTAATAGGCTATAGACTTCGCTGGCTTTTTTGACGAGGTCGGGCTTGTTTTTCAGAAGCGGGGAGACGCAGAATTTGTAGGGCGCGAGGTTGTCCGGGAGATGCAAGATGCCTTTTGATTCGTCCCAGAAGTTTGTGAGGACGGCGAGGAAGAGACGTTCGACGCCGATGGATGGTTCGATGACGTGGGGGGTGAAGACTTCGTTCGTGATTTTGTCGCGGTAGTCCATGGACTTGCCGGAAGCGCGTTCGATGTTTTTAAGGTCGAAGTCGGTGCGGTAGGCGATACCCATTAATTCTTCTTCGCCGTTCGGGTAGGCGAACATGAGGTCGACGGTGCGCTTGCTGTAATGCGCGCGGTCCTTTTCCGCGACTTCTTCGAGGCGGATTTTGGCGGGGTCGAGACCGATGATTTTAGTTAAGAATTCTTGAGTTTCTTGGAGGAGTTTGTCAAATTCTTGTTCCCAATTTTCTGGTCTGACGAAGTATTCGATTTCCATTTGGGAGCATTCGCGGTCGCGCAAGATGAAGTCGCGCGGGGAGATTTCGTTCCGGAAAGCTTTTCCCTGTTGGGCGAGACCGAACGGGAGGTTCGGGTAAATGGTGTCGACGACGTTTTTGTAGTTTAAGAAGATGCCCTGGGCGGTTTCGGGTCTTAAGTAAGCGACGGAAGAATCATCTTCGACGGGACCGACGTGGGTCTTGAACATCATGTTGAATTTTCGGATGTCGGACCAGTCGGATTTGCCACAAGTTGGGCATTTGGGGTTTTTGGATTTGAATTCTTTGGTCGTGATTGACTCGTTGGCGCCGGGGATTAATTTGTCGGCGCGGAAGCGACCGTGGCAGGCTTTGCATTCGACGAGTGGGTCGGCGAAAGTGGCGGTGTGACCGGAGGCTTCCCAAGTCGTCGGGTTCATTAAAATTGCGGCGTCGACGCCGAAGATGTTGTCGCGCTTTTCGACCCAGTAGTGCCACCAAGTGTCCATGAGGTTTTTCTTGAGCATAACGCCGAGGGGGCCGAAGTCCCAAGTGCCGGCGAAGCCGCCGTAGACGTCAGAGCCGGGAAAAATGAAGCCGCGGCGTTTGCATAAACTAACAATAGAATCGAGATTTGACATAGCCTAATTATATCATATCTGTGGCTTTCAGTTCTGTTTTTGTCCAGGTGCTCGTTCTGCCCTATAATTTTGAAACATATTCTCGGTCTTCGACCTCGACCCATTCGTCGTTTCGGAAAGCACAGAGCAAGCTCTGGCTTTCTCTCAACTCCTCGGGGTTTCACTCAATCTTCAAAAATGCGATTCGGGACACACCGGTCATCGATTTTCTCAGATGAGGAAAATGTTGTCAAAATTATCGGGAGAACTGCGCAATAGGACAAGAAACAGAACAGAAATCCACTTTTAAGCTTATTGTTTGTTTATCACTTTTGCGATATACAATATCGTTGGTAAATGCGGGGTAATGTTGTTTACGCGAGAGCTTGTTTTTAGGTCGGAGCTGAGCATGAGACGCATGATTTTGATTTCTTCGGCGCCGACGTTGCCGCCGAGTTGTTCTCTTAGAGCGGATTCGGTGTTGTCCCAGACGTAAGTCTTGAACTGGTCGAGGTTGTTGCCGTCGACGTCTTTGACGACGTTGATTTGTTCGCCGTTGGTTTTGGCGAGGTTGAGCCAGAACCAAGTTTCGACAAGCTCGGGGTTGACGCCAGCGTTGAGAGCGGAGAGGATTTGTTTCAGGAGGTTGAAGTATTCGGGACCGGTCGAGGTTTCGGCGAACTTGGCGATTTGTTTCATGATGATGCCGGCGAGTTCGAGCTCGGCGAGTTTGTAAGGGATTTGGTCGTAGTGTTCGAGCATTTTGGCGCTCGTTAAGACGCAGAGCTTGTTGTTTAGACCTTTGTGGAGGGTGATGTCGGAGAGGGTGAAGAGTTCGACGGCGCCGGCGAGCTTTGACTTTTCTTTGCGGACGCCTTTGGCGATTGCGGCGATGATGCCTTGTTCGGTGAGGAAGTTGATGATGCGGTCGGCTTCGCCGTAGTTAGTGCGGCGGAGGACGATTGCCTTGGTGCGGATGTCGTTTTTAGCTGGTGAGTCGCTTGACATAATCTATGACCTCATTTGGTTTCATCTTTTCTTTATTTAGTATACCTTTAATTCCGTAAATTGACAAATCGGTTTCGGGGAGAGAAAGGCTAGTGATGAGGACGACGGGGATTTTGGCGGTGTCGGGGTAAGAGGCGAGTTCGTTAAGGAAAGTGAAGCCGTCGGGACCGGGGAGGAGGATGTCGAGAAAAATTAGGCTCGGGAGGGGACTTTCGAGCGAGTTCATGGCGTCGAGAGCGTTGGTGAAAGTCTTGATTTCGAGGGATTTGCTATGTTTTTTGATGGCGGATTTGATGCAGTCGGCGAAGAGCTCGTCGTCGTCGATGATGAAGATGGATTTTTGGGCGGAGGTCATGCGAAGAGGGTTCCTTGGTTTGAGACGGGGAGGTCGACGAAGAAGCTGGTGCCGTCGCGGTGTCTGGTCGCGCCGACGTCGGCGTGCATGTAGCGGGCGAACTTGGTGGCGATGAAGAGACCGAGGCCGGAAGAGTCGGGGCGGAAAGAGATGTTGGTCGGGGTTTCGAGTTCGTTTTTGGCGATTTTTTGGTAGATGTCGGTCGGGAGGGCGGGACCGAAGTCGCGGACTTCGAGGCGGATGAACTGTTTTTTGTCTTTTAGAGTGAGGAGGGAGGCTTGGTTTTGGTCGGAGTATTTGAGGGCGTTGGCGCAGAAGTTGTAAATTATTGACCGTAAGAGGTCGCGGTTGGCGACGGCGAGTTTTTGTTTGTTGCGGTAGCTGATTTTGAGCGATTTTTGTTGGAAGCGGAAGAGGTATTTGAGTTCTTCGGTGACCTCGTCGCAGACGCCGCGGACGGCGACCGGTTCCATTTTGAAAAGGGCGTCTTCGAGGCGGGCAACCTTGGCGAGGTCGGAGACTTGTCTCAAGGCGCGGTCGGAGACGGAGATGATCTTGTCTTGGTATTCTTTGGTCGTTTTAGGGTCGGATGGGTCGAGGCTCAAAGCGAGCTGGCGCATCAGGGCGAGCGGCGCCTTGAGTTCGTGTGCTGCGACAAAAATGCCGTTGATGTTGTTTACCTCCTGCATGTAGAATATTATAGCATAGATTTGGGGTAAAAATGCGGAAGCGCGGAGATTGTCGCGAGCCGTTTTTATTTGATGATTTTGTCGATGATGCCGTAGGCGAGGGCTTCGGAGGCGGACATCCAGTGGTCACGGTCCATGTCTTTTTCGACGGTCTTGAGGTCCTTGCCGGTGTTTTTAGCGAAGATTTCCGCGAGGCGCTTTTTTAAGAAGATGCCCTCTTTAAGCATGATTTCCTGGTCCGTGATTTTTCCCTCAGTGCCAGAGGAGGGTTGGTGAATCATGATGCGGGAGTTTTCCAGGCAGTAGCGGTGACCTTTGGCGCCGGAGCTGAGGAGCATGGCGCCCATCGAGGCTTGGAGACCGATGCCGATGGTTTCCACGAGAGGTTCGACGTAGTTCATGGTGTCGATGATGGCGAGGCCGTCGTAGACGGAGCCGCCTGGGGAGTTGATGTAGAGTTTGATTGGTTTTTTCGGGTCTTCGTGGGCGAGGAAGAGGAGCTGGGCGACGACGAGGTTTGCCGTGTGGGAATTGACGTCTTCGCCGAGGAAGATGATACGGTCGTTAAGTAGGCGCGAGTAGATGTCATAGGCGCGTTCGCCGCGGGCGGTTTCTTCGACGACGGTGGGGACGAGGTAATCGTTAGTTAGTTTTTTGGTCATATTATTCCTTTCTATTCTTCGATTTTTGTGGTCGGAGAGTTGCTGTTTATGAGATTTTGGAGTTCGGAGGAGCGGAGGATGCTGGAGTTGTAGGTGTCGACTTTGGAGTTGTAGGAGTTAATCAGGGAGTTGATGGCGTCATTTTCGAGGTTGATTGAGTTTTGTTCGGCGACGAGTTCGGCGCGGCTGGCGGCGAAAGTCCATTGGTTGAAGCAACCGGCGGTGTCGGCGCAACGGTTGAATTCGTCGACGCGGGAGTCGAAGCTGGCGAGGCGAGTGTCGAGGGCGGCGGAGCGGTTTTTGATTTCTGTTTCTAGGGTGGACATTTCTTGTTTTAAGGTTTCGATTTGGGCGTTTAGTTCGTTGAAAGGCTTGATGTAAGAGTTGTAGAAGTTGACGATGGTGTCTTGGTCGGCGAAGAAGCGAGCGTAGTGGGTTTCTAATTCTTCGGGGAGGTCGGCGACTTGAGTGCCGAGGCGGACATAAAGCTCGTCGAGCTGTTCGGACTTGTCGTAGGACTCGATTGTGTCTTTTAGCTCGGGGTGGTTGGCGTAGGTTGACTCGAGGAGGGGGATGAGCTGGGTTTTTTCGTAACCGGAGAGGCGGGACCAGACGGCGTGGAGAAGCTCGTGGGAGGTGGTCGATTCGCGGATGCCTTGCAGGGAGTTGTCGTCGACGTTGTAGACGTAGATGCGGTCGCCAGTGTAGCAACCGAGGACGGAGACGGTTTCGTCGTGGGATTCACAAGAGTTGTTGAAGTCGTCCCTATTGGCGAGGAGGGGGCGAGTGGCGTTGAAAATTCTTTCGCCGTCGGCGGTGAGACCGAGGGAGTTTTTTATCGTGAGGACGTCGGGCGTGGGGTTGTAACCGATGCCTTTAAACCAATCGATGACCGCGACGCGATTGAGCAAGAAAAAGACGGCTAAAATTACGAAAATAACAGAGGTGATTATCGCTCCGGCGTGCGATTTTTGCGGAGATTTGCTCCGCGCTCTAATAACTTCGTTTTTGGCGGGATTATTCATGTTCTACTTTTAATTTTAGCATATTTTTGCCGACTTCGATTTTGGCGATGTCGCCCTTTTTGAGGTCGCCTTTGATGATGGCTTCAGAGAGGAGCGATTCGAGGTGGTCTTCGATGGCGCGCCGTAGAGGGCGGGCGCCGTTTTTCGGGTCGAAGCCGCGGGTGATGAGGAATTTTTTGACCTTGTCGTCGAGGACCAAGCCGAGGTTTTTGGTAGCGAGGCGCTTTTTTAGGTCGGCGATGAGATTGTCGAAGATGCGTTCGACATTGGCTTCGGAGAGCGGGCGGAAGACGAGGATGGAATCTAGGCGGTTAATGAGTTCGGGACGCATGGCTCTTTTGAGAGCGCGGAGGGCGTAAGTCTTAGACTCTTCATATTCGCGCTCGAGGTCGGCTTTGGACTTCTTTTTGCCCTTTTCGGCGAAGCCAAAGGTGTCTTCGCGGTAAGCGTCGTTGGCGCCGAGGTTGGAGGTTAAGATGATGATGGTGTTGTTGAACTTGACCTTGGTGCCCTGTCCGTCGGTGAGGACGCCATCTTCGAGGATTTGCAGGAGCATATTGAAGACGTCGGGGTGGGCTTTTTCGATTTCGTCGAAGAGGACGACGGAGTAAGGGCGGCGACGGACGGATTCGGTGAGTTTGCCACCGTCGTCATAGCCGACGTAGCCGGCGGGGGCGCCGACGAGTCTGCTGACGTTGTGTTTTTCGCCAAATTCGGACATGTCGATTTTGATTAGGGCACTGTCGCCGCCGAAGACTTCGCGGGCGATGACGCGGGCGAGTTCGGTTTTGCCGACGCCAGTGGGACCCATGAAGAGGAAAGAGCCGATCGGGCGGTTTAAGTTAGTGATGCCGCTTCTGCCGCGGCGGATTGCCTTGGAGACGGATTTGATGGCTTCGTCTTGACCGATGATGGATTTTTTGAGGTGAGTTTCGAGGTTTGCAAGGAGCTCAAGTTCGTTGCCGTGGACCTTGCTGACGGGGATGCCAGTTTTGAGCGAGATGGCGGTGGCAAGGTTTTCCTCGGTGACGACAGGGGTGTCTTCTTCTTTAATTCCCTTTTTCTCAAGTTGTTTGATTTTTTCTTTGGTTTGCTCGGCTTCGGTCTTGTATTTGGCGGCTTTTTCGTAGTCGTTCTTTTCGGCGCTTTGTTCCATTTTTTCTTCGAGGTCTTGGAGCGAGATTTTCAGGCGTTTAAGTTCGCCGCCGCCTTTTTTGTCGGCTTCGACTTTGGCTATGGCGCTGGCTTCGTCGATGACGTCGATGACTTTGTCGGGCATGAAACGGTCGTTGATGTAGCGGACGGACATGTTGATGGCGGTCTCGAGGATTTCGTCGGGAATTTGGACGCCGTGGTGTTTTTCGTAATGTCCCTTGATGCCCTTTAAGATTCTTAAGGTGACGCCGGGGGCGGGTTCTTCGACGAGGACGGTTTGGAAACGTCGAGATAAAGCCTTGTCTTTTTCGATGTTTTTGCGGTATTCGTCGAGAGTGGTGGCGCCGATTAAGCGGATTTTGCCACGAGCGAGGGCGGGTTTTAAGATGTTGGCGGCGTCCATAGTACCCTCGCCGGAGCCAGCGCCGGAGAGGAGATGAAGTTCATCGATGAAGAGTAAGATGGAGTCGTCAGAAGCGGCTTCGTCGATGATGCCCTTGATGCGTTCTTCGAATTCGCCACGGTATTTGGTGCCGGCGACGAGGGAGGAGAGGTCGACTTGGTAGATGTGCTTGCCGATGAGGAGGGAGGGGACGTCGTTTTTAATGATTTTATGGGCGAGACCCTCGACGATGGCGGTCTTGCCGACGCCGGCTTCGCCAATTAATACGGGGTTGGACTTAGTGCGGCGGCAGAGGACGGTGATGGTGCGTTCGATTTCTTGGTCGCGACCGATGACAGTGTCGAGCTTGCCGGTGCGTGCCATTTCTGTCAGGTCGGTGCCGTAGCGGCTGAGCCATTTGAGCGGAGATTTGCGGGTGTATTTTTGTTTTTCTTTGCTGAATTTGAGTTCTTCGACCTGTTTGTTGACGAGGCTTTCGATTTCTTCGGCGAGCTTGTCGAGGTCGACGTTTAACTTTTCGAGGAGGGAGGCGGCGTTGGAGTTTTGCTGGTTGATGAGAGCGTAGAGGAGATGTTCGGTGCCGATGGTTTCAAGACCCTCATCGCGGGTGAAATTGCGTGCCATTTGGAGTGTCAAGATGGTTGATTCAGAGAGCGACATCATTGCCATTTGCCCCTCGGGCTCAATGTCGACGGCGGGCTTATCGAGGGCTTTTTCGGCGGCGTCGAGGCTGACGTCCCAAGTCGAGAGGAGGCGGGCGCCCTCAGAAGCGTCTTGAGCGAGGATGCCGAGGAGGAGATATTCCGTGCCCATGTAGCCACGGTTGTATTTTTTCGAGTAAAAGTCGGCTTTTTGAATCGAGAAACGGGCGTTCTCGGAGAGCTGGTGCATTATTTCAGAGAATTCATCTTGCATAGTGATATATATTATATAGGACAGAATTAGCACTGTCAAGGCTAGAGTGCTAAAAAATGCCCCGCCGGTTAAGGCGGGGCGGGGAGGGAGGGGACTATGCGCCGAAGCAGATGGCGCGGTAGAGGTCGGTGTAGAACCTGCCCTTGACGCTTTCTTTCAAAGCCTGGTCAAAAGCGTAGGCGAAAGCGATAAAGCGGATGATGTTGGCGTAGACGCTGTTAAGCGAGTTGTCGTCATCCGTGTCAAAATCCCAGTCGTTAATGCCGGCAAGAGTCGGCGCGATGTGGATGTCGACGATGGTTTCCGTGCGGGCATCGTTGCGGATGAACTGGAAGTTATCCTTGACCCAGCGTACTTTGCCGGCGCAACGCATCAGCTTGCCGCAGATTGCGGGGACGGCGTAACGACTGTGAAAGGGGTGATCCATATAGAACCCCATGATGGTCGCCTTAGGAAAGACGAACCGGTGACACATGTCGTCGGCTGTTGTTATGATGACCGTGATAGCCTCGGTGCGCGGGTCGACTTTGGTAACGAAGTCGCCGATAGGGTGGCTTTTATCTTTGCGGGTTTTTTCAGTCGGTTCAAAACCGCTGCTGACATAGTTATACGGCATAGGAAGTTCCTCCTTTGGTTGGTCGATGTGGATTTCGGATTACCATTCGGGGAAAGCAAGACGACGGAACGGCGCGGCTTGAAGCACGGTGTTCTGAATCTTGCGGCAGTAAAGCCGATAAAGCTTTTTACCGAGGTCACTGGCGTCAGTGGCTTCGGTGTCGATGGTCCGGAGCCAGTTACGGACAGGGCTGAGGACGCGGTATGACGATTCTCCAGAGAGGAGGCGATTGGCGTCCTTTTCGGCGCGATCGTTGATTTCGTCTTCCCAGCAGATTTTGTAGTCGGCATAATAGGCGTCGATGCGGAGTTCTGCCCGCATCATTTCTTCTTCAAATTTTTCTTCATCGGTGAACCTTGCAGCTACGATACTCATTTTAGTTCCTCCCAAAATATTAAGATGCTAGTCTCTGATTCCCATCCCCGAGATCAGATACTGAGTCTATTATAGCACAAACGTGATAAAAAGTCAAGCATTATACAATAAGAATAACTTCTGTTCGGGTTTGTTCAGGTGCTCCGCGAACCCTATAAAAATAACAACATATCAGTCTAGCTCGCCCGTCGCTTCGCTCGCGGCGTCCCAAGGGACTGGGCGATCGTCGGGTAGAAACGCCTTGGCTACTCGGGCTTACTAGTGAATGTTGTTATTTTTATCGGGTCTTGTGCGCAATAGAACAAGACCCGAACGGAAGCTATTCTGTAAAACTATATTATTTACTATTTCTTTTTTCTATGATTTCCTGTGCGACGTTGGGTGGGACTTCCTCGTAAGCAAAGAGTTCCATTGTGGAAGCGGCGCGACCTTGGCTCATGCTACGCAAATCAGAAGTGTAGCCGAAGAGGTTGGCGAGCGGGCAGAAAGCGCGGATGACTTTGGTACCGCCGGGGAGGTCTTCCATTTCGTCGATGCGGCCACGGCGAGAGTTGATGTCGCCGATGACGTCGCCCATGAAGTCTTCAGGAGTGGTGATTTCCATTTTCATGACCGGCTCGAGGAGGACAGGGTTGGCTTTCTTGATACCTTCGCGAGTGGCGAGGGCGCCAGCGAGGGTGAAAGCGAGCTCGGAGGAGTCGACATCGTGGTAAGAACCGTCGTAGAGGGTCGCCTTGACGTCGACGACTGGGTAGCCGGCGATGACGCCGCCGTTCAAAGTGTCTTCGATACCCTTTTGGACCGGTTTGCGGTATTCTTGAGGGACGACGCCGCCTTTGATTTGGTCGATAAATTCGAAGCCTTTGCCCGGTTCGTTCGGTTCAAACTTGACCCAGACGTCGCCGTATTGACCACGACCACCGGATTGTTTGATGTGTTTACCTTGAGCTTCGGCGGTGCCACGGATGGTTTCGCGATAGGCGACTTGTGGGGCGCCGGTGTTGGCTTCGACGTTGTGTTCGCGCTTCAAGCGGTCGATAATGATTTCTAGGTGAAGTTCGCCCATGCCGGAGATGATGGTTTGACCAGTTTCTTCGTCGGTGTGGACGCGGAAAGTCGGGTCTTCTTCGGCGAGTTTGCTGAGACCGATGCCCATTTTTTCTTGGTCGGCTTTGGTCTTTGGTTCGACGGCGATGGAGACAGGAGGATCTGGGAATTCGATTGACTCGAGGCGGATGGGGTGGGCTGGGTCGCAGAGAGTAGTACCAGTCGTACAATCTTTGAGACCAACGACGGCGGCGATGTCGCCCGCGCCGACGGAGGTGATTTCTTCACGCTTGTCAGCGAACATACGGACGATACGACCGACGCGCTCCTTGTTGCCGGTGGAGGCGTTGAGGACGAACGAGCCGGTTTCTAGCTTGCCGGAGTAGACGCGGATGAAGATGAGCTTACCGACGAATGGATCGGTGGCAATCTTAAACGCGAGGGCGCAGAGAGGTTCGGAGTCGGAAGCTTTGCGGATTTCTTCGTCGCCGGTTTTTGGACTGTGACCGACGGTTTGACCTTGGTCGCGGTCAAGCGGGGACGGGAGGTAGTCAGTGACGAGGTCAAGGACTTTTTCGACGATAACGCCACGACCGTCACCACCGGTGACGAGGTAGAAGTCGCCATCGAGAACGCGCTTACGTAGAGCGCTCTTAAGTTCTTCGACGGAGATGGCTTCTTCGCCGCCCTCAAAGAATTTTTCCATGAGTTTTTCGTCGGCGGAGACGGCTTCTTCAACGAGGACGGCGCGGGCGTTTTTCGCCTTTTCGAGCATGTCTTCAGGGATTTCGCCGACGGTGAGTTCGTGGTCGGCGTAGTCTTTGTAAGTGTAGGCTTTCATGTCGACGAGATCAACAACGCCGCAGATGTCTTTTTCAAAGCCGATGGGCAAGTGAATTGCGACGGCGTTTTTGCTCAGGCGCTTGTGGATGCTGTCGAGGGATTTGTAGAAATCGCCACCGATTTGGTTGATTTTGTTGACGAAGCAGATGCGGGGGACGCCGTATTTAGTGGCTTGGCGCCAGACGGTTTCGGATTGCGCTTCGACGCCCATTTTACCGTCGAAGACCACCACGGCGCCGTCGAGAACGCGGAGCGAGCGCTCCACCTCAGCGGTGAAGTCGATGTGACCCGGGGTGTCGATGATGTTGATTTTATGGCCTTTCCAGTAAGCGGTGACGGCGGCGGAAGTGATGGTGATGCCGCGTTCCTTTTCCTGTTCCATCCAGTCGGTGGTGGCGCCGCCGGTGTCGCCTTTGACGAGGTCGATTTTGTGTTTCAAGCCGGTGCGGTAAAGAATTGCCTCACTGGTCGTGGTTTTTCCGGCGTCGATGTGGGCGATGATACCGATGTTGCGGAATTTTGATAGGTCTTTGACTGTTTCAGCCATAAATTTCCTTTATTAAAATTTTTTAGACAATAAAATAAAAGTTCAACGTTAATCATATCATAAAAGAAGAAATAAATAAAGATATAAACCTCTTAAACGTATTTCTTTAGGTTAGGATTCCTGCACTCCCTATAAGTTTACAACATTTTCACCCAGTGCTCGCAAATGCGCTGTCGTCGCTTCGCTCCTCGCCGCGTCCCAAGGGGTGAGAGCGGGTAACACCGGTCATCGATTTGCTCGCACGGGGAAAATGATGTCAAATTTAACGGGGTTTGAAATAAAACCTAAAGAAACAGTTTAAGAGGTTTCGCTAAATTCTTTATTGTCGCAAAAGGTACTTAGCTAGCTTGTCCTCACCCTTTACTCAGTTCTTAAAGCCTCGACGGGGTCTTTGCGGCTGGCGCGGCGAGCGGGGGCGGAGCCGGCGATGACGGTGAGGAGGATGCTGATGGTGATGAGGATGAGGGCGTGAGTGAGGGAGAGTTGAACGGTGAGACCGTCGGCGAGCTTAAATAGGGAGATGATGGCGTTGGCGAGGAGGATGAAGAATTCGGAGAAGAGGATGCCGAGGATACCGGCGATGGAACCCTCGATGATGGTTTCGGCGCGGAAGACGCGGACGACGTCTTTTTTGCTAGCGCCGATGGCGCGGAGGATGCCGATTTCCTTGGTGCGTTCGAGGACAGAGATGTAGGTAATGATGCCGATCATGATGGAGCTGACGATGAGGGAGATGGCGACGAAAGCGATGAGGACGTAGCTCAAGATGTTGACGATGTTTTTGACGAGGTCGATGCTGAGCTGGGCGACGTCGGAGTAGGCGATGTCGGTGCCGTGTTCTTGGTTATAGGCGTCGAGGAGGGACTTGATTTTGTCTTTGTCGGCGTTGGTCTTAGGGTAGATGGCGATGGCTTCGGGAGTGTCGAGGTCGTAGGTGCCGGCGGAGTGTTTGATGCCTGATTCGATGAGGGCGTGGGTGTAGCCGAGGAATTGGCTGTCGTCGCTGGCGTCTTTGGCCTTGGCGACGCCGGTGATGGTGAGAGTGGACTTGGTGCCGTCAAGGAAGTCGACCTCGTAAGTTTTGCCGAGGACGTCTTTGAGGTTTATGGTTTGGCTCTTGAAGCTGGCGGATTCGCCGGAGTTGAGCTTAGTGAGGGTGGCTGCTAGTTCGTCGCGACTGAGGAGGTCGAGCGTATAGAGGACGCTGAGGGGGATTTTGGCGTCGCTGTCGAGGATGAGGAGGAGGTCGGTTTTGGATTCAGGGAGTTTGCCCTCTAGGAGGTCAAAAGAGCGGGTGCTAGCGATTTCTTTGAAGCTGGATTTTAAGATGTCTGAGGTGGCGACGTCGGTCGTGGTGCGGCTGGCAGAGGCGAAGAGGGAGGTGATGCTGTCGAGTTCGTTTTCTATGGGATGGACTTGGATGCGGTTACCGGAGGCGGTGGTGGTGTAGATGTCGGGAGTGTAGTTGTAAGAGTAGTTGATGGTGTCGACGTAGGCGGAGGTGTCGGTGGCGTCGAGGTAGGACTTGAGGGATTTGGTGTCGTAGTAGCGGACGGTCTTTTGATGAGTGATGAGGGAGTTTGAGGAGATGTCGTCGGTGCCGAGGAGGGTGCCGGACTTAACTTCGGTTTTGTCGTCGGATGAGGAGAAGAGGGTTGAGGAGGAGTTGTCGGTGTAAGTGCGAGAGATGGTGATGGCGGAGGGAACGGAGCCGCTGGAGAGCATTTTGTCGGCGTAGTTGTTGACGCCGTTGGCAAGGGCAAGGATGATGGCGATGCCGATGATGCCGATTGAGCCGGCGAGGGCGGTGAGGAAAGTGCGACCGCGCTTCAAGAGGAGGTTGTTTTTGGAGAGTTGGAGGGCGGTGAGGAGGCTCATTGAAGTGTGCTGGGGTTGAGCCGCGGTTTCTTCGGTTTCGGTTTTGTTGTCGAACGGTTTAGAATCGGCGACGATTTTGCCGTCTTTGACCTCAATGATGCGGGTGGAGTAGGTTTTGGCGAGGTCGGGGTTGTGGGTGACCATGATGACGAGCTTGTCCTTGGCGATGTCTTTCAAGAGATCCATGATTTGGACGCTGGTCTTGGAGTCGAGGGCGCCGGTGGGTTCGTCCGCGAGGATGATATCGGGGTTGTTGACGAGGGCGCGAGCGATGGCGACGCGTTGCATTTGACCGCCGGAGAGCTGGGAGGGACGTTTGTTGATGTGTGTTTTAAGACCGACTTTTTCGAGGGCTTCGGTGGCAAGTTTTTTGCGCCTATTGCCGGAGACGCCGGAGAGAGTGAGGGCGAGTTCAACGTTCGAAAGGATGGATTGGTGACCGATAAGGTTGTAACTTTGGAAAATGAAGCCGATGCGGTGGTTTCGGTAAGCGTCCCAGTCGCGGTCGGTGTATTTTTTGGTGGAGATGCCGTCGATGATGATGTCGCCGGAGGTGTAGTGGTCGAGACCGCCGATGATGTTTAGTAGGGTGGTTTTGCCGGAGCCGGAGGGACCGAGGATGGAGACGAATTCGCTTTTGCGGAAGCTGGTCGAGACGCCGTCGAGTGCTTTCATTTCGATGTCGTCGGTTTTGTAGATACGAGAGATGTTTTTGAGTTGTAGCATGGTTTTATTATAGCATAGGTCTTGGCTTCCCTATCGCCTGAGCACCTAAATAGGACTTTCTTTTTGGAAAGAAAGTCCCAACGAAAGAAAACTTTAGTTCTAAAACTGAAACTGAGGTGAATTTCGATTTCAGTTTTTGTTCTCGATAGCTTCTAAGCCTGGCAGGGTGTTGCCGGAGAGGAATTCGAGGGCGGCGCCGCCACCGGTGCTGAGCAAACTGAAGTGGAGAGCGTCGTCTTCTTTCATGAGTTCTTCGGCGAAAGCGGTGGTGTCGCCGCCGAGGATGATGGACTCGATTTCGGGAGATTCGCCGAGAGTTTTGAGGAAGATGGTGCTGCTGGTCGCAAAGGCGACATCCTCGGCTTTGCCGAGAAGACCGTTCCAAATAACGGTCTTCGCCGCTTTCGCCGTTTCGACGAATTTAGCGGTTGAGACGGGACCGCAGTCGAGCTTGTTGCCCTCGCCGTCTTCGTCGAAGTCTTCGGCGATGTAGATGTTGTCGGCGGGCTTTACGGCGCCGTCGGCAGCGATTTTGCCACCGATGCAGATTTTGTCAGCTTTGTCTTTGAAAGCGTCGATTAAGGGAGCTTTGTCGTCCACCTTGGCGCCGCCGAGCATGAGCATGAGCGGTTTTTTCGGGTTTTGCATAACTTTTTCGAGGCTGGTGATTTCTTTTTCTAACAGTAAGCCGGCGTAAACAGGGAGGTTTTTAGCGACGGCGGAAGTCGAAGCGTGGGCGCGATGGATGACGGCGAAGCCATCTTGGACATAGACGGTCGCGCCGGTGGTGTCAATGATTTCGTTGATGAAAGATTCGTCGTTTTTCTCTTCGCCGGGGTAGAAGCGGAGGTTTTCGAGGAGGAGGACGCCGCCTTTTTTGAGGCTCTTAATAGCGTCTTCGACATCTGGACCGGAGACGTCGTCGACGAAGTCGACTTGGACGCCTGGGAGAAGCTCGGCGAGTTTTTCGGCGACGGGTCTTAAGGACAGTTCTTTGACTTTCTTCCCCTCTGGGCGACCGAGGTGGGAGATTAAGATGATTTTTTTGGCGCCTTTTTCACGGAGGTAGTTGATGGTCGGGAGGGAGGCGCGGATTCTGAAGTCGGATTCGACAACGCCGTTTTCTAAGGGCACGTTATAATCGGTGCGGACGAGGATGATTTGGTCGCGGATTTTGGCGTCTTTTATGGTTAGTTTATTTTCCATGGGCTGTACCTTTCTGATTTAGATGTAACGGATTTTAATAGTGTCGGTGCCGTGGTCAACGCCGTGGGCGCCGGAGATGATGACGGCGAGAAGCTCGGTTTTGCCCTCTTCGGGCTTGAGATAGCCGGAGTTTTTTAATTCCCGGGCGAGGTCAATGCCGTAGTCGTCGGAGTAAGGGCGGACGAAAGAGGCGTTGGCGTAGGTTAAGGCGAGTTGGGAGGCGACGCGGGAGTTGCTCGTCACGCTGACAATGGGGACGTTCGGGCGTTCGGCGGCGAGAGCTTCGGCGGTGGCGCCGGAGGCAGTCTGGCAGATTATTACATCGGCTTCAATTTTTTCGGCGAGGCGGGCGACGGCGCTAGAAATGGCGTCGTAAATCTTTAAGTCGGTTTTTGGTTCTTCTTCGGCGGGGGCGATTTTAGTGTGGTTCTGGGCGTAGAGGATGACTTTTTTCATTTCTTTGACGGCTTCGAGCGGGTATTTGCCGTTCGCAGTTTCGTCAGAGAGCATGACGGCGTCGGCGCCCTGGATGACGGCGTTGGCAACGTCGGAGACTTCGGCGCGGGTCGGTTCGGGGTTGTCGACCATTGAGCCCATCATTTGGGTGGCGACGATGCAGAGCTTAGAGTGTTTACGACAGAGGGCGATGAGCTTTCTTTGGACAATCGGGACAACTTCAGCGCCAGCTTCGACCGCCATGTCGCCGCGGGCGACCATGATGCCGTCGGAAGCTTCGACGATGGCTTCGAGGGTTTCGTCGGTTTCAATTGCCTTTTTGGTTTCTATCTTGGCGATGATTTGGGCAGAAGAGCCGTGAGAAAGGAGAATTTGGCGAAGCTTGTCGATGTCTTCGGCTTTTTGAACGAAGCTTAAAGCGACGTAGTCGAAGTCGCGACCAGCGCCAAATTCGATGTCCGCCATGTCTTTTTCGGTGATGATGTCGCCGCCGAAGTCGGTGTCGGGGAGGTTGAGACCTTTTTTGGACATGATGTAACCGTCGTTTAAGACGCGGACTTTGATGGCGGTTTTGCTAGTGATTTCGATGATTTCGGTCTTGATTTTGCCGTCGAAGATGAAGAGAGGTTCGCCGACTTTGACTTTTTCGGCGAGGTTGTATTGGACGGGGAGGATCTTGCCGCCATCGTGAGATTCTAACGCGTAGTCGAGGGTCAGTTCGTCGCCGGTTTTGACGTCGAGGTGGTTGTTTTTGAGTTCGCCGAGGCGAATTTTGGGACCTTGGAGGTCTTGGACGATAGAGACGGAGCGACCTTTTTTGGCGGAGGCGGCGCGAATCCAAGCGATTTGTTCGTCGCGCTCCATGTAGTTGCCGTGAGAAAAGTTCAATCTGCAGCCGTTAACGCCAGCCATGATAAGATCGGTGATGGCTTCCTCGGACATGACGGACGGGCCGACGGTCGCCAAGATTTTAGTGCGTTTGAATAATTTGCTCATAGCTCTAGTCTATCATAAAAGTTTGTGTTTTTATAGCGGTTATGTTAAAATTACAATATGATTTTTGGTCAGAAATTGCGGAAATCGTCCCCGCGCTCTAATAAGCAGCCCAACAGGGGTAATGTTGTAAAATTGACAACAAAAATGAACGCGAGGGTTAAGCGCCGGAACGACCCGGTTTTTGCACGGAAATTTGTGACTTGGGGAGTGATTGTGTCGGCGGTGATGGTGGGGGTGTCGCTGTTTGTGACGGTGTACTATAATCCGGAAGCGGAGGTGAAGCGGAAGTTTGAGGAGCTGGCGACGAGGTATTATGAAGAGTATTTTTATGAGAAGTTTACGGAGGCGATTGATCCGTCTTTGAGGGAGGAGAAGATGAAGTTGTATGCGGAGACGGGGTTGCAGCCGGTGTTGCTCAGGCAGTTGTTGTTGTATCAGAACGGGAAGTATGCGTCGTATAAACAATACTTTGAGCGGGAGGGGTATAAGTGCGATAAGAATAAGACGAGTGCGAAGTTTTATCCGGTGGAGCCGTATGGAGCGAAAGATTATACTGTGGTTTATAATTTTGAGTGCCAGAAAGAATAGCTTGTCATGTCGCTTAAGGTTTACAAGAAAGATGCGGCGAGTCGGCAATACGAGAATGGTTTTTTTAGAGTCTTTCAGGCTAATCTGAAAAAACTTTTTGACAAAAAAGGCTTGGATGGAGTTCTTATAGGTTTTCCGACAGTACTATCTGACCCGAATTTATTGCCCGATTGCGTTTTGATTACCGAAAATCGTTTGCTCATCGTTGATTTTAAAAATTTTAAAGATCAGGAGATTTATCTTCCGAGTCCGGATCGTTTTGAATTGGATGAATGGCGAACTAGTAGCGGCAAAATTGTCCATGGTGGTAGTTGTCCGAATCCTTTTGCTCAGCTAAAAAGGCAGAGGAGTAGGCTAGACAGCCTTCTTGGTAGGGATTTCAATGAAGAAGTTGGAGGTATCGGCTGTTTAGTTGTTTTTCACGGTGATATTGTATTGAGAGGCGAGATTCCGGGAAGATACGAAGCTTGGTTTGATGTGGCAGATTTGTATAATTTTTCCGATGCTATTAGCGATATGGTGGAAGTTAGGGCGAAAAATAAAAATAATCCTGAGATGCTTCGTCAGAAGTATTTTGAGGCAGAAATTTACGAAGAGAATATTCCTATTGATTTATCAGAATACGAATCTGTCCAGAAATCTAACGTTGAGCTTGAAAAGGTTCGCCGAGAGAGAGATGATGCTCAGGCGGCTCTTGAGCGACAAATTAATGAAAATCAGGAACTTAGAGCGCAAGGTAAGTCGGTTGAAGAGGGTATCCGGTTGATTAAAGAAAAAGAGGCTGTGTTGGAGAGGAAAGAGAGCGAATTGAAAGATGCGCAGGAGGATTTTGGCGAAAAACAGCGGAATTATGAAATAGCTATGGCTGAAGTTGAAAAAGAAGTAGAAAAAACCAGACAGGAGTCGGAGAAGACTAGGCAGGCGGAATTGGAGTTTAATGCTGCCCGAGAAAAAAGGAGACAGGAAGAGGCTAAGGCTCGTCGAGCAGATGTGGAATACGAAGCAACGCTAGTTTCGGAATATCGCAAGAAGAAAACTAGTACGATTTTTGCCGTGATAATTGTTGCGGCAATTGTTGTCGTAATTGTTGCTTTGGTGATTCACTTTTTGAGGTCTGATAAAGAAGCTAGAGAGCAAGCTGAGCAAGCGGAGCAGGCTTTAGTAGAAGATAAAAAGTCCGGTAAAACTTGTGTAGGATTGGGGGAGTTAGCGGAATATGCTGGCATTAAAAATGTTTGCGTTGAATATATCGTGGGAAATATTGCTGATAATGATACTTGGATTTATCTCAATCGAGTGACGAATACTGATTTTGCCGCTATTATTAGAAAAGAAAAGAATATCCTCACTGTTGTTCAAGCTAAAGATAAGTATTTAAATAGGCGAGTGCGGGTTCGTGGTACTATTAAATACTATGATAGCGCTAGATATAAGTATTATGAAATTATCGTAGACGACTTGAGCCAAATAGAAATACTGCAATAATTTCAAAAAAGTAATAAGTGCTATTTTTTGCGGAGATTTAATAAAAAATAACACATTTCTGTGTATTTGTCAAATGGTGATTCCGGCGGGAGTCGAACCCGCGATTTTCTGGATGAGAACCAGACG
>CAYRNS010000004.1:0-49362 GCA_964425805.1 uncultured Candidatus Saccharibacteria bacterium
TCAAGCGCACTACTGGCGGCGACCCTGCCGAAGCTGGCAACACTCTCGCTTATCCTGCAGAAATCGTCAACTACACTCCCTCTACTTACCTTTGGGGTGACGCCGAAGCCAACAAAGAGAGTAATCCGAGGACGGTGTATCTACGCAATCTCCCCGTGCGCTACTAAATCTGACATAGCCCTTGAAAAACTCCCTCTATCTGTGATAGAATAGGGTAAGAATTTGTAAGCGAGGAATCACTATGCCCGAAATCAAACCATCCGAAGTTGAAAGCACCGCCAGCATCAAGGTCATTGGTGTCGGTGGCGCTGGTGGGTCTGCAATCGACCGTATGAAAGAAGTCGGTCTCTCTGGCGTCGAGCTTGTCGCCATCAACACCGACGCTCAAGCCCTCCATCACTCTAACGCTGACACAAAGGTCCACATTGGTCGTGGTCTCGGTGCAGGTGGCGACCCTGAAAAAGGTCGTGAAGCCGCCGAAGAATCCCGCGAATTAATCGGCAAGGCTCTCGAGGGTGCCGACATGGCGTTCATCACCCTTGGCGCCGGTGGTGGTACTGGTTCTGGTGCTGGTCCAATCGTCGCCGAAGAAGCTAAAGCCCGCGATATCTTAACCGTCGGCGTCGCCACTAAACCATTCACCTTTGAGGGCGCAAAGCGCCGTGACAATGCCGAAGAAGCAATTGCTGCTCTCGCTCGCAATGTCGATGCCTTAATCACGATTCCGAATGACCGCCTGCTCCAAACTATCGACCCGCGCACTCCGCTCCTCGAAACTTTCAAAATCGCCGACGACGTTCTTCGTCAAGGCGTCCAGGGTATTTCCGAACTTATCACCGAACACTCTTTGATTAACCTCGACTTTGCCGATGTTAAAGCCATCATGAAAAACGCCGGCTCCGCCCTCATGGGTATCGGTCGCGCCTCGGGCGAGAATCGCGCCACCGTCGCCGCCAACCAAGCCATCGAATCCCCGCTCATCGAAGTTAAAATCGAAGGTGCCAAGGGCGTCCTCTTCTCCGTCTCTGGTGGCTATGATATGTCCATGTCGGAAATTCAAGAAGCTGCCGAAGTCATCACTGCTGCCGTCTCTCCCGACGCCAACATCATCTTCGGCGCCAGCATTCGTCCCGAACTCCAAGACGAAATCGTCATCACCGTCGTTGCCACCGGCTTCGACTCTGACTATTACCGCGAACTTGAAGCTAAGCGCCTCGCCGAACAACAAGAAAAAGAAGAAGCCGAGCGTCTTGCTCGCGCCGCTGAAGAAGCTGAACGTCTCAAAAAGGAACAAGAAGAAGAGGCTAAAAAAGCTGCTCCCGCTCCCGAGACAACGGATTTCACCGCCAATAATAAAAACAACATGTGGGACAACATCGAAAAGCCCGAACCCGAAGAAGATCTTGACATTCCGCCTAGCCTCCGCAATCGCCTCAAACGCTAAAATTGCGCAAAACGCTCCCGCGCTCTAATAACGAAATAACAGGGAAGAAAGGAAAAGGGAAGGCATGAATTATAAATTCAAAATCGGCGATTCGAAAGTCCTCGAAAGCCGTGAGGCTTTGGATGGCACGATTATTCGCCGCCGCCGCGTTACGAGCGACGGTAAACACCGCTTCACGACCTATGAGCGCATCGAAATGCCCGAATTGAAAGTCAAAAAACGCTCTGGCGAAACCGAAACTTTCGACCGTGATAAGCTCGCCACCTCAATTCGCCGTAGCGTTGGCAAATTCCTCAACTCCGAACTCGAAGTCGAGCAGGTCGTCGAAGAGACCATGGACATCCTTTATTCCTATGATTCCGAATCCGTCACCAGCGAGCAAATCGGTGAAGCCGTCCTCGACGTCCTATCCAAGATGAACGAAGTCGCCTACGTCCGCTATACGAGCGTTTTTAGGAAGTTCAAAACGCTTGACGAATTTGAAGAAATAATCCAAAAACAACGTGCTAAACAAGGTCAAAAAGGAGAGAAATGAGAATAATCGTAGTTTATAAAGAGTTTTCCGACACCGCCCGCGAAGTCGACGAGTGGCTGCGCGAGTTCGAACAACGTTCTGGTCGCGAAGTTGAAAGGCTCGACCCCGAAATGCCCGACGGCGAGATCTTTTGTACTTCGCGCGACATTGTTGAGTATCCCGCCATCGTCGTCGCCGACTCTGACGGCAAGACATACGAAACCTGGACCGGCACCCCTCTCCCCGTCATCGACGAAGTCATGGGTTATATCGCTCGCTAATCTTAGCAAAATATGGTATTATAATATAATATGAAATATACTGCCGGAAAGCGCCGTCGCGCCATTGAATACGAAAAAGCCATCGCCGAGTGGTGGCAAAAAGACCACACTTTTGCAAAAAGCGTCGACAATCGCGACGCTAAAAACAGCTACGTTTTTTATGACGGACCTCCTTTCATTACCGGCATGCCGCACCACGGCACTCTCCTCAGTTCAATCGTCAAGGACGCCGTCCCGCGCTATTGGACCATGCGCGGCAAGCACGTCGAACGCCGTTGGGGCTGGGACTGTCACGGTCTCCCTGCCGAAAATTTCGTCGAAAAACAGCTCGGCATCACCGACCGTCGCGAAATCGGCACGAAAATCTCTCTCGAAAATTATATCCTCAAGGCGCGCGAGTCCATGGTCGCGAACAGCGAAACTTGGCGCAGCACGATTGACCGCATCGGTCGCTGGGTCGACTTCGACAATTCTTATCGCACCATGAACAAAGATTTTATGGAAAGCGTTTGGTGGGCGTTCAAAACTCTTTATGACAAAGGCTTCATTTATGAGGGGCGCAAAGTTTTGATGTATGATACGAAATTCGCTACCCCCGTCTCTAAAGCCGAAGTGACGATGGATAATGATGCCTATCAGACCGTTACCGATCCATCTGCATACGTCAAATTCAAATGCGGAATAGCAGCGAGAGATAAAATACTACCTAGAGCTTGGTCTGAACACAAAGAAGTCTATTTCCTTGCCTGGACTACTACGCCATGGACATTGCCGGGTAATATGGCTCTAGCTATAAATCCGACACTAGAATACGGTGTATATGAAGTAAAGAGCGAAGGATTGGTCATGTCGACTAAACTAGCAGAAAAAGTTCTAGGCGACATCAAACCAAGACGCATAATTCCTGGCGTAAATCTTCTCGGCGCAACATATGAACCATTGTTCGAATTGATAGAAACTAAAAAGAAATGGACACACACTGTAAGACCGGGAGATTTTGTTTCGGATGAAGAGGGAACGGGCATTGTACACATTGCTCCAGCATACGGTGAGGACGATTATAAACTTTGCGAAGAATATGACATAGATTTTGTTGATGTTCTCGACGAAAACGGCTACTATCTCCCCGAAGTCGCCAAAAAATTGCATAAACTCGGCGTCCGTGACACTGACGAAAACGGCATCCAAATCTGGGACGGCAACAAATTCATCGCCAAAGTCCTCGAACAGCAGGGAATCATTTACAAAATCGAATACATCAAGCACGAATACCCGTTCAATCCTCGCTCAAAATCTCGCATCATCTACCGTGCTTTCCCGTCTTGGTTCTTCGACGTCCAAAGCCTCAAACCCGACCTCATCAAGCACAACCAACAAATCAACTGGTTTCCTGACTATATTAAAGAGGGCAGGTTTAAGAAAAACATCGAAGCTGCGCCTGACTGGAACCTTTCCCGCGACCGTTTCTGGGCAACCGCCATGCCGGTCTGGAAAGGCGATAAAGGCACCGTCAAAGTCATTGGCTCCTATCAAGAGCTAAAAGACCTCTCCGGCGTCGAACTCGAAGATTATCACCGCCCGTGGGTGGACGCCATTGAATTCGACCTCAACGGCGAACACTTTAAGCGCGTCGACAAAGTTCTCGACTGTTGGTTTGAATCCGGCTCGATGCCTTTCGCACAACTCCACTATCCGTTCGAGAATAAAGAAAAATTTGAAAAAAACTACCCTGCCGACTTCATCGTCGAATACATCGGTCAAGTCCGTGCTTGGTTCTACTACGTCCACGTCGTCAACACGGCGCTCTTCGGCAAAAACGCTTACAAAAACGTCATCGTCACCGGCACCCTCGCTGGCAACGACGGCAGAAAAATGTCAAAATCTCTCGGCAACTTCACCGACCCGAACGAACTCATGGACAAATTCTCCGCCGACTCGCTCCGCTTCTTACTCCTCAGCTCTCCTGTCACCGCCGGCGAAGACTTCGCTCTCCTCGACAAAGACGTCTCTGATGTCGCTCGCAAACTTAGCATGATCTGGAACGTGTACGATTTCTTCACCACTTACGCCGCCGTCGACGGTTTCGATTCGGAAAACCACTGGCAACCAAAAGATGACAAGATTGCGTCGCTCGACAACCCGCTCGACCGCTGGATTATTTCCCGTCTCCACGAGATTCGCGCCGAAATCACCAAGGGTATGGAAGAATATAACCTCCCGAAAGCTCTCGCTGGCGTGCTGCCGTTCGTCGACGACCTCTCAAACTGGTTTGTCCGCCGCTCGCGCCGTCGCTTCTGGAAGTCTGAAGACGACGCCGACAAAAACGAAGCTTACTGGACTCTCTTCACCGCACTCAAGCACACGGCGATTATGCTCGCGCCTTTCACACCTTTCCTCTCCGAAGAACTATATCAAAATCTCACCGGCGCCGGCACTTCCGTCCACCTGCTTGACTACCCGCTAGAAAACCCCGTCGACCAAACCACACTCGACCTCATGTCTCGCACCCGCGACATCATCAACGAGGGTCTCATGCTTCGCATGAAAAAGTCCGACTCGGAAGACCAAATCAAAATCCGTCAGCCACTCGCCAGCTTCGTTTACGCCGGCGACCAACTCCCCGACTTCTACGAACAAATCATTAAAGACGAGCTCAACGTCAAGTCCGTCAAACACGGCAAGGAAACTAGCCTCGACAAGACTCTCACCAAAGATTTGCGAGACGAGGGCTTCGCTCGCGAACTCATCCGCTTCGTCCAGTCAGCCCGCAAAAAAGCCGGCTTAAACGTCGATGACCGCATCAAACTCAGCCTCAATGTCGACTTACCGGAAAAATATCTCGACATCATCAAAGAAGAAACCCTCGCCACTGAGCTCACTAAATCCGGCAACTTCGCTTACGACGAAATTATCGTTGTCAACGGTAATCAATACACCATCAGCTTAGAAAAGATATAACAAAAAGCCTCCGCAAAGGAGGCTTTTTGCTTTTTTATTTATTCCTCTGTATAGAACTTCAAACCGCTATAAGTATAAAATTCTTTCTTCCCATCTTCATTCTTAACCGTAAAATAATTCGCGGAAAAATCATACACGTTCACATCCGTCAGCACCATCTCTCCAGACTTCGCATCAAAGACGTCGTATTTGCTCGCTTCTTTCTTTAGCGACCAAATCTCGTAATCCACCGCCACACTGCGGTTATATGCTTCGGTATAATCGAATCCGGTCGCTGGTTGACCAGCCGCGTTCAAAATCGCACGTTTCCCATCCGCATCCGTCACAAGATAGCTATGATCATAAGCATAAACTCGCCTAAAGCTCACATCGCTGACTTTTTTACCACTCGTATCAATCATATAATAGCTCTCACCGTCGTCCGAGACCATCGCATGATTCTTCTCGTCAAACAGGGAATAAACTTCTGCATATTCGCCAAAAGCATACGAACCGTCAAGATGATAGAACCCATATTTGTCGTTCACCTTAAAGGCATAGAGATTCGCATCGTAAACCACACTACTTTCCAAGTCTAAGTCGTCACCCTCAATAGTCTTAACGAGATTGCCACCTTGGTAAACTTCAATCTTGCCATCGTTAAGCGCAGCAAAGTTATTCGCGTCCTTAAGCGCGAGATAAGCCGACACTTTTCTCGTTACTTTATAATTATTGTCGAGCAAGGCAATTTCTTCATAGCTATCGTCATAGCCAATCAAGAGATTAACCTCGCCACGCACCATGCCATAATATTGCATCTCCGTCAAATCATAAACAACGTTACCCTTAATCAACTTATGCAAATTCTTTTCGTCTTCATCGTCATCATCAGCGAGCAAAATCATCGAGCGATCTTCCGAAACGTCATCAATCTCAAAGCGAATCCCGCCAAACAACGTCAGCTGCTCGCCTGAACGAGTGTCAAAAAGCAAGTTCGAATCATTATAGAAAATCATCGCAAAATCGTTCGCCATATCATACTCGATTTCGGCATCGTCAACTTTCTGGAAATCAATCACCAAGCGCCCGGCAAAATTATAAACATAATATCGCCCATTTGTCTCAGCAACCAAGAAAGTCGACCTTGAAGACGGCGCATCAATTTCCAGGTCGTCGCCCGCCAAAAGTTCGCGATTCGTACCGGTAATTAAATGTCGCCCACCGTTATTGTCCTCAATTAAGAACAAACCGGCATAGCTATCAACCATCCGAGAAATCTGTCCGAATGGCACGGTAACTCTACCCGATGCATCAAGAATTGCGTATTCGTTACCTTTCTTCACATACGCATACCCACCGATAAAATCGGACTTTGAATCGTAAACATCTTCCGTCAGTCTCGCTCCGTCCTTATTCCAAAGCGTATAGCCATCGTTAGTATAGATGAAGAAAGCAGTTGAATATGTCGGACTATTTTTCGGGTCGTCAGGTGCCGGTTTTGGCTTCAACAGTACCAGCCCGACCACGACAATCGCGGTCAACACCACGCCGAGCGCAATCCACAGCCAGCCTTTCTTTGACTTAGGCTTGTCGGATTTCTCCGTCACCTCCTTCGTCGGTTTAGTTTTTATGTCGGTAGATTCTTTTTTATCTGCCATAAAACACTCCGATTACTTTATTAGTTCCATTTTACCACCCTTGACGGAAAATTAAAACATATATATTATATATAGAGCTAATATGTTCAAACTGTTTAGATATCTTAAGCCCTATTGGTGGCAGGTTCTCCTGTTGGTTTTTAGTATTGGTGGGCAGACGTACCTCACGCTCCAACTTCCCGCACTTATGGCGGACATCGTCAACCAAGGTATCGTCACCGGCAACCAAAACTATATTCTCATGGTCGGGCTAAAAATGCTTGGCTTCGCCCTTGCCGCCTCACTTTGCGCCCTCGTCGCCCACTTCTTTTCCTCACGCGTCGGTGCCGCTTTTTCTCGTGACCTCCGCGCTGACTTTTATCAAAAAGTCTTAAGCTTCAGTATCTCCGACATCGACGATTTTTCGACCGCCTCGCTCATCACCCGCACCACCAACGACATTAGTCAAGTCCAACAAGCCGTCATGATGATGCTCACCATGCTTCTTCGCGCTCCGATGATGGGCATCGGCGCCATTTTCCAAGCTTATCAAACCGCGCCCGACATGACTTGGACCATCGCCGCCGGCGTCGGCGCTATCATTTTCTTCAGCATCATCATCCTCGGTCTTGCACTGCCGAAATTCAAAGTCTATCAAAAACTTATCGACAAAATCACCCTCATCGCCCGCGAAAACTTAACCGGTCTTCGCGTCATTCGCGCTTTCAACAACGAAGCTCACGAACAACAAAAATTTGCCCATGCCAACCGCGATTTGACCAAAACCGGACTTTTTATCGACAAAGTCTTCGCCTTACAAGATCCGCTCATCTCCCTCATTTTCAACAGCGTTACGCTCGGCATCGTTTGGATTTCCATCGGTCGTCTCGAAACTGACATCACTTATCTCGGTGACATGATTGCTTTCGTCCAATACGCCACTCACGTCTTAATGTCGTTCTTAATCCTCACTATTCTCTTCGTCATTCTCCCTCGTGCCAACGTCTCTGCCGGTCGTATCAACGAAGTCATGAAAGTTAAACCAAAAATCCACTGGAAACCCACCACCGACGGAGAACCGGACAAAACTCCCTCCGTCGAATTCAAAAACGTCGCTTTTGCTTACGCTGGCGCCGAAGCTGACGTTCTCGAAAACATTTCTTTCACCGCCAAAGCTGGCGAAACGACCGCTTTCATCGGCTCTACCGGCTCCGGCAAGTCCACCCTCATCTCGCTCGTTCCTCGTTTCTACGAAGCCACTGCTGGCGAAATCTTCATCGACGGCGTCAACATCAAAGATTACGCCAAGGATGACTTGATGAAACGCATCGGCTACGTTCCGCAACGCGGCATCCTTTTCTCCGGCAACATTAAGGACAACATCCTTTTCGGCACCGACGACCTCAACGAAAAAAACATTAAAAAATCCGCTCGCATCGCCCAAGCCGAAAACTTCATCGAAAAGCTTGACGGTAAATACACCGCCCACATTGCGGAAAAAGGCACCAACGTCTCCGGCGGTCAGAAGCAGCGTCTTTCCATCGCTCGCGCCATCGCTAAACATCCAGAAATCTACATTTTCGACGACAGTTTTTCCGCTCTCGACATGAAAACCGACAAAAAACTCCGCGAAGCCTTGAAACCGGAGACTAAAGACAGTGTCGTCCTCATCGTCGCTCAGCGCATCAACACCATCAAAGACGCCGAGCAAATCATCGTCCTTGACCAAGGTAAAATTGTCGGCAAAGGCAAACACAAAGAACTGCTCAAAAACTGTAAAGTTTACCGCGAAATCGTCAAGTCTCAAGTCTCTGAACAAGAATTCGCAAAGGAGTTAAACCGTGCCTAGAGCCAAAATGACCACCGAACGCGCCAAAGACTCGAAAAAAGCTTTTCGTGCTTTCTTCAAATCGCTCAAAAGCTTCCGCTTTGTTATTATTCTCTCGCTCGTTCTCGCTGCCGCCGCAGGCATTCTCAGTCTCTTTAGCCCCAGTATTCTCGGCAATATGACCAACTCTGCCGTTGCCAGCATCAACGAAACCGGACACCTCGACCTCGAGCCAATCGAAACCGCCGCCATCCAACTCATCGTCATCTACCTCATTGTCGCCGTCTTGAACTATCTCGAAAACTACCTCCTCTCGCGCACCACGATTTTCTACACCGAACGTCTCCGCGCCGAAATCATCGCCAAAATTTCCAAACTACCAATCTCTTACTTTGACAAAGTTCCATTCGGCGACACCCTTAGTATTTTAAGCAACGATGTCGACGTCCTCTGGAACGCCCTTTCCGAGGGCTTCGCCCAAATCATTACCAATCTCACCACCATCATCGGCTGTTTCGTCATGATGCTCGTCATCTCGCCACTCCTCGCTCTCGTTGCTATCATTGTCGTCCCGCTCTCCACTTTCTTTATTGCCAAGGTCGCCAAGCGCGCTCAAAAGCACTTCGTCTCCCAACGCAAAATCCTTGGTAACCTCAACTCTCACGTCGAAGAAGATTACTCCGGTCAAATCATTATCAAGTCCAACTCTCACGAAGCTAAATCTTTCGCTGAATTTCAGGCCGCCAACGAAAAACTTTACACCGACTCTTGGAAAGCTCAGTTCCTCGGCAGCCTCGCTTTTCCGCTCGTTCATATGTTCACTAACATTGGCTACGTCGCCATCTGCATCCTCGGTGGCAACATGGTCTTAAGCGGCGCTTTGCTCATCGGCAGTATTCAAGCCTTTATTCAATATCTCTCCCGCTTCAATCAGCCACTTTCCAACCTCTCGGAAATCGTCGCCACCATCCAACAAACCCTCGCCGCTTCCGAACGCGTCTTTGACTTCCTCGCCCTCCCCGAAGAAACCCCCGACCTTGAGCCAGCCAAAACTGTCGAAAAAGTCCAAGGTGCCATTGAATTTCACGACGTTTGCTTCTCCTACGACAAGAAAACCCCCGTCATCAAACACTTCTCCGCTAAAATTGCGCCGGGTGCTCAAGTCGCCATCGTCGGACCCACCGGCGCCGGCAAAACCACTATTATTAATCTCCTCATGCGCTTTTATGATCCCGACTCTGGCTATATCACCATCGACGGCATCCCGACTTCCGAAATGAAACGCTCCGACGTCCGCGCCCTCTTCGGCATGGTTTTACAAGACACATGGCTCTTCTCCGGCACCATCAAAGAAAACTTAAAGTACGGTCGCGAATCCGCTCGCTTCGCCGAAATCAAGACCGCCACTGCCGCCGCCGGCATCGACCACCTCATCGAGTCCATGAAAGGCGGCTACTCCGCCAAAATCAGTGAGGACTCCGACAACATCTCCGCCGGCGAAAAACAGCTCCTCACCATCGCCCGCGCCATGGTTGAAAATCCACCAATGATGATTCTCGACGAAGCCACCTCCAACGTCGACACGCGCGCCGAACAAAAAATCCAAGACGCCTTTGAAAAACTCACTCGCGGTCGCACCAGTTTCGTCATCGCTCACCGCCTCTCGACCATCCGCAACGCTGACCTCATCCTCGTCATGAAAGACGGCAACATCGTCGAACAAGGCAATCACGAAACCCTGCTCAAGCAGGACGGGTTCTACGCCGAGCTATACAACAGCCAATTTTCTAGCGAACAAGAATAAAAATATGGTAGAATAAAACCATGGCAAAACTATATTTCCGTTACGGCGCCATGGGCTGTGGCAAGACTATGCAGCTCCTCCAAGTCGCCTTTAATTACGAAGAACGCGGACATCAAGTCTGCGTCATGAAACCTAAAACCGACACTAAAAACGGCGAAAAGCTCCTCACTCGCATCGGTCCCGAACGCGAAACCGACCTCTGCTTCGACCGCGACACCGACTTGTTCAAAGCCGTCGCCGAACGCTTCGCCGGCGTCGCCTGCGTCCTCGTCGACGAATCGCAATTCTTAACCAAGGCACAAGTCGACCAGCTCATGCAAATTGCTTGTCAGCTCGACATCCCCGTCATGGCTTATGGTCTCCGCCTCAACTTCCGTCAAGAAGACGGCGGCTTCGAGGGCGCCACGCGTCTTCTCCAAATCGCCCACGACATCGAAGAAATCAAAACCATCTGCGAATGTGGGCACAAGGCAACCATGAACTGCCGCTTCCTCAACGACAAACTCGTCACCACCGGACCCGACGTCCTCATCGATGGCACTTCAAAAATCGAATATCGCGCCCTCTGCCCAAGCTGTTTCTATAAATATCTCAGAGGAGAAAAATAATGTATATTGTCATTGAGGGTCAAGACGGCACCGGCAAGTCTACTCAAGCCGAACTTTTCGCTGACTTTTTCCGCGCCCAAAACAAGCCCGTTCTCACTCTCCACGAACCTGACGGCGAACTGCCTCAAGCTCATGACCTCCACGACCTCATCCTCGTCAAAGGCAAGGATTATCACCTCGCTCCGCTCACTAACGTTGTGCTTTTCACTGCAGCACGACTTGAACTTTGGCACAAACTAGCCGAACCAGTCCTACGACAAGGCGGCGTCGTCATCTCTGCTCGCAACTGGTGGTCGACGCTTGCCTACCAAGGCTACGGTGAGGGCATTTCACGCTCAAAGATTATCCGTCTCACCAAAGAAATGTTACCAAAACCCTACGTCGAACCCGACAAATCCGTCATCCTCACTCTTCCCGACCGCGTCCGTGCAGAGCGCGAAAAAGCCCGCGGCAAGGCACTAGAAACTTTCGAGATTAAAGGTGATGATTTTCAACAGCGCGTTAATCACGCTTACGAAAAAATCGCTCACGACCTCAACATCCCCATCTTAGAAGCGACCGGCTCAATCGAAGAAGTTCACGAAAAACTTAAAAAACTTTTCGCAATTTAAGTCTTCCAAAATTAGCAAAAGCAGAATATAATAATATATATGTCTATAATTGGTGGGCAAATTTGTGAATAAGATCGCGGTTTATTTGAATCGTCATCTCACAGGCAACGTCTTTGATAAAGACTCGATTTTGGATGCTTACGCAACTGACTGCTCAATGCTAAAAATCAAACCGCGTTTCGTCGCCGTCCCAGAAACGACCTCCGACATCCGCAAAATCGTTCGCTTTGTTTCTCAACTTTCAGAAAAGAAATACCATCTTCCCATCGCCGTCCGCGGCTCCGGTCTCTCCAAAACCGGTGCCGATCTCACCGACGGCTTAGTCATCTCCATGGAAAAAATGAACCATACTCGCGAGCTCGACGCACACGACCGTTTAATCCACGTCCAAGCTGGCATCACCCTCGGCAAACTGAACGCCGTTCTCGCTCCTCACGGTCTCACTCTGCCGGTCGATGCCGACCCGCGCGAGACTGTCGGTTCACTCATCGCTAACGCCCCGCGTGACAAATTCTCAAAACGCTACGGCGGTATTATGAATTATGTCGACCGTATCGAAGCGGTCCTTGCTAACGGCGACTTAATCCAAACTTCGCGCCTCAACTTCGGCAAATTAAACGCCAAAAAGTCCGAGAAATCCCTCGAAAGCGAAATCTACGAAAAAATTGACGAACTTCTCCTAAAAAACACCGACACAATCGCCGATCAGGACAGGGACACCCGTTTCGGCTATTGCGGTTTACGCCACGTCCGCCGCAATCATGGACACACTTTCGATCTCTTGCCAGTCTTCTTCGGCAGCGAGGGTACGCTCAGCGTTATTACCGAAGTCATCATGCGCGTCGAAGTCCTCCCACCTCGTCCGCACCGCCTCTTCGCCGTCTTTAACACGCTAAAATCCGCCACTGAATTCGCCGACAAGTTAGAAAAATTCGACCCTCTCTCCGTCGAACTATACGACACGCGCATCTTTAAAAACGTTGACGACTACGGCAAAAAACCCGACCTCCTCACGCGCAAATTTGACGACGGCTACCTCGTCCTCACATCTTTCAATGACAAACCCGCCAAAACCCGACGCAAAATTCGCCATATTCTCCGCCTCTTACCAAAATCTGCCTACGTCCTCACCGAAACCGTGAAAAACTCACCCGATTTCGACGATTTCACTTCCAGTCTCCGCAGTTTCTTGAATAACGGCAAAGGCGAGCGCCCGAATCTCCTGCATGACTTCCTCGTTCCAAAGTCCGAACTAGAAAGCTTCGTCAAAGACCTCGAAAAACTTGAAAAATCGTCCAAACAAAAACTCGCCCTCTTCGGTTCCTATGCTACCGACGTTTATTCTCTTCGCCCAGAATTCGACCTCAAGAAAATCGACGGTCGTCGCGCCGCCTTGACTCTCTTGCGTGATTTTAACGAAATGCTAAAAACTCATCAAGGCTCGCTCGCCGGCGGACTGCCCGAGGGTCGGCTCAAATCTCTTGTCATCTATCCCGACCTCGACCCCGACCAAAAACAAATCATCGCCGACGTCAAAAAGATTTTCGATTCGCAAAACATCTTTGGTAGCGGTGCAAAATCGGACTACGACACTCGCTTCACCGTACAACACCTGCGAACTGAGCCACTTCAAGGTATTATTGACTAAAAATATGATATAATAGGGAGCATGAAAGTTAAATCAAAGAAATTATCCGACACCCGTGTCCTAATCACGGTTACCTTAGACAAAAACGACTTAAAAGCCGCTCGCGAAAAAGCCGTCGAGCGCCTTGTTAAAGAAGTCAAGCTCGAGGGCTTCCGCAAAGGTAAAGCTCCGCGCGACCTTGCCGAAAAAGTCCTCGACAAAAACCTCGTTTCTCAAGAGACAATCGACCTCGCCGTTCGCACGACGGTTCCGACCGCGTTTAACGAAGTTGAAAAATCCCCGCTCGTCGTTCCTCGCGTCAACGTCACGAAGTATGTTCCTGAAGAATCCGCCGAATACACCGCCGAAGCCGACATCTTACCAGAAGTTAAACTTGGCGACTATAAAAATCTGAAAGTCAAAAAACCTGAAGTTAAAGTCACCGAAAAAGACATCGACGAAATCGTCGCTAATATCCGCAAAGCTTATGCCGAGAAAAAAGTTATGAAGAAAAAGGCAGAGCTGGGCGACGAAGTCATCATCGATTTTGTCGGCAAACGCGACGGCGAACCTTTCCAAGGCGGCAGCGCTAAAGATTATCATCTCGAACTCGGGTCTAAAAGCTTCATCCCAGGCTTTGAAGAGGGGATCGTCGGTCACGAATCCGGCGACAAGTTCGACCTCCCGTTGACTTTCCCGAAAGATTATCACGAAAAATCCCTCGCCGGCGAAAAAACCGTCTTTGAAGTCCTCGTCAAACAAGTCAACGTCCTCGAACTGCCAAAGCTCGATGATGATTTTGCTAAAAAATGCGGTCCGTTCAAAAACATGAAAGAACTTCGCGCCGACATTGAAAAAAATCTCAAGTTGCAAAACGAACATCGCATCAACGAAAAGTTTAAGGACGACCTCGTCGAAGCGCTCGTCAAAGCTTCCAAAGTTTCCGCACCGGAAATTCTCATCGAAGACCAGCTTCACCTCGTCAAAAACGACATTGAACGTAATGCTGCCGCTGCTGGACAAACTCTCGATGACTATCTCAAAGTCAACAACGTCACCAAAGAAGATTGGGAAAAGCAAACTCGCGAAGTCGCCGAAAAGCGCGTCAAAGCTTCGCTCGTTCTCCAAATTCTCGCTCGCGACGCCAAAATCGAAGTCAAGGACGACGACGTCATTGCCAAAATCGCCGAACTCCGCGACGTCTACCAAAAATCTCCCGAAGCGCTCAAGAATCTCAAAGATCCTCGCGTGAAAATGGACGTCAAAAACCGCATGACCATCGAAAAAACCCTCGACTTCCTCGTCCAAGCCAATAGCTAAAATCTAAAAATAAAACCTTTACCTTTTTGCCTAAATTATATATAATAAGCATATATATGATTGGGCAAAAAGGTTTTTTCAAGGCAAATACTAACTCTAATTCAAATTTGGACGACGCGATTATTTCAAGCGGCGGCACTTCCACGCCACCTCCCGCCTCGACGTTCTCAAGCGAACCGAACTCGTCGCTCTCTTCCGCTCAGCCCCACTCTCCCGCACCAGCAGCTCAATCTAATAAAAAACTCTTCCTCGCCGTCAGCATCAGCGTTCTCGCCACGGCACTTGTCGGCGTTTTAATCTATTTTGTTTTCCTCCGCCCGAAAGACGATAAAAAAGATTGGGTCACGGTTGATTCTTATCAAGCTTCACCAGACAACGACGGCACCAAGACCACGGAAGATACCATCGAAGAATTTGACAAGGAAATCGCCAACTCTTCGTCAGCAGACGACAAACTCGACCTGAAACTTAACAAAGCGGGCTATTTAATCATTGTCGAAAAATACGACGAAGCCATCACACTCCTCGACGGTATCAACCTAGACGAGCTAGAACCTTTCGATAAGTCTCGCGTCTATAATTATTATGTCGGTGCTTACGAAGGGCTTAATGACAAAAACGCAGTATCAAAATACCAAGCACTAGCGAACGACGCAAGTTCAAAACAGTGGAGCTCTGGAAATGAGTGATCCAGTATTTCACAGTAAAGACATTGCAGACACCAAGGCGAAAGAAAAGCGAAAAGTATTCGTCAAAGTCGAAGAGAAAAAGACTCTGAAACAATCCGCCGAAGAGTTCCAAAAGAAATTCGCCGATGCCAAGGCGCACGCCGCCGAATCTCGCGCCAAAATCGAAAATCCGGGCGCCAACGCCAACGGAGTCGTTACAAGTCACGTCAAAAAACCAGTTGCCAAAATCATTTTGATAACACTAATTATCGCCGCAGTCATAGCGGGCGGCATATTTATCTATTCGGAGCTTACCAAGGGTGGCTCAAGGACCAAATTCCGAGTCGATGAGACCAACACTTCCTGCCAGAAAGTAGCAGAAATTCGCGCCAATTATGACGCCGTCGTCGACGAATTCGGCACTCGCTCCGAGGAGGCACTCAAAGCCGACGCTGAATACCTCACCATAGTACACATGTGCCATGAAAAAATAGAATACAGCGACGAAACATTCACTGAAGAAGTTAATCAAAGATTATATGGAGAAGAACAAGATGAAGGCGAGTACTAAAATTACTCTGATATTTTTTGCGATAATCGGCCTTGTGCTGATGTGCCCACATCCAGTCTTTGCCGACAGTAGCGGCGGCAACGATGGCGGGACCGGTCCATCTGGGGACTGCAAGAAAAAAGGCAACTGTATCTCCGGTGCAACTTTCGTGTATTACTCTCAGGACGATAGCAAATTTCCGCGCTGCTCAGGCTACGAAGGCGTCGCGCGCCTCGAATCAACCTGGGCCGGAACTGCCACGGGCGGAAAAGCCAACAAGCCAACCGGAAACTCGCGCCCATTCCAAGACGTGATCAACGGCACAACCTATAAAGGGTCGCACGGATACTATAGTTCCTGGAGCGATGCGGATGACGATTTTAATAGCTGGGACATAGACGGGGGACATTTATCCGATCATCCAGACTGGACTTACTTCTGCGTCAGACCTAATAATCCCGCCACTCTCACCTACGATGCCAACGGCGGTTCCGGCGCTCCATCAAGTGAAACTTGCTATATCATCGGCACAAGCTGTAGAGACGCTCTCACCGTCTCTAGCACCAAGCCTACTCGCAGCGGCTATACCTTTGCTGGCTGGGCAGACTCTTCCACATCTTCAACAGTTAGCTGGGTCGGCGGAAGCTCGATTGGACCACTCACTGGCGACAAAACCATCTATGCCGTCTGGCTCAAAAACCTCACCGCCCACTCTAAATCATCAGTCAGCAACTCTATTGGCACTAAAAGCGCAACTGAAGGAAACTCAGACACATTAGTCAGCTACGGCGGCTCGCGCAACGACCCTGGTTTAAGCACCAAATCATACGATTACTACTTCGTCCACCAACTCAAAGTTAACGGCGATACTAACCGAGCCGTAACTTTAACTTACACCATCGAACAAAGCAACAATGGTGGCACCAGTTGGAACACAATTGTGAGCAACAACACCGTCAATGTCAACGGCAATAACACCTACGTAGAAGTTCGCGGTTACCCAGCCTCAAAAAACACTTTCACGCTCGCTCAAGGAGATACCAGCGACACTGTCTGTGAACGCATTACATACACATCCACGCAGTATACATTCCCCGTCAATTCCACCACCGGTACCGCCAATAATGCGTCAGCTACTTCGACCATCTGCACACGCATCATCCGACGCTCGCCTACGACAATCTCCATCGACGGCAATGCCGACCTCTATGTCGACGCCGTGAACGATGCGCATAAGAATCCCACCGACGTCGTTTATTCGACCGACGGCACCCGCAACTTCACTTATGTTCTAAACATTACTGCCCCCACGGGACGCACACTAGGCACTACCTATACTATCCAGCGCCTAACCTATGGTCATGGCGATACGAAAGATTGGTCAAAAGGCACCAACGTCACCAACAAAACCAACATTAGTGTCAACGCTCCAATCTCCGGCATCACTGATACCTTTAGCGTCACTATTGACGAGGGAACTACCAAGACCGTCTGCGAACGCACCATCCTTAACCCGTATCGTTATGAAATTAATTACAAAGCCGGCGACGCCGAAGTAGAAGATGGCTCGCCCGATCCCATTGCCGGTCAAACCATTGTCGGAGAACGATGTATAGTTATCGGACGCCCGAAGCTTGAACCGCGCGACGATGGCGAAATCACCGTTTACTCCGAATCCGAAGGCTCGCTCGATAACCCCAACCAAACCGGCGGTTATAGCGACACTCAAGGCGCTTGGCTCATGAAAACCGACTCTGCCGACATCACCTATACCCACAAACTCTGGCGCGAAGCCGAAAAGCACACCGGCGACGGCACTCACCAAGCCGACGTTACCAGCCCTGCCGAAGATGTTGCTGTCGGATACCGCTTTGATAAGCCATCCGTGACTTTCAATGCAACTTCCATCCGCAACATTCCTAGTGGTTCCTCATATTCGACCTTGCCTTCCGCCACCATTGCCACCAATACTAAGGGCAGCCCATATAGTTTCACCAGCAATCGCACCGAACCATTATTCCGCGAAAACACTAGTGTCGGCGCAGAAGAAGTCGGGAAAAAATATGAAATGTGCCAGTCTATCGACTATCTCTCCGAAAAATACACCCTCCGCGGTATCTACTGGGAAGTTAACGGCGAAATTTACGCCGGTAATCCATATCTCCAAGGCACTGAATCTCCCGTCTCGAAAGAAATTGTCGGTAAATCCGCCCAAGGTTGCGTCAACGTCATCCGCCCGTGGAACTTCCGCGCTTCTAGCCTCACTTCAACCGGCGATTACAGCGTGCCGATTGTCGCTGGCTCCATTAACAACTCCGTCAGCTTCAATCTCCACGTCAACAAAGATAAAAGCGATTATCTCATCACCGACATCCCGAATGCCACCGTTCGCTTCGTCTCTTTCGTGCTCGGCGGAGAAGCCGCTAAAAACACTAATTTCCAAGGCGACGTTAGCTCCGCCTCCGACCCTTGCACTTTCTATCAAGCCAAAACCGGCGCAACTTGTAGCACTCTCGAAGAACGGACCAACCAGAATCTCGGACCCGCCGGCGCTACCGGTAAGAAAAAATACGGCGATGCCGCCTACGGTAACAGCGGCTATGATGTCGCACTCAACAAAAACAACATCACCGCGCCGAAGCTAGAAACCGGGCAAAAGTTCTGTATCGCCGTCGGCGTCCAACCTGCTGACAGTGGCGACGGTTTCACCATGGGCACAAACTGGGCAATCTCCGACGCCACCTGCTTTAACATCGGTAAATATCCTAATTTCCAAGCTTGGGGCGGATCCATCTTCACTAATGGCGGTACCAAGACCTCAATTACTAAAACTACTGTCGACGGCGTTCAAAAAATCTTCGGTTCCTGGGGCGACTTCGCACTCATCGCCAACAAAATCGTCAGCAAAACCTCTTCTGGCGCCACGCTCATCTCTGGATACAATTTCAGTAACTACAATAACTGTACTGCTTCACCTCTCACAATCGCTAATACCAACTGTAGTGGCAGTAACGTCTCCGTCCCTGACCTCGGCGGCGCCGGCATTGCCGTCGATACAGAAAACTTCAAGCAAAAATTCCAAGAGCGCTACCTCACCGACCCCGCTAATTATAACGTAGTCAGCACGCTCGACGCCAACTCTCTTCAATCCGGTCGTAGCCCGCTCATTCTCTACAATCCTAGCGGCGACATCTACATCACCACCGACATCCGCACCGGCAGCTCCAACCGTAGTTACGGCAACGCTAACGTTCCGCAAGTCATTGTCTATGCCAAAAACGGCAATATCCTCATCGACCAAAACGTCGAATATCTCGACGCCTGGCTCATCTCCGACGGAGTCCTCAATACCTGCGTCGACGGCAGTCGCAACACTCCCGTCCTCAGCGCCACAGTTTGCGACAAAACCCTCGTCATCAACGGACCCGTTGTCGCCAGCCAAGTTCTCTTTAACCGTACCGCCAACGCCGACGCTTTCTTCGACACTCTACCGAACTACGCCGAACTCGTCAATCTCAATTCCGCTGCCTATCTCTTCGCCGCCAACGAAGCTTCCGGCGCCCAACCCATTACCACCTACATCCAGAAGCTCCCTCCACGCTATTAAACTTGCAATTTTATTAAACTTGCGCTATAATAACGTAAAGAGTTTCCGCTCCGAGGCTTATGCTGAAGCCAGAAGAGCAAAAATCAATCTACTAATCTAAAAGGAAAGTTTTTAACTGTGCCAACTATCAATCAGTTGATTCGCAAGCCTCGTAAAAAAGCTGCGAAAAAGTCGAAGTCTCCGGCTCTCGGCTCCATCGTTAACACCCTTAAAACTCGTTACTACGACCAAGCCGCTCCGCTCAAGCGTGGCGTCTGCATCAAAGTCACGACCAAAACCCCGAAAAAACCGAACTCCGCTCTCCGCAAAGTCGCTCGTGTGCGCCTTACCAACGGTCAGGAAGTCTGGGCTTACATCGGCGGTGAGGGTCATAACCTCCAGGAACACGCTGTCGTGCTCGTTCGCGGAGGACGTGTCCCCGACCTCCCAGGTGTCCGCTACCACATCGTTCGTGGCACTTTGGATCTCCAGGGCGTCGAGGGTCGCAAGCAAGGTCGCTCTAAGTACGGTGCCAAGAAAGGAGATAAATAATGCCTCGCAAAACTACTAAATCTCTCGAGCGCAAAGTCTCTCCCGATCGCCGCTACCAAAGCGTCCTCGTACAACGCTTGATTAACAAGTCCATGCTCGACGGCAAAAAGCAAGCCGCCGAACGTGCTGTTTATGCCGCCCTTGAGGGTGCTGCCAAGAAATTGAAATCCGAAGACCCTGTCGAAGTTTTTGAAAAGGCTCTCGCCAACGTCTCCCCGGACTTTGAAGTTAAATCCCGCCGTGTCGGTGGTGCCAACTATCAAATTCCATTCCCAATTTCCGGTCACCGTCAACAACATTTCGCGTTCACTTGGCTCGTCCAAGCTGCCCGCGCTCGCGGCGGTATGCCTTACAGCAAACGTCTCGAAGCCGAAATCGTTGACGCTTACAACGAAACCGGTGCCGCTTTCAAGAAGAAAGAAGATTGCCATCGCATGGCTGAAGCCAACCGCGCTTTCGCCCACTTCGCAAGAGCGTAATTTCAAAAAGAAGGGCTTAACAAAGTCCTTCTTTTTTGATATGATAATAATAAGCATTATTAGGAGGTATATTTTATGGTAAAATTAGCCATCAACGGCTTCGGCAGAATCGGCAGAAACGCCCTTAAAATCGCCATGGAGCGCAAAGACATCGAAATCGTCGCCATCAACGACTTGACCGACACCAAGACTCTCGCCAAGCTCTTGCAATATGACTCAAGCTACGGCATCTATGATTACGAAGTTAAGTTCGACGAAACCAATCTCATCATCAACGGCAAGCGCATCCGCGTCTTAAGCGAAAAAGACCCCGCCGCGCTCCCGTGGAAAGACATGGGCGTCGACGTCGTCATCGAATCCACCGGTCTCTTCACTGACCCCGCCAAGGCAAAAGCACACATCGACGCTGGCGCTCGCAAAGTCGTCATCTCCGCCCCTGCTAAGGGCGAGGGCGCCAAGACCATCGTCATCGGCGTCAACGAAGACACGCTCGACTCCGGCGACGTCATCATCAGTAACGCTTCCTGCACAACCAACTGTATCGCCCCTGTCATGAAAATCCTCGAGGATAACTTCGGCATTGACAAGGCAATGATGACTACCGTCCACTCTTACACCGCATCGCAGCGTCTCCAAGACGCTCCCGCCAAAGACCTGCGTGAAGCCCGCGCCGCCGCCGAAAACATCGTTCCGACCACCACTGGTGCTTCCAAAGCCGCTGCTCTCACCATCCCGTCTCTCACCGGTCGCTTCAACGGTCTCTCTGTCCGCGTACCGACTCCGGTTGTCTCTCTCGCCGACATCACCGCCGTTCTCAAGCGCTCCGTCACCAAAGAAGAACTCGTCAAGACCCTCAAGAAAGCCGCCACTGAGCCATATTACGAGGGCATCGTCGATGTCACTGAAGAAGAACTCGTCTCGACCGATTTCCGCGGCAACGCCCACTCCGCCATCATTGACTTGCCACTCACCGATGTCGTTGGTGGCACTCTAATCAAAGTCGTCGCTTGGTACGACAACGAATGGGGCTACTCCAACCGCCTCGTTGAACTTGCCGCCGACTTCGGAAAGGATTAAACTACCGTGCAAATCTTCATCGCGGCTGACCATCGCGGTTTCGAGCTAAAGAACAAAATTTGCGCAGATTTGCTCCGCGCTCCAATAGCCGGAGATACCCCTGTTACGGTCACGGATTTAGGACCAAAATCCTACAACCCCGAAGACGATTATAACGACGCCGCTCGCGCCGTCGCCCAAGCCATTTTAAACAACCAAAAAATCGGCAAACCGGAAACGTTCGGCGTCCTCATCTGCGGCTCCGCCATCGGCATCTCGATTCAAGCCAACCGCTTCAAGGGCATCCGCGCCGCCGTCGTCAACGACCTCGAAACCGCCGAATCTTCGCGCAGCCACAACGACGCCAACATCCTCTGTCTCTCCGCCGACCGCCTTACTTCCGCCAAAGACCCTCTCGAAACCGAAAAAGCCTATGAAGATTTGTTCGCCATCATCGAAAAGTTTTTCAACACGCCTTTCTCAGGCGAAGCACGGCATCTTCGCCGCATTAAACGTTTAGATAAGGAAATTTAATGGCTACCATTGTTCCAACTATCACCACTAACGATAAAAATCTCTACATGCGCCAATACGAACTTTACTCAAAGTTCGCCAAACGCGTCCAGGTCGACATTTGCGACGGTATCTTCGCGCCAACTCTTCTCATGGACGAATCGAACGCCTGGCGCCAGCCCAACTGGGCAGCGATGGACCTACACATGATGGTCATGAACCCCTCGCAGCACCTCCCGACCATCTTAAAAATCAAACCCTCCCTCTGCATTTTCCACGCCGAAGCTAACGAAAATCTCCTGCCAATTTTCGCCACCCTCAAACAAGCTGGAATTCAAACCGGCGTTGCCATCTTGAAGCAAACTTACCCAGGCAACATCGCCCCCTATATTCAAGCCGTCGACCATGTCCTCATCTTCGCCGGCAAACTCGGGCAGCAGGGCGGCGTCGCCGACATGATGCAAACTGAAAAAGTCCCCATCATCCGCCAAATCAAGTCCGAAGTTGAAATCGGCTGGGATGGCGGTGCCAACATGCAAAACACTCGCGCCCTCTCCCACTCCAACATCGATGTTATCAACGTCGGCTCCGCCATTGCCGCTTCGCCTGACCCCGCCAAAATGTACGCCGCTCTCACCGCCGAACTCGAAAAAACCGGAGTCGTCATTTAATGGCACGCATCGTCTCTCTCGGCTCCGCCCTCCAAGACATCTACCTCATCGACCGCGACGATTTCGGGTCGATTGAATTCGGCAACGTCTCGATGTTCAAAAATCTCGAAATCGGCAGTAAATACGACATCGATAAACTCGACTTTTACATCGGCGGCGGCGGTACCAACAGCGCCGTTACTTTCGCCCGCTCCGGTCACGAAGCCATCTATCTCGGCAACCTCGGTCACGACCCCGCCGGCGAAGCCGTCCTTAAAACGCTCGACGAAGAGGGTATCGACACTAGTTTTATCTCTTTCCCAAACCGTGGCAAAACCGGCTGTTCGATTATCTTACTTGACAGTAAGTCCGGTGAACGCACCGTCCTCACTTTCCGCGGCGCCTCCGCCCGTTTCGACAACCTGAGCGAAAACGACCTCGACTTAATCCAACCCGACTGGCTCTACGTTACCACTCTCCGCGGTGACATGGGCACCCTGCTTCGCTTCTTCGAAAAAGCCAAATCTCTCAGCGCCAAAATCATGTTCAACCCCGGCGTCCTCGAACTCGCCAACAGCAAGCAGGTCCTCGGTCTGCTTCAAGACGTCGACGTTCTCCTCGTCAACAAACGCGAAGCCTCTCAGCTCGTCGGCGGCTCACTCCTTGAAGAACTCTTGAATCGTCTAAAAAACTATTGCGAAACCGTCATCATCACCGACGGCGCCATGGGCGGCATCGCCACAAGCGGCGACAAAACTTACCGTTTCGGCATCTACGAAGACGTCAAAATCAAAGATACCACCGGCGCCGGCGACGCTTTCGGCTCCGGTTTCCTCGCCTCTTTTGCCAGCGGCGACAGCTTCCGCACCGCCCTCATTTTCGCCAGCGCTAACTCGACCGGCGTTGTCCAACGTCGCGGTGCCAAAAACGGCATCATCGGTCGCGACATCGAGCTTCACCCTATGCCGATTCAACTCATAAAATAAGGAACCCTATGAACGAAGAAACTATCAAACAGCAACAAGCCCTCCTCGCCGAACTTCAAAGCGCCGATTACGATCGCGCCCAAGCCTACGCCAAAGACCTCCTAAACGGTCTCAAAATCGTCCGCACTTTCCCACAAGGCGTCACCATCTTCGGCTCCGCCCGCTTCCCAGAAACCAACAAATATTACAAAGAAGCCCGCAAGCTCGGCGAACTCCTCGCCCAGAACGGTCACGCCGTCATCACCGGCGGCGGTCCCGGCATCATGGAAGCCGCCAACCGCGGCGCCTACGAATACGGCGGTCGCTCCATCGGTCTCAACATCACCCTCTCCCACGAGCAGCATCCGAACCCTTACCTGACCGATATGCTCCAGTTTGAATATTTCTTCGCCCGCAAAGTCATGCTCGCCATGAGCGCGAAATGCTACGTCTTTTTCCCAGGCGGTTTCGGCACCATGGATGAATTCACCGAAGTTCTCATCCTCATGCAAGAGGGCAAAATGCCCAAAATGCCCATGTTCCTCTTCGGTAAGTCTTTCTGGCGCCCGCTCGACCGCTTCTACGCCACCAAAATGACCGCCGCCAAGACCATCAAGCCCGACGACCGCAAAATCTACAAACTCACCGACAACATCGAAGACATCGTCAAAGCCGCCAACAAAATCGGTCACCCCAAGATAAAATCCAACTACTACGACGGCTTCTCTAGCGCCCACAACTACGAACACTCGAAAATTTAGTGTATAATAGGGGCATGATTTATTTCGACACCTCTGCCACCACCCCGCTTCTCCCCGCCGTCCGCGACGAAATGTTACGCCTGATGGACCTCTCCGTCGAGGGCGAACTTGGCAATCCCTCCTCGCTCCACTCCACCGGTTCTCGCGCCAAATTTGAGCTTATTAGAGCGCGGGAGCAAGTTGCGCAATTTATTGAGGTGCGACCTCTAGAGCTAATTTTCACGTCCGGCGGCTCCGAATCCAACAATACCGTCGTTCATACTTTCGCAAATTGCCCGATTTTCGTCTCCGCAATCGAACACCCGTCCGTCCTTAACCCCGCTGAAGCTTACGGCGCCCCTTGCGTCAAAATCCCCGTCGGCCAGCAGGGAATCATCGACCTCAGCTTCCTCAAAACTAGGCTCACGGAAACCATCACCAAAGACCCCAAACAAAAAATCCTCGTCTCCATCCAGCTTGCCAACAACGAAATCGGCACCCTCGAGCCGGTCACCGCAGTCGCAAACCTTATCACCGAACTTAAAAAACAACATCGCGCCAAAATCTACCTCCACACCGACGCCACCCAAGCCGTCGGCAAAATCCCCGTCTCGGTCAAGGACTTAAACGTCGACTACCTCACTTTCACCTCCCACAAGCTCGGCGGTCCCGTCGGCATTGCCGCCCTCTTTGTCAAAACCGGCGCCCCGTTCAAGCCCCTCATCTTCGGCGGCGCCCAAGAAAACCACCGTCGCGCCGGCACTTCGAACGTCGTCCTCGCCGCCGGCTTCGCCGCCGCCTGCGCAATCGCTATGAAAAATATAACTAAGTATAAAAAAATCGAAAAACTAAGAGACTACCTCGCTAGAGAAATCAAAAATAAAATACCTTTGGCAATAATAATCACGCCAGTTAGTATGGACGCGAGCGGGGAGAATGTTTTTCGTCGAGGTTTTAACCCTTTACCTAAGACCGAGGAGACGTATATCCCTGACGGAACCGAGAAAGCTGCAAAGCTTGCTTTCTCGGCTTCCCAGTGGAATGACGTCCCCGCAGGTCTTCGGCAAACCTCGACAAAAACGTTCGACCGCAAGCGAGCTTCCGATTACGCTCGACTGCAAGCCATAGAAACCGAACGTGAAGCGTCACTGCCGCACATTCTTAACGTAGCTTTCCCCGCCGCCGAGGGCGAATCCACCCAACTTTACCTCGACCTCGAGGGCATTGAAGTCTCCACCGGCTCCGCCTGCGCTTCCGGCGACCTCGAACCAAGCCACGTCCTCATGGCAATGTACCACGACGCCGAAATCGCCCACGGCTCCGTCCGCTTCTCCCTCGGTCTTGACACCACCAAAGCCGAAATCGACCAGCTCATGACTAAACTCCCCGCCATCGTCAAGAAAATCCAAGATCTTTCAACTCTAAACAAGGAAAAATCTTAATGTCCGAAAATAATTCCACTCCAAAAACTTCAAAAACCCTCAAAACCCCAAAGCCCAAAACCGCCGACCCGTGGGCTTACACCGAAATCGTCAAAGACCATTTCTTAAACCCCCGCAACTTCATCATGGGCGACGAAACCAAATGGCTCTCCGACGGCGAGGGCATCGTCGGCAACCCCGTCTGCGGCGACCAAATGCTCGTCAAAATCCGCGTCAAGGACAACAAAATTACCGACATCGGCTGGAAAACCTATGGCTGCGCCAGCGCCATCGCCAGCACCTCGGCGCTAAGCGAACTCGCCAAAGGCAGAACTCTCGACGACGCCGACAAAATCACCGCCAAAGAAATCTGCGATTTCCTCGGCGGTCTCCCCGAACACAAGTTCCACTGCTCCGTCCTCGGTCACCAAGCCCTCCACAAAGCCATCGAAGACTATAAGGGAGATGGCTCATCTCGCAAGACCTAAGACTTGACCAAGCGGCCCGGAGCGGTCTTGCGAATGAGCTATCGACCGTAAGCCACTAGATATGGTATAATTACTAAAAAGGAGAGATTTTTGTCATGAAAATAGGAGTTCTCGGCGCAGGCGACTACGGCACCGCTCTCGCCAGCGTTCTGCGAGAAAACAAACACACTGTCAAATTCTACGACCCCGCCAAATTCCCGAGCGCCAAGCTCGAAACAGTCCTCGACTGGGCGGAAATCATTTTAATCGCCGTCCCCGCCAGCGTCGTCCGCATCTTACTCAAGGAATTCCCTGACACTGCTTTCCGCAAGCCCGCTTTAATCGCCACCAAAGGTATCATGAACCTCGACACTTGGTCCCGCTTCGGCTACTTCGAACTCATTTCCGGCGCCGGTTTCGCCGACGACATCAAAAACCACAAACGCACCAAGCTCACCGTCGCCGCCCGCGCCAGCTTAAAGGGCACCACTCTCGCCGAAGACCTCCTCGAAACCTCCTACCTAAAATTCGACAAAACCGAAGACCTCCAAGGCGTCGCCCTCCTATCCGGATTAAAAAACATCTTCGCCATCGAATCTGGTCGTCGCGGTCTCGAAAACCCCACTAAGGAATTTAAGGAATACCTCGCCACCACCTACCGTGAATGCGAACAAGTCCTCCTCGAAAACGGCGGCTTCATCGAAACCGTCCGCCTCTCCGCCGGTCTTGGTGACCTCGCCCTCACTTGCGGCAGCACCAAGTCCCGCAACTACCAATTCGGCATGGTTTTGAGCGGTCACCACGGCTTATTAGAGCGCGAAGACAATCTCCGCAAAAATCACCAATCTCTCCCGAGAAAACGCACCGTCAAAATTTCCCGCAAAACTGCCTTAAAAGACGCCAAAAAATTCCTCAACGAAACCACCGTCGAGGGCGTCTTCGCCGCCAAAGAAATCAAACAGCAAGCCATCGTCGTCCCGAAAAAAGCCGAAATCCTCACCGACATCTTAAAACGCATCAATCACGTCGCCCGATAACGCCCCGAAGACTACGCCAAGCAACATCATAAACCCGGCAATCACCAAACAATCAAGACAAGGAGGTCAAAATGCCACTCAACACCAAACAAAAAGAAGCCGTCGAATACATCGAGGGACCACTTCTCGTTCTCGCCGGACCCGGCACTGGCAAAACCCACTTGCTCTCTAATCGCGTCGAACACATCTTAAAATCTACTGACGTGGGTCCCGAAAACATCCTCTGCCTCACCTACACCGAAAACGGCGCCAGTAATATGCGCACCCGCCTCCTCGCCACCGTCGGCAAAGGCGCCCGCAAAATCGCCATCCACACTTACCACGCTTTCGGCTCCGACATCTTGAACGAATATAAAAACTACGCCGTCGAATTCACCCGCAATCTCGACGCCCCAATCGACGAAGTCACTCAATTCAAAATCGTCCGCGAAATCCAAGATAGCCTCCCCGCTCTCGACATCCTCAAGACCGCTAAAACCAGCGACATCGTCAACACTATCGCCGCCGCCAAGAGCGCTCGTTTAACCGGCGCCGACCTCGCCAAAATCGCCAAGAAAAACATCGAAACCTCGGGCAGCCTCCGCCACGAAATCTCCCCCATCCTCGAAAACTTACGTCCCCGCATGAAATTCCTCGAAGCCGTCGACCAAATCTACACCCCCATCCTCGAAATCTTCGCCAAATACTCCTCCAACAAACCGATTTTAGGCGACATCGAGCCCGTCGCCAACTGCTTCGCCCGCGACTTAAAGCGCCTCATCGACGCCGAAATGGCGAAAGAAAAGCCCAGCGTCTCCCCGCTCACAACTTGGAAACGCGCTAACTTCGAACTCGACGACGACGGACGCTACCGCCTCACCGACCGTGTCGCCAACCTCAAGCTCCAATCTTTCAGCAAAATCCTCACCGCTTACGACGAAAAACTCGAACAAGAGGGTCTCTTCGACTTCGCCGACATGATTGAACAAGCCATCGCCATCTTAAAAAAGGACAAAGGCTTCCGCCTCACTCTCTCCGAACGCTTCCAATACATCCTCCTCGACGAATTCCAAGACACCAATCCCTCCCAGTTCGAAATCATCAAGCTCCTCACCGACTACGAACAGCCGAACGTCATGGCGGTCGGCGATGACGACCAAGCCATCTTCGAATTCCAAGGCGCCGACGCCTCCAACCTCCTCACTTTCCAGCAATATTACAACGCCAAGGTCATCAACCTCGAAGAAAACTACCGCTCAAACCAAGAAATCCTCGACTTCTCCCGCCACGCCGCCGACCAAATCGAAGACTCTTTCGCCAAACACCAAAGCGTCAACAAAAACCTCAAGGCTTTTAAAGGCTCCGGCGCTCGTATTGAACGCCACGAATTCCTCACCGCCGACAGCGAATACGCTTTTGTCGCCGACCAAATCGAAGATTTAATCAACCAAGGCGTCCCCCAAAAAGAAATCGCCATCATCACCCCAAAGCACAAATACATCGCCCCGCTCCTGCCCTACCTCAAGGAATCCGGCAAAATCAACATCGCCTACGAAAAGAAAGACAACCTCCTCGACGACCCTCGTCTCGCGGAAATCCTCACCCTTGCTCGCTTTGTCCACGACCTCTCTCAAGGCAAAAACCCCTCCTCGCGCCTCTTGGAAATCCTCAGCTTCCCATTCTTCAAAATTGACCCCGCCGCCGCCATCGCTAACGTCTCCCGCGCCAAAGCCGACCACCGCGCCGCTCTCGATTATCTTATCAAATCCGACTCGCCCGAACTCCGCGACCTCGGCAACTGGCTCGCCAAACTCGCACTCTTAAGTTTCGACACCCCGCTCGAACTCATGCTCGACTACCTCGTCGGCACCGTCGCCGTCAAGCTCCCCGCCGACCTCAAAGACGGCGAAACCTCAAAAGAGGGCGCCCTGCTCCGTGGCTTTAAAGAATTCCGCTCCCCGTTCATCGAATACTACGACGCCGAACAAGGCGAATATGAAACTTTTGAACTTTATGAAAACCTCGCCGTCCTTAAAAACGCCATTTTAAACCACACTAAGGTCCAAAACCCGCGCCTCAAGGACCTGATCGCCCTCCTCGACGACTACGCTGCCGCCGGCGCCGCCCTCATGAACACCTCACCTTACCGTGATTCCGACGACGCCATCCAAATCGTCACCGCCCACAAGTCCAAGGGTCTCGAATATGAATATGTCTTCTTAATCGCCACCGACAACATGAGCTGGGGCAAAGCAAAAGGCAACAACAACATGCTCGTCCTCCCGAAAAACGTCATCCAAATCCGCCACACTGGTGCCACGGAAGACGAACGCTTACGACTCTTCTTCGTCGCCGTCACCCGCGCCAAGTCCACCCTCATCATGACCAACTCGCTCAAGGACTTCGCCGGCAAATCTCCCGCCCGCCTCGACTACCTCGAAGAATACGAAGACCCCGAAACCAAAGCCATCATCTCTCCTTTCGTCGGCAAAGTTACTACCCACTACGAAGACATGGACGAAATCCGCAAAACCGTCGACCTCAGAAAATCTTGGCGCGCCGCTTACTCTAAACTCACACCCGAACTCCGTCCAATCCTCGAAAGTCGCATGGAAAATTATCTCTTAAGCCCCTCCGACCTCACTTCTTTCATCGACATCTCTTACGGCGGACCCATGGCTTTCTACCAAAACCGAATTTTAAGAGCGCCACAAGAACCCGCCACTGGCAGCATGCTCCTCGGCACCTTAATCCACTCCGCTTTCGAAAAAATCACCAAGGCGACCGCCGCCGGCAAAGACTTGCCCGACGAAACCGTCATCGCCGAATACCGTCAGGAAGCCGAAGCCACCGACCTTGAAGACAAAGAAATCAAGTACTTGCTCGAAAAAGGCGAAGCCTCCTTAAAAATTTCTCTCGACACTTTCAAGGACATCCTCCGCGACAAAAACGCCCGCGCCGAAGTCAACCTCTTCTCCGAACATCCGGAAATCGGCGGCGTCCCCACCATCGGTATCATCGACCACATGTCGATTAACGAAGAAACCAAAGAAATCGAAATCTACGACTTCAAAACCGGCAAATATAACCAAAAACACTGGGGCTCCGTCGACACTCTTTACAAATACAGCCTCCAACTCGGCATGTACAAACTCATGCTCGAATCCTGCCCCAGCTTCAAAAAATACAAGGTCGTCAAAGGTCACATCCTCTTCGTTACACCAGATGAAAATGGCAAAGTCCACGACAAAGAACTCGACTTCGACAAGGACCTCGACGAAGCCGAACTTGTCGCCCTCTGCCAAGCCGTCTATAAACAAGCCACCACGCTCGCTTTCCTCGACGACGAAGAACTCAAAGTTGAGTCAGACAAGAGCGCCAGCTTAGCCGACATCCGCAAGTTCATCGAGCTATTGCTTGCCAAAACCGACTTAAAATAGTACAATAAGTCGACATTTTGAAAGGGGGTGAAAAATGTGGGACTTTTGGAAAACTTATTCGGGACCAACCCCGAATATACCGTGAGAAACAACAAAACCAAGGAAGAAGTTACCGTCCGCGACGCCAAAGAGTTGGAAAAACTCGCCGCCCGTGAACAAGGCAAAGACCCCAACAAACCCGACGACTTCTGGCAACGTATTTTCTCTCGCTAATCCATCGCCCCGCTTTCAAACGGGGCTTTTTCATGTTATAATATACTAATGAATATTTGGAACGAGCTTGAATCTCCTATTTCTGTCCTCGCCCCCATGGAGGGCGTCACGGACATTGTTTTCCGCCAAGTTATCGCTCACGCCGGTCGCCCCGACCTCTTCTTCACCGAATTCACCAACGTCTCCTCTTTCGCCTCGGAAAAAGGCAGGGCTAACGCGCTCGAACGCCTCAAAATCGCCCCCACCGACACCCCTATTATCGCCCAAATTTGGGGCAAAAATCCCGCCCATTTTGCGGAACTTGCCTCCGCGCTCGCTTCGCTCGGTTTTTCTGGCATCGACCTCAACTTCGGCTGCCCCGATCGCCACGTCAACGCCGCCGGCGGTGGCGCCGCCATGATTAAAACTCCCGACCTCGCCGTCGAATGCTTTAAAAACGCCGTCGCCCACTCGGGCGGTCTCCCCGTCTCTGTCAAAACCCGCCTTGGCTACACTTACCCGGAAGAATATCAAACTTGGCTCCCCATCCTCCTCACCGAACACCCCGCCGCCCTCACCATCCACCTCCGCACCAAAAAAGAAATGTCCAAAGTTCCCGCCCACTACGACCTCATCCCCGAAATCGTCAAACTAAAAAACGCCATCTCCCCCGAAACCAAGCTCCTCATCAACGGCGACATCAAAACCGCCACACAGGGAACCGAACTCTGTCAAAAATACGGCGTCGACGGTTTTATGATTGGTCGCGGCGTTTTCGAAAACCCCTACTGCTTCACCAACCACCAACCAACTAAAGAGGAACTCATGGCACTTCTCAAGCTCCACCTTGACCTTTTCGACAAAGAAAAATTCACCAACTTCGAACCACTCAAGCACTACTTCAAAATCTACGTCAAGGACTTCTCGGGCGCTAATAATTTTAGGATGAATCTTATGCAGTGCCATTCGACAGACGAAGTCAGAAATATTATAAAAAATAAATTCTAGTATTTTGGATGAAGTTCAAGGAAAAATCGAGCAACGGAACGAACCGTACTTAAAGTACGGAGAGTGAGTAGCGGAGGTTTTGACGCAGAAATTCGCCAAAAGACGAATTTGCAAAAATCCTCTCGGATTATTCCGAGAGGATTTTCATATAACAATTCGTGAACAATTTGATAATTGACTAAACTTAGGCAAGTTCGACAGTCGCGCCAGCTTCCTCAAGAGTCTTCTTGAGAGCTTCCGCTTCGTCTTTCTTGACTTTCTCTTTGACAGTGGCAGGAGCACCATCAACAATCGCCTTGGCTTCGCCAAGACCGAGACCAGTAGCCTCTTTCACAGCCTTGATGACGGCAATCTTTTGAGCACCGGCGTCTTTGAGGACGACGTCAAACTCAGACTTGCCTTCATCGGCAGCAGCAGCACCTTCAGCAGGAGCAGCAGCAACGGCAACAGCGGCAGCAGCCGGCTCGATGCCATATTCATCTTTGAGAGTATTTTTAAGTTCGTTGACTTCAAGAACGGTCAAATTGACGAGTTCCTCAGCCAACTTTTTGATATCAGCAGCCATAAGAGTATTCCTTTCTAGCAAATAGGTTTTTTTAAAGAGTTGCTTTTTCGACTATTTCGCGTGATTTTCCAAACCGGAAATAATTCCAGAAAGTCCACCAGCGGTGGCAGAAATCGTATCGTTGACCGGCGAGAGAAGCGTAGCCACAACTTGCGCAATCATCTCGTCCTTGGTCGGCATCGTCGCGAGGGTCTTGACTTCCTCCGAGGAGAGAGCCACGCCAAGATTACTAAAGCCACCTTGAAGCTCGAGCGCTTCGTGGGTTTTAGCAAAGTTAGCTAGAACCTTCGCAGGCATAATTTCGTCGGAATCAGAAATCGCATAAAGGAGTTGACCAGTCAACCCGGTCGTATCCGTGTCTTTATAGATCGCAATTTCGTTCATCGCAACACGAACTAAGCGATTCTTCACAACCTTAATTTTCACACCGCTCTCGCGAGCCGCCGCGCGAAGCTCTTGGAGTTCCGCCACGGTCAAACCTTGATAACGGGCAAAAACGGTTGCCTTAGCATCGTTTAAAAGTTCAGTCAAATCAGCAACTAAAGTGGATTTTTTATCTTTAGAGATAGCCATTTAGTTTTCCTTTAAGTTAGGTTCACGAATTGTTAATTTTCGTCACCAAACTCGAACAATAAGAGATTCCTCGGCGACATAATTAAGGTTTCCATACGGTCTCCCGTCGCTGTCTTTGGTAACTTGTCATATTATACCAAAAAATGTTAAAATTGTAAATATGTTACATATTATCGCCGGCGGCAAGCCACACAAAGGAGAATATTATTGGCTAATTGAGGACTACCGAAAGAAGTGTCGCCCTCCGTTCGACTTCGACTTCACTTTTTACGAAGAAGAAAAGCTCTCGGTCTTCCTTGAAAAATGGCAATTCCCACAAGACGCCTTTGTCATTATCGCCGACGAACGCGGCAAAGAACTTTTCTCTCCCGAGTTCGCAAACTTGTTACAAGAAGAGTTCAACTACTCCCGCGAAGTTTACATTGTCATCGGCGGACCGTTTGGCGTCTCGCAAGAAGTTCGCGACCGCGCCCACTTCGTCTGGAGCTTCGGCAAACTCGTCTTCCCTCACATGCTCGCTCGTCTCGTCGTCAGTGAGCAAATCTACCGCGCCTACGAGATCTCTCGTGGCTCGCACTATCACCATGAATAATTAAAGCAAAATCATCTCAAATACAAACTTAGAAACGCTGGGGCAGTCGCCCACCCCAGCACAAGGTACGCATTTGATTTTTTTATACTGTCAGATTGAATCGGGGTCAAAATCATCGGTATTATTGGGGTCTTCCGCTGTTGCCGGCTCCTGTGTCGGAACATTATGCTCCGGTTCTGGCGCTGGCGTCGGGTTAGCATCCTCACGGATTGGCGTCGGCGCTGGCACTTCGCAAACTTCTGTCGGTCTCACAACCGCAGTCGGCACAGCTGTTGGTGCAGGCGTAGCCGGCGCTGGTGTCGGCGCAATGTAAGGCGTCGAAGTCGGCGGCGCCACAGTCGTGTGCGGATCTTCAGAATTCTCTGGATTCGTCGGACCATGCCCAACGGGCGCGTCGCTTTCCTGCGGTCGATCTTCCGGATTCTTGGTCGGACGCGGTGTTGGCGTGTTCGGCACTGGAGTCGGAGTATTCGGGACAGGAGTGGGTGTATTTGGCACCGGGGTCGGAGTGTTCGGTACAGGCGTTGGCGTGTTCGGTACCGGGGTTGGAGTATTTGGCTCTGGCGTCGGCGTGTTCGGCACGGGCGTCGGTGTATTAGGTACTGGCGTAGGGGTCACTTCTGGCGGATTTGTCGGCGGAGTTGTTGGCTCCAACTGGCCTTTCTTCCACTTCCAAGTTCCACCCTCCGTCAAGTTCACCCAAGCTCGTTTGGCATAATTTTCCGCTTTCACTTTGGCGGAAACTGCCGTATTGATAAGCCCCCTCCGCTCCGAAATAATATCGTTGCCTTGCGCATCGAACAGCGTAAAGAGCACGTCTTTTTCGTCGCGAATCTTGTCATCGTCTGAGTTCTGACGTCCGCGCACCACCATCGGCGCTCTTTCGTCTCCCTCAGCCATGAAATTCTCCAAACTCCAATCAACCGATATTCTCAGTGAGCCACCTTCCAGCTTGCGATAGAGGAATTGCAACGTTTCGTTCGCGATTCGGTCATATTCGTCAGGGTCTTTCGCAAAACTCCAAGCAAATGCGACTTCCTCTTCGAGCGACTGCAAATTTTCCATCCCCATCTGCACTCTCAGGCGCGTGATTTGCAGCGGCGACTTCACTAGTTCATACGTCCAGTTAGTCACTCCCTCCTCAATCGTCTCGCCCTCAAGGCTCGGTCCATAGCTCCCCTCGACTTCCATCTCAAGTTCCGAGTTCCACGGGTCTTCATCAGGGAAATAGCCACCAGCATACTCAACCATCGGAATCGACGTTATCTTACCACTGTCATACAGCTTAAAGTTTACCGTCCCAATAATTTCGTACGTCGGAGCATTTTCAGGCTCTTCTTCTGATTCGACCGTCAGAATTGTCACAACCGTCGCAGTCGGCGCTTCTGACTCTTCTGCCTCCAAGACCGGCTCTGCCGTCGGCACCATAGTTGGTTCCGCCGTCGGAGCTTCCGTTGGTACCGCCGTTGGTTCCTCGGTCGGAACCTCTGTTGGTGCTTCCGTCGGTGCCATGGTCGGCGTTGCCGTTGGTTCTTCCGTCGGGTCTGGCGTCACAAAAACGTAGATTACCTGCGGAGTTACCTCGACCGGCTTTGTCGGCTCAATCTTCAACTCAGCTTTCTGCTCGTCCGCGGTTTCCGCCGCTACGAACGACGTGCTGGACAAGTTCGCCGTCGGCGACACCTTTGTTACATTGGTCTGGCGATTGCCAAACCAGCCAAGATTCTCACCAATAAAGTACACCAGCACACCCAAAATCAACAAAACGATAATCAGTAGCGCTGGTAAAATACTCCTGCCGCTTCCGCCTTCATCAGACGTCGACGGCGTCGGTGTGTCGTTCGGAATCTTCGGCGGCGAATAAATCGGCGCCTCAGTTTCCGAATGGTCGACACGCTGCGCAGACGAATAATCGCCGCGATAACGTGTCCGTCTCGGGGTCCTAGAGTCACTCGGTTTCTTTCCATGTTTCGGCTGATATTCGGACATCTTCTTACCCTCCCTTAATAGATTTCAGTAGAAACAGTATAAAAATCAAATGTTTCAGACACTGCGTTTGTGTCTGAGATGATTCAGCTTTTAATGGTCGTTAACTCTAAACTAACACGCGTTTACAACTAACACCCATATTATAGCACACATAAGCGTTTTTGTCAATCGCCTACCTCTGTTTTCCATAACCAGCTTCCTCATCACTCTCCGATAAATGTCAAACTTACAACATTTTCGCCGTCGTCCCTTAAATTTTGGTGGAAAACTTTATTGTTGACAAAGCTCCCCGCGTCATATAATATAATAATAGTACTATATCAAAAATAGACAGGACGCGAGGTGATGTCTGAACTACCAGAAAAACAAATAAAACGTTTACGAAGCCTTATTCAAGAGGCAGAAACCAACATGGCTGCCGCTAAAGAGCTTTTGAACTCCGTTTTGGGCGACGGCGAAATCATCTCCGCTCCGCGCGCTACTGTTGTCTCTGACCCTGATGGAAAAGTCATCGAGGGCGTCTTCGACGGTCAAATCATGATCGGTCCCGACGGCAAGAACTACCCCGTCCCCGCAAACTACGCCTCGAAGTCTAAGCTCGTTGAGGGCGACCTCATGAAACTCACAATTACCCCTGACGGTAAATTCCTCTACAAACAAATTGGTCCCGTCGAGCGCAAGACCGTCATCGGCACGCTCACGCACCACGACGACAAATACTACGTCGAGGTCGCCGGTCGCGAATTCGAAATTCTCTACGCTTCCGTCACTTACTTCCACCTCAAGGAGGGCTCTCAAGTCTCCGTCGTCATCCCTGCGAATAACGACGACGCCCAATGGGCCGCCGTCGAAGCCGCGTTATAATCTAAAACCTCAAAATCCGGCACCAAAAGCCGGATTTTTGTATATAATATATATTATGTTAGCCCTCTATCGCAAATACCGCCCGAAAACTTTAGCCGGCGTTGTCGGTCAAGACCAAGTTGTAAAACCCCTCGAAGCCGCCTTAAAATCCGGCAAAACTTCCCATAGCTATCTTTTCACCGGTCCTCGCGGCTGTGGCAAAACTTCCGTCGCCCGCATCCTCGCTCACGAAATCAACGGCTTTAAATACGAACTCGAAGACTCTTACCTCGACATCATCGAAATCGACGCCGCTTCGAATACCGGCGTCGATAACATCCGCGACCTCCGCGAAAAAGCCACCATCGCCCCCTCCGAGGGAAAATACAAAGTCTACATCATCGACGAAGTCCATATGCTCTCCAAAAGCGCTTTCAACGCCCTCCTCAAGACTCTCGAAGAACCGCCCGCTCACGTCGTTTTCATCCTCGCCACCACCGACCTCGAAAAAGTCCCCGTCACTATCACCTCCCGCTCTCAAGTCTACACTTTCCGCCTCGCTCCACCGGAAATTATGCTCCCCCACTTAAAAGCCGTCTGCGAAAAAGAACACATCAAAATCTCTGACGAAGCACTAAACATCGTCTGTCAGAAAGGCGGCGGCTCTTTCCGCGACAGCCTCTCCCTCCTCGACCAAATCTCCTCCCTCGCTGAAAAAGATCAAGAAATCTCCGAACAAGACGTCGCCAACTGTCTTGGTCTCCCGCTCGACAGCAAACTCCAAGATTTACTCTCCGCCTACAAATCCGGCGACTTCACTGCCACCTCTGCCCAACTCAAATCTCTCCTCCTCGAGGGAATTAAACCCGAATCCATCGCCTCCGCCGTCCTCACAAAAATCATCGCCAACCCAACCCCCGCTCTCCTCCCGCTTTTGGGAGAACTACCCAAAGTAACGGCGCCATACCCGGAGGCAAAACTACTGCTCGCATTTCTTGGCGGAGCCTCCGTTAAAGCGGCTCCTTGTTCGGGGGTTAGTCCGAATCTGCAGGCGCCAGCAGTCAAAACTACAACTAGTTCACGGAACGAGCACCGGAAAGTCCCGGGCGGAGTTCCGACTGAACGTTGTAGTTTTGACGACTGCGAGCCGAAGCCCAGGACGAACCCCGAACGAGGAGACGCCGCACCAACCGCTCTAACCCCAGCATTAGACCAACAGCTCAAAAAATGCCTCATCAAAGAAGAAAACGACACAATTCACATTTTTCCACCGAAAAAAATCACCAAATCCATTTTAGAACGCCCCAATAACAGCGCCATTTTAAAAAGCGCTCTAGGGAAAAACTTCATCATCCACGAAATCGACGAACTCCCAAAAAACTCTCCCGAAATCCAACAAATTTCTGATATAATGGGTGGAGTACAGGAGGTTAATAATAATGGAGGAATCCCGTTCTAGCTCAAAAACTCCCGGCGGTCGCATCCCGCCGCAGGATTTAAACGCCGAAAAATCTCTTCTCGGCGCCATTTTGCTCTCCGACGCCAACTTCCCCGACCTCCTCGAAGTCGTCAAATACAAAGATTTCTACGAAGAACGCAACGGCAAAATCTTCCACGCCATGACCGCGCTCTATCAACATCACTCCCCGATCGACCTCTTGACCGTCACAGCCGAACTTCGCAAAAACAAAGATTTGCGCTCTGTTGGCGGCGCCGCTTACCTCACCGAACTCACCAACTACGTCCCCACCGCCACCCACTCTAAGGCTTACGCCGAACTCGTCGCCAACGCTGCCGTCCGTCGCCGCCTCATTTCCGCCGGCACCACCATCGCCGAAAGCGCCTACGAAGAAGACAAAGACGTCGGCGAACTCATGGGCGCTGCCGAAAAAGAACTCTTCCAAGTCTCCGACCAAACCACCAAAACCGAATACATCGCCCTCGAATCTCTCCTCGCCGACGCTTTCGACCGCATGGAAGAACTCCATAAAAACAAAGGCGCATTAAGAGGTCTTAAAACCGGCTTCCGCGACCTCGACAAAAAGACCGCCGGCTTCCAAAAAGGCGACCTCATCATCATCGGCGCCCGCCCCGCCATGGGTAAAACCACTTTCGCGGAAAACCTTGCCTACAACGCCGCCACCATCAACAACCGTGGCGTCCTCTTCTTCTCCATGGAAATGGCGAACAACGAAATCGTCGACCGTATGATTTCCGACGTCTCCGGCGTCGACAACTGGAAAATCCGCACCGGCAACGTCACCGATGAGGATTACGGCAAAATCGGCGACGCTCTAGAAGAAATGGACTCCGTCCCACTCTACCTCGACGATTCAAGCTCAATGACAATTCTCGAACTCCGCAACAAGGCGCGCCGCGCCGCCCACGACCACGACATCGGCATGATTATCGTCGACTACCTCCAGCTCCTCCAAGGTTCCGACCGCTACGCCGGCAACCGCGTGCAAGAGGTCACAGAAATCTCCCGCGGTCTCAAACAACTCGCCAGGGAACTAGAAATCCCCGTCGTCGCCCTTGCTCAGCTTTCCCGCTCCGTCACCGGTCGCGATGACCCTCGCCCTGTCCTCTCCGACCTCCGCGAATCCGGCTCCATCGAGCAAGACGCCGACCTTGTCATGTTCCTCCACCGCGTCGATTATTACCACATGAACGAACCCGACTTCATTCCCACCAACATCACCGAACTCATCATCGGCAAACACCGCCACGGTCCGGTCGGCAAAATCGAACTCTACTTCCACCCCGAACTTCTCCGCTTCATGTCTCTCGACAAAGAACACGTTGAAGAATAATAAAGTTTTTGCTAAAATAATATAAATGAGTAAACTCGTTATCTCTAAACTTTTTCTTTACCGTTATCGTTTTGTCATCGGTTACATCGTCCTCGGTCTCGCCTTTCTCGCGCTAATCTTCTGCCTGCCACTCGTCAGCCCCTCCGGTCTCTCCGACCTCGAACGCGAATCCACCGTCGCCAGCTACAATCTCCACTTCTCCTCCATTACTTCCGGCGACCTCGTCGACTTGCCTTACCACATCTTACAAAAGCTCAGCATCCTCGCTTTCGGTCTCACTCCCTACGCCATCAAACTTCCGAGTATCCTCGTCGGTCTCGTCCTCGGCTTGCTTTTGATTTTACTCTTAAACCGCTGGTTCAAGTCTAACGTCGCCCTCCTCGCCTCCATCCTCACTGTCCTCAGCACCCCTTTCCTCTACCTCGTCGGCTCCGGCACTCCGCTCATCATGCTCATCTTTTGGCCGACCCTCCTGCTTTGGCTCGGGTCTAAAATACAGGGCGAAAAAGCCCCGAAACCTCTCTGGTGCTTTGTCTTCGCCCTCGCACTTCTCCTTGCCATTTACACCCCACATCTAATCTATCTCGTCGCTTTCATCATCTTCTTCGCCCTCTGGAATCCTCACCTCCGCTTCACCATCAAATCCCTCCCCAAGGTCCCGCTCATCGGCACCGGCATCATCCTCCTCGGCGGATTTGCTATTTGGATTACCAACATCGTCTCCTCAAGCACCGTCGCCCTCACCCTCTTCTTCGGCGAAAACGTCTCTCTTGCACAATTCTTCGATAACATCAAGTCCGGCTTCGTACCTTTCTTCTCTTGGGTGCAACCAATAGAGGGCGTTTACCTCTCCCCGCTCATCGGGCTTTCTCACCTCGTCCTCGCCCTCATCGGTCTCTTTTCCACTCGCCAAGGCTTCTTCGCCTCTCGCAATGCTATCGCCAGCTGCTTCATCGTCTTCGCCGTCGTCCTCGCCGGTCTCGCCCCCGACTCCGCCCTGCTCCTCGTTCTCCCGCTCTCCATCCTCACCGCCCACGGTCTTCGCTACATTTTGGAAAAATGGTACGGTCTCTTCCCGTCAAACCCTTATGCTCGCATCTTCGCCATCTTCCCGCTCAGCATCCTCCTCGCCCTCATGATTATCCCGAGTCTCAACCACTACGTCTACGGTTACAAATACACCCCCGCCGTCGCCAACCAATTCTCGACTGACCTCGAACTCGTCCAAACCAACCTCGCCGAAGAAACGGTACTCCTCGCCCCGGAAAACTCCCTCAACTATGCTTTCTACGAAGTCTACGAAGACCGTCATCACGCCCTCACCCTCCTTACGCCCGACGAATACACCGCCCACCCCGTTTACGCCGACATCGCCACTCTCGGCAAGCTCGACACCCTCACTCTCCCTGACGGCTACCGCCTCAAAACTATAATCACCTCCCCAAAATCCGACAATTCTGATAGAATATACATATATACCCGCAAATAGTTTTATAAAGGAGTTTATTATGGGTCAAACTATGGACCAAATGAAAATGATTAATCAGCTTCGCAAGGCACAAAAAGATTTGAAAAACGAAATCGTCGAAGTCGAAGCCGGTGATGGCGCCGTCGTCGTTCAAATCAACGGCGAGCTTAAGATTAAAAAAGTCAGCATCGACCCCGAAAAAGTCGACCTCAACGACATCCACGAACTCGAACGCTGGATCGAAAACTGCCTCCGCGACGGCTACGCCAAGGCGCAAGAAATCGCTTCCGAAAAAATGAAACCCCTCATGGGCAAACTCGGTAACCTCGGTCTCTAATGCTTCCCGAGGCTCTCACTCGCGTCATCGAAGCGCTCGGTCATCTCCCTGGCGTCGGTCCCCGCACGGCGGAACGCTACGCCTACTTTCTGTTCCGCACTAACCCGCAAATTTCCGCCAACATTGCGGAAACTCTCTCCGCGCTCCACTCCGGCGTCAAGTCCTGCCCAAAAACTTTCGCCCTTATCGACGCCAGCGAATCCGTCTCTCCGCTCTACTCCGACGCCTCTCGCGACAAATCCAGTGTCCTCGTCGTCGAAGAGCCTCTCGACATCTACGCCATCGAAGCCACCAAACAATACAAAGGCACCTACCACGTCCTCGGCGGCGCCATCTCCCCCATCGACGGCATCACTCCCGACCAACTCCACATCAAAGAACTCCTCGCCCGCATCCCCGACGACAACGTCAAAGAAGTCATCATCGCCACCAACCCCTCCGTCGAGGGCGAATCCACCGCTTTACTACTACAAAAATTACTACAAGAACGTTTTGAAAATCTGAAGATAACAAGATTAGCCAGAGGCTTGCCACTGGGCATCGACTTATCTTACGCCGACCAGATAACTTTATCAGCAGCCTTACAGAACAGAACAAAACTTTAATGATTGCCTTTAGGCGCGGGGAAAAATACTCTTCGTCGGGGTCTTTTTCACCTGCGAGGGTCGCCACCTATATTCCTGACGGCACCGACGGGTTCGCCCGTAGGGCGGTTCTGCCGGATGCCCAGCGTATGAGGTGCCGGACCCGCCCCGCCCCTTGGGACGCGGCGAGCGAAGCGACGTCTGGAGACCCCGACAAGAGCGCTCGACCAAAAGCCCTAAAGGCTAGCTAATCTATTAATTTTTTATCATTATACGGCAACTCTTCTACATCTTTCATCTCTTTCTCAATCCTCCTCGTCTGCTTCCTCGCATCCTCTATCTTGTGTGCACTTTCGGACAACTTCTTCTCCACCCCCTCCAGCAAATCCCCAAACTTCCCAAACTGTGCCTTCACTCCGCCAAGAATCTTCCACACTTCTGCCGACCTCTTCTCAATCGCGACTGATCGGTACCCCATGAGTAGCCCGTTCAACATCACCGGCAGCGTCGCTGGACTCGACAGGGAAATACTATACTTCTGCCGAATCTCCTCATCCACCCCCGGAATCCTCAAAATCTCGGCATACAGCGACTCCGTCGGCACAAACATCATCGCAAACTCCGTCGTCTTCGGCACTTCGATATACTTATCATGAATCTTCTTCGCCTGCTCCACCACGTCTTTCCGGAGAGCCTTGCGATACACCTCGATCTCCGCTTTCAACCCCTCATCATAAGCCTTGAGTAACCTCTGATAATTCTCGACCGGGAACTTCGAGTCAATCGGGAGTAAAACTTCCGCCTCTTTCCCCGGCATCCGCACCGCAAACTCCACCCGGTCGCTCGACCCTTTTTTAATCAACGTATTCGTCAGATACTGCGTCGGTGTCAAAATATCTTCAATAATTGCGCCGAGCTGCACCTCGCCATAAATCCCCCGCGTCTTCACCCCCTCCATCACTTTCTTCAAATCCCCCACTCCCGTCGCCAAATTTTTCATCTCCCCCAGTCCCTGATAAACTTGACTAAGTTGCCCGGAAATCTGCTTAAAGCTCTCATTAAACCGCTTCTCGACGCTCGCCTGCAACTTCTCGTCCACCGTTTCCCGCATCTGCTCCAGCTTCTTCTCGTTTGAAGTCTGAATTTTCTCAAAATTCTGATTTAGCTCCGTTCGACTCTTTCTAAACTCGTCCGAAATCACCGGCGTCAAATTATCAATCTTCTTCGCCAAAAGCTCAACTTTCGCCTCGGTCTTCACCAACTTCTCCGTCAAATCCTTATTTTCTTTCTCAAGCTCAGAAGTATCAAACTCCGTCTTCCTCGGCTTAAAAATCAAAAACCCAGTTAAACCTAAATTCAAAATTATAAGTATTACCAACAAAATTTCCATAAGAACATTATAACACAATAAGCCGGCGAGGCGAATGGTGTTTACGTCGGACAATGCGCAGGTTACGACCGAGCATTAAGGCGCGACACCCGCAACGGCGGGCTGGCGCGACCTGTGTCCGACTAAACTGCCTCCGCAGTTATAGCCGGCTTATGATATAATAAGTATTATGTACAAATCCTTCACCGACTTCTTAGCGAACAAGCAAAAACTCTGCATCATCCAAGCGGAAAACCCCGACGGCGACTCTCTTGGCTCCGCCATCGCTCTCGACTACCTCATCTCTAACTTCGATAAGACCAAAGAAATCTCCCTCTGCTGCCCCGTCGACATCCCGAAATACCTCCGCTACTTCTCCGACTGGTCTCGCGTCGAAAACGATTTCGACTGGCGCGCCGACGGTTACATCATCGTCGACACCGCCTCCGCCACCCTCCTCTCCAAGCTCCTCGACGACCCCGCCATCCAAAACAAGCTCAACACCGTCCCCACTTTCGTCCTCGACCACCACGAAACCGAAGACGATTTGAACTTCCCCCACACCAGCATCATCGAACCCCTCCCCGCCTGTTGCGACTTAATTTACAAAATCGCCAAAGACCAAGACCTAGCAATCGACTCAAACGTCGCCAAAAACCTCATCTACGGCATCTCTTCCGACACCCTCGGTCTCACCAGCGCCTCGACCAACCCCGAAACTTTCCGTCACATCGCCGACCTCCTCGAACTCGGCGACCTCAACATCGCCGACCTCGAAGAAGCCCGCCGCGAGTTCATGAAAAAATCCCCCCGCATCCTCGATTACAAAGCTGACCTCATCAAGCGCGTCGACTACTCTCTCGACGGCTCCCTCGCCACCGTCCATATCCCTTGGGAAGACATCGAACAATACTCCGACGAATACAACCCCAACGTCCTCATCTTGGAAGAGTTAAGACTCGTCGAGGGCGTCCAAGTCGCCGTCGCCGTCAAGACCTACCCCGACGGCAAGCTCACCGGCAAAATCCGCACCTCCCTCCCCATCGCCGACCAAATCGCCGGCTACTACGGCGGAGGTGGTCACCCTTACGCCGCCGGCTTCCGCACTTACGACCTCAGTTACGACGACGTCATCAAAGACCTCGTCTCCATCGTCCCGCGATTGATAGTAGAAACCGAACAAGAAAGCTCTTAATTTTGCGGAACTTTGCTCCGCGCTCTAATAACCAAGCAAACAGAGGTAATCATGCTTAAACTCTATAACACCGCCACTAAAAAACTTGAAGAATTCAAGCCTCAAAACCCGAACAAAGTCACCATCTACACTTGCGGCCCCACCGTCTATTCCACCCCCCACCTCGGCAACTTCGCCGCCTATATTTACTGGGACCTCCTCCTCCGTACTCTCATCGCCAACGACTATAAACCCTACCGAATTTTGAACCTCACCGACGTCGGACATTTAACTTCCGACGGCGACACTGGCGAAGATAAGCTCGAAAAAGGCGCCAAGCGCGAGGGTAAATCTGTCTGGGAAATCGCCGACTATTACATCGACCTTTTCGAAGACGGCTTCGCCAGCCTCGGTCTCCTCGACCCTGTCGACTGGGCACGCGCTACCGACTACATCGAAGAATCCAAGGAACTCGTCCAAAAACTCATCGACCGCGGCTTCACCTACGAAACTTCTGACGGCATCTACTTCGACACCAGCAAGTTCCCCGCCTACAAAGACTTCGCTCGCCTCGACCTCGACCATCAAAAAGCCGGCGCTCGCGTCGCTTTCAGCTCAGAAAAACGCAACGTTTCCGACTTCGCCGTCTGGAAATTCATCAAACCGGGCGAACTTCACGCCATGCGCTGGAACTTCCTTGGCAGACCCGGCTACCCCGGCTGGCACCTCGAATGCTCCACGATTATTCACGAAAAACTCGGCGAACCAATCGACCTTCACGCCGGTGGCGTCGACCACATCCCCGTCCATCACACCAACGAAATCGCCCAAACTTTCGGCGCTTTCGACAAAAAACTCGCCAATTACTGGCTCCACTGTAACTTCCTGACCATCAACGGCGAAAAAATCAGCAAATCCCTCGGCAACATCATCACCCTAGCAGACTTAACGGAAAAAGGTTTCACCCCCGCCGACTTCAAACTCTGGCTTTATCAAGGTCACTACCGCTCCGAGCGCAACTTCACCTGGAGCGACCTCGAAGCCGCCAAAACCAGAAGACTCAAATGGCAAAATGCCTACGTCCTCAAATTCCAACAAACCAGCCAAAAAGATCGCTCCCTCCGCGGCCAGATGCTCTCCGCCGACGATACTAAGTTCGAAAACTTCAAACAAGAAATCTTGAGCTGCCTTAACAACGACCTCAACTCCGCCGCCGCTTTCGCTTTTATCGACGAACATCTCGAAGATATACAACTTCTCGACTGGAACACCATCGAAGCCCTCTTCGCCCTCAATATCTCAAACGTCGACCGCGACGCCGAATACGAAACGCTCGACGCAAAACTCGCCTCTCTCATCAAACAGCGAAACGTTGCTCGCGAACAGAAAGACTACCAAACTGCCGACCGAATCCGTGATGAACTCGCAGGACAAAACCTCGCCCTCCTCGACACCCCAGCTGGCACTTTCTGGCAATTCACCGACTAGTCACGAATTTCAAAAGACCTCCTTAAGAGAGGTCTTTTTCTTGCTTAAAACTTGTGTTATAATCTGCTTATGGCTACTAAAAAATCTTCAAAATCCACCAAAACAAAAACCGCAAAAACCACCAAGGCAACCATCGATCACAACCATATCGGCAAGTGCTTCGTCGCTTTCGGCCTAATCATCACCGCCCTCCTCTTCGGCTTCTTCTACCTCCTCGGGCAAAAAAAATCCTATGACGAAAAACAAAAACTCCTCGCTTTTGACAGCCTCGTCCAAAGTTATCTCGACGAAGAATTTTACATTAGCGGCGAACGCACCGCCACCGTCACTGGCAAAGGCATGACCGACGACAACGATCTCTATTATGACTTTGTCATCAATACTCTCGAAAATAATGTCATCATGACCAACCAAAAAGCTCGCCTCCACTTCCAATGCCACGAAGCCGACAGCCTAAAACTTAAAAACGGTTGCTCTAAAGCTTATTGGTACGGCGACGTCGTTGAAACTTCTGCCGAGTTCCGTGAAAAATCTCGCATCTTCAACGAAACTACCGAAAATTACGTCAACGCCATAAATGCCGCCGAGACCGAAGAACAAAAAGAAGCCCTCAAAAAAGAATACGACAAATTCGTCAAAGAAAATCAGAACATCGCCGAATAAAAATCTCCCCCGCTAAGCGGGGGATTTTTTAAAGTTCAAGTAGCAAGTGCTTACAATACTCCGTCGGGGTCGGCACATTCGGCTGCAAATTCGCAAAGTCCCACCCCTCAAACGGATCAAACGCGAGCTTCTGCCCCAACTGCTTTTCCAACCGATTTATCTTCGGAATAAACTCCAGCGGCAGCTCCGAATAGCGCATCAAGCTCAGCGGCTCTTCAAACTGCTCGTCGTCCACTCGCGCTAACTCTTTCAGCGTCCGCATCGGTCCGAGATAATAAACCTGCATCCACGGTAAAACATAGCCGACACATTTCGACGTATCGCGAAGCCCATAAAACATCTGCATCAACGTCCAAATATCTCGATGTATCGCGGGGTCTTCGAGCGATGGATCGATATTGTAAGTCTCATAGATAAACTGCGTCGTCTCAGCAAAATTATGCCCTTGTTTTGCATAATATGGCGCCAACAGCAACATCGGTTCAAACCAATTACAAAACGCGTCATCAATACACGACTCACCGTTCAGCGTCGCAAACCCCTCCTGCGCCATCGCCCTCTGCGTCCGTACCACCATCGACGGACGAAAATGCGGCGAAATTTCTTTCTGCAGCTTCGCCGTAGAAATCATCACGCGCAAGTGCGTATTTAGCTCGTGTGCCACCGTCTGCAACAGTTGGTCAGCAAACAAATCTTCCGTCGGCATCTCAATATTAAACAACTTCGCTTCCACCGTCGCCGGCGCCACCCCGAATCTGTCCGCCCACTCCGAAACAAAGAGTTGCACGTGCAATTCCTCAAGCTCCGAATTGTCCGACATATAATGCACGACTTTCTGCAAAATCTCCGCCACTTGTCCAGTCTTCACTACTTTCTGCGTCAACGTGTCGTTTTCTTCGTTTGTCAAAATTCCTTTGAACTCGTGCAAGAATCCGTTCGTCAGTTCTTTCAACTTCTCACGACTAAACTCTCCCGTTTCGTCGTCATCAATCAACTTTTCTACCAAAAACGCTCCGCTTCGCTCGTACGTCATCGTCGTCGAAAGCTCCAACTCTTTCATCGTCGGCGCACCGAACAACCGATGAATCGACAAATCAAGCTTATCCAGCTCCTTGCCCTTAACAAACGCTTCGAGAATTTCAATCGTCGCCAACAAGTCTTCCACCTGTCCAACCAACAAGTCCAGCGTCAGCTCCGCCTGCCAATCGTCATACTGCATATACTCTCTTGCCAAATTTGCCAACGTCGTAATCAGTCGCACAGCACTTTTCCAAGTCTTCCGAATCAACGCTTCATCATACACAAACTGCGGATTATACGACTTGTCCTTGGATGCCAGCCACTTCTCGAACTCTTCGTGCAAATTCAGTGGCGTCAACGCACCGACCAAATCCGGCGGTTTCGCACCTGCCATAGCAAAATGCCACTCGTTCCGAAAGCCCACTCAAAAACACTTCCTTTCTCTGTCAAAGTACTCTGCGAGTGCCTAAATTATACCAAACGTCACCCAGATATTCAAAGATTACCGTAATAACGGCTCAAAAACTCTTTCTTATATTCCGCAAACGTCCCGTCAAGCAGGGAATCGCGAATTTTACCAACCACGGTCACCACAAAATGTTCATTATGAATCGACGCGAGAACTTTCGCCGTAATCTCGTCCACCTTAAACAAATGATGCAAATACGCCCGCGTATAATTCCGACAAAGTTCACAACCACAATCTCCCATCAACGGCGTAAAATCATGGGCAAATTTCGCATTTCTGATATTAATTCTTCCGTCAAGAGTATATAATGACCCGTTTCGCGCCATCCGCGTCGGACCGACGCAATCAAACGTATCGCAACCAAACTCCGCGCCAATAAACAAATCTCTCGGCTCTTGCCCCATCCCGAGCAAGTGTCGCGGCTTCTCTTCCGGCAAAATCGGACACACCGTCTTCAGCATTTCATCCATCCCCTCCGCCGTAAACACGCCACCAATCCCAAACCCGTCCACCTCTTGACTAGCACAAAACTCTGCGCTCTCCCGACGCAAGTCCAAGAACGTCCCGCCCTGCACCACGCCGTAAAGATACTGCTCCGGCAGCCCCCGCGAAAGATATTCCTCGCGCAGCCGTGCATTTTCGGCGACACAGCGTGCGAGCCACCGATGCGTTCGCTCCATCGCCCGCTCCATATCATCACGCGACTCCGACTTCGCCAACTGGTCAAACGCCATGTGAATGTCCGCCCCAATCTCCCACTGCGCTTGCATCGACAGCTCCGGTGTCATTAAAAACTTCGCCCCATCAATATGCGACCTAAACTGCGCACCCTCCTCACTCAGCTTCACTTCCGGCAAGCTAAAAATCTGGAATCCGCCGCTGTCCGTAAACGTTGGTTTTCGCCAACTGGTAAACTCCGCCAGCCCTCCGCCCTCGCGAATTAACGCCGCACCGGGGCGCAAAAACAAATGATACGTATTCGCCAGCACTGCTTGCGACCCCAGCTCGTTCATTTGCTTAAACGTCAACGCTTTCACTGTCGCCCGCGTCGCCGCGCCAACAAACGCCGGTGTCTTAATCTCGCCATGCGGCGTATGCATCACCCCTACTCGCGCCAGCCCCTCGCACTTCACTATATCAAATTTCAGCATATCAACATCGAATCCCCATAGCTCAAGAAATTATACTTCTCAGAAACACAATGTTTATAAGCCGCGTGCAAATTTTCCCACCCCGCAAACGCCGCCGCCAGCATCAACACCGTCGACTTCGGCGCATGAAAATTCGTCACCAGCGCATCCACCAGTTCAAACTCAAACCCCGGATAAATAAAGATATCGTCCTCTCCCGAAGTTTTACCAGTCTTCGCATAATATTCCAGCGTCCGCGTCACGGTCGTCCCCACCGCCACCACGCGCTTGCCGTTTTCTTTCGCCGTCTTAATCTCCGCTAACGTCTCCTCCGGAATTTCAAACCACTCCGAATGCATCTGATGTTTTTC
>CAYRNS010000005.1:0-36498 GCA_964425805.1 uncultured Candidatus Saccharibacteria bacterium
ACCAGTGCCACCGAGAGCTTTACTTCTAATCAAATTTTCTGAGACAGAGTCGATACTGGTGGCGGAGGCGAGAGCAGTGTAGACAATTTGGTTTTTATATTCGCCAGAAAGAGTGTCGGTGTCGACGTTAACGGCGAAGTAGATGTCAAAGTCTTCACCATCAGAAAAGCCAGTAGCGCCATTAGTACTGTTCTTCCAGATTTGTTGAGGAGCAGATAAAGCCGGGACGGCAGCCCAGAGACTATCGCTATAGGCAGTTCCGCCACCACCTTCGCCGGTGCCGGCAATGAGATTAGTGTCGAGCTTATCGGAAAAGAGGGTGTTAATGTCAGAGCGAGTGAGAGTGGAGAAGACGGAAGCCGTAGAGCCATCGCTCTTAGTGATGGTGGTTTCCGGGACCATATAACCCCAGCTGGTTTGACCATTGGAAACAATCGTGATGGGAGTATCCCAAGTACCAGAAGTGGCGGGGATGTTCATTCGTGTGTCAGTATTGCCATCATAAGTATAGTTGAGATTTTGGTCGGAGGAAGACATGGAGAGATAAACACTATAATATCTACCCGGAGTGGTAACGCCCAGAGTTTTCTTAGTAATAACCATAGTGCCATAATTATCACCAGATTTACTCGTGGGAATAATGGAGCCGAAATCAATGTCGCCATGTCCATTATCGCCAATTTGTGAGCCGGAAGCACCAGAAGAACTTTCGTATTCTTCCGTAGCAGTAACATCTGGGTCAAAGGTGAGACTAATCGCATTCCAAGTGACTTGGGCGGAGAGGTTGGTAGTGGCGGAGGCTTCGGCTACAAAATACGGAACGATTAAGAATCCGAACATAAAAACTGCCAGTGCTAAAATCGACCCGCCTAGCCACTGGCGTATATAGTTTCTTTCTTTAACCCCCTTGAGCTTTGTCTTGGTTTGCATAGTCCTCCTTGTGTTTTATCACCTCGGAGTGTCGGTTTTGCCATAATACAAAACTGGCACCATTGAGGTTCGAAACACAATGAGTACTTGCAGCCGTTAAGACAAAACAAGCTCACTGGTCCCCAATAGTGCCAGTTTTCTACTTATTTTGTCTTAGGCAATTCTCATTGTTTGCTTCGTTATAAAGTACGGCTCGTTTATTTTTCAATAAACTTACTCATTGTGTTTCGATTTATACTTCCATCATACCACGCTCTTTCCGCTTTTGCAATAAAAATAATGTTGTAATTTTTACAACATTATTTCTTTTTTGCCTTACTCTTCGTCTTCGACGATGGCGAGGTGGGATTCGGTGAGCTGGATTTGGTCGACAGTGGAGGGGGAGTTCATCATGAGGTCGATGCCGGAGCCGTTTTTCGGGAAAGCGATGATGTCGCGAATGTTCTTGGCGTTTTCTAAAACCATGAAGATGCGGTCGATGCCGAAAGCGCAGCCGGCGTGAGGCGGGGCGCCGAATTTGAAGGCGCTCAGCATGCCACCGAAGCGAGCTTCGACGTAGGCGTTGTTATAGCCGAGGATATTGAAGACTTTATACATGATTTCTGGGTTGTAGTTGCGGACAGCGCCGGAGCAGATTTCGAAGCCGTTCATAACCATGTCGTATTGGTCGGCGACGATGCTTAATTTTTCGGCGTCGGTCTTGGCGTTTTCTAGCGCTTGTAGACCGCCTTTCGGCATACTGAACGGGTTGTGACCGAAGTCGAGTTTTTTGTTCTTTTCGTCCCACTCGTAGAACGGAAAGTCGACAATCCAAGTCAAGGCGACTTCGTTATCGTTTTTGAGACCGAAGTGGTCGGCAAAGGAGATGCGGAGCTGACCGAGGACTTTGTTGACCTTTTCCCTTTCGTCGGCGCCGAAGAAGACGGCGTCGCCAGTTTCTGCGCCGGTGAGTTTTTGGACATTTTTAATTTCCGCTTCGGACATAAACTTCAAAATCGGAGATTTGGCGCCCTCGTCTGTATATAATATATAGGCTAAACCGCCGGCGCCGAGCTTGCGTGCTTCGTCGGTGAAAGCGTCGATTTGGGAGCGGGTGAGGGAGGCGCCGTCTTTAACGCAAAGGGCTTTGACGCAAGGTTGTTTGAAGACTTTGAAATCAGTGTCTTGGAAGACTTCAGTGAGTTCGACAAGTTCCATGCCATAGCGGAGGTCAGGCTTGTCGACGCCGTAAGTGTTCATGGCGAAGTCATAGGGAATACGAGGGATAGTGTTACCTTTTTCGATGAACTGCTTGGCGGGTTCGGAGCGGAGGACAAGTTTTTTGCCGGCGAAATCGGTGGCGAGTTGTTTAATGAGGGGCTCGGTAGTTTTGCGGACAGTTTCGCCATCTTCGACGAAAGACATTTCGCAGTCGAGCTGATAAAAGTCACCATAGAGACGGTCAGCACGGGGGTCTTCGTCGCGGAAGCAGGGGGCGATTTGGAAATAGCGCTCGACGCCGCCAACCATGAGAAGCTGTTTAAACTGTTGTGGAGCCTGCGGGAGGGCGTAGAATTGACCCGGGTGGAGACGAGATGGGATTAAGAAGTCGCGAGCACCCTCGGGGGAAGAGTTGGCGAGAATCGGAGTGGTGATTTCCGTGAAGCCGGCGTCGTACATATAATCGCGGAGGAATTTATAATAACGCGAGCGGTCCTGCAGAAGTTTTTGCATCGACGGACGGCGGAGGTCGAGATAGCGATATTTAAGACGAAGCTCTTCGCTAGATTCGGTGCCCTCGTCGTGAGTATTGACAGCGGGGGTTTCCGAGCGGTTCAAAAGTTCAAGCGTGTCGACGACGAGTTCGATGTCGCCAGTCGGAATGTTGGGGTTTTTCAGTTCGGGAGCGCGTTCACGAATTTTACCGGTGGCGCGGAGGACGAATTCGTCGCGGACGGATTCGGCGAGGTGGAAGCTTTCCTCAGCGTCAGGAGTGACGACGAGCTGAATCAAGCCGGCGAAGTCGCGGAGGTCGATGAAGATGAGGCCGCCGTGGTCGCGGCGAGAGTTGACCCAGCCGGCGACGGTGACGGTTTTGCCAAGAAAGTTTTTGAGCGAAAGAGACTTTTGATACATAATTATATTATACCATTATTTTATTATTCATGCAATTTTGCCGAGGTAGGCAAGGTGGTACCTTTAAGAACATTTGCCAAATCTTTTTCTTCCAAGGTTTCTTTTTCCAATAATTCCTGAGCCAAAATATCCAATGTTTTTCTATTGGCTTTAATAACGGCTTCGGCGCGGGTGGCGGCTTCCTCGGAGAGTTGTTTAATTTCGGCGTCGATGAGCTCGGCGGTTTTTTCACTGTAAGGCTTGCCGGTTTGAATCGTGTAATAGCCAGTGGCTTCGGACGGGAAGACGAGGTTGCGGGTTTTTTCGCCCATGCCCTCTTCGACAACCATTTCCTTGGCGAGCTCGGCGACGTTTTGGAGGTCGGAGCCGGCGCCGGTCGTCACGGCTTCGGCGCCAAAGACGAGTTTTTCGGCGATGCGACCGCCCATGGCACGGGCGAGGATGTCTTTAAGTTCATAAATTGACTTGTAGCTCTTGTCTTCGGGCGGGAGGAACCAAGTGACGCCGCCGGTGCGACCGCGGGGAATAATCGTGACTTTATGGACGGGGTCGGAATCTGGCAAGACGTGACCGACGATGGCGTGACCGGCTTCGTGGTAAGCGGTAACCTGGCGTTCGTGGTCGTTCATGACTTTCGACTTTCTTTCCGGACCGATAGCGACGCGTTCGAAAGCTTCGGTTAAGTCGTTATTCGTGATTGCCTTATGTCCGAGACGAGCGGCGGTGATGGCGGCTTCGTTGGCGATGTTGGCGAGGTCGGCGCCGGAAGAGCCGGCGGTCTTAGCGGCGAGCGAATCGAGGTCGAGACCGGCTTCGACGGGCTTGCCCTTGAAGTGAACCTTGAGGATGTCAAGCCGGTCTTTACGTTCGGGGAGAGTGACGTTGACGTGGCGATCGAAGCGACCCGGGCGGAGGAGAGCTTTGTCGAGCATATCGACGCGGTTAGTGGCGGCGATGACGATGACGCCAGATTCGTTTTCGAAACCATCCATTTCGACGAGGATTTGGTTCAAGGTTTGTTCGTCTTCACGACCGGCGCCACCGCGGGCGTCGCGCTTATGGGCGACAGCGTCGATTTCGTCGATGAAGATGATGGAGGGGGCGTTTTTCTTAGCTTTTTGGAAAAGATCGCGAACGCGAGAAGCGCCGACGCCGACGAACATTTCTGCGAATTCAGAACCGGAGATGGAGAAGAACGGGACGTTGGCTTCGCCAGCAACAGCGCGAGCCATTAAGGTCTTACCCGTTCCCGGGTCGCCAGCGAGGAGAACGCCGCGAGGGATTTTGGCGCCGAGGGCGCCGTATTTCTTTGGATGTTTAAGGAAGTCGACGATTTCTTGTAAATCTTGTTTGGCAGATTCGTTGCCAGCGACGTCCTTGAACGTGACTTTCTTTTTGTCGGGACCGTAAACACGCGCCTTGGACTTGCCGAAACCGATGTTTTGAGAGTTCATATTTTGCGCTTGGCGCATCATGTAAGAGAAGAAGATGATGAGAGCGACGACCGGGAGGACGATGAAAGCGGCGTCGATGATTGTACCCCAGACATCGGTTGGTTCGACGTATTCAATGACTGGATAAGTGCCTTTGCAGGCGGTTTTTTCCTCTTCGTCCTCGATGTCTGCGCAGTAGTCAACTAAACCTTGGTCGTAAAGCGTGCCGGAGCCGTCCTTGAGCGACTCTTCGGTCGGATAATCTTTGTCCTTGAGAGTGATTTTGAGTTTGTTGCCGGAGACAGTGATTTTTTTAATGTTACCGTTGGGGTCGTTAGCGCGGGAGATGACGGAGCTGAGCGGGACGGTTTCTAACTTAGTTTGGTTGCCGCTGTTAAAAACGGAGTTATAAAGCGCCGAGCAGAGCAGAGCGATAAAAGCGAGGAAGATGATTGAGCGCAAAAAGTTCGAAACCTTGTTGGCGGAAGATTTTGGCGTTGGTTTAGGAGAAACATTTGATTTAGGCATATTATTATTGTACCATAGATATCAATCGCTATGGGTAAAAAGTTTCTCAGAATTAGCTTCGTGGTGGTGGCGATAGGAATTATCATTGGCGCGGTAGTGAATGCGGCGCTGTTGTCAGACGAAGAGCGTCGTAATGTGATGAAAGCGGAGCCGAAAGGTTTGGCGCTGGAAGCGCGCGACAAGTTCGCCGAGAGCGTGAAAGATACGCTGGGCGGGACGGAAGCAAGACTGGGGCTGGCGTATCTCGTCGGTATGAAAGGTGAGCTTGACGACCAGACGCTCGAGATGCTGCGGGCGATTGGGCTGGCGCATATTGTGGTGGCGAGCGGAACGCACCTCGGGATTATCGTTGGTTTTTCTCGAAAGTGGTTCGGGAAAGTGTCGCGGTTTGCGGGAGCGTTGTTCAGCCTCGTGTTTGTTTTTATCTTCGGGCAAATGATTGGCTGGACGGCGAGTATTACGCGGGCGGCGATTGTGGCGGGGCTGTCGATTTTTGGGTGGTACTATGGGCGGAGGCTGGAAGCGTGGCGAGTAATTCTGTTTGCGATGGCAGCGACACTGCTGATAAATCCGCTGTATATTATTGACTTAGGGTGGCTGTTGTCGTTTGCGTCGTTTATTGGGATTTTGATTATGGCGCCGATGTTGACGGAGTTCTTTTACGGGCGAGCGCCGAAGAAGAAGCCGGGCAAGGTGGCGGAAATTGTGATTGCGAGCGTGGCAGCGATGGCGATGTGCGCGCCGATTACGATTTATTATTTTGGTTCGATTTCCGTGATTGCTGTGGTGGCGAACCTGTTGATTTTGCCGACAATTCCCTTGGCGATGGGACTGACGTTCTTGACGGGGCTAGTCGGCTTTTTACCGGCGTTTTTCTTGTTTGATTGGTCGCGGTTTGTCGTTGTAAAAGTTACAACGTTTTTACTAGATTATCACCTTGCGGTGGTGGAGTTTTTCTCAAAGCAAACGAGCTTTATTCTGGCGTTGCCGAAAGAAAATTCCTTAGTCTTCTTAATGTATTTGCCGATCGTGGCAGGAGTGGTGGTTTATTATGCTAAGCGCGAGAAGCGGAGAAGAAAGGCAAAGCTCCGGGTTTGGAGCAACCCGGAGAAATATTTGCCGTTGACTATTCGAAGTTGATTTCGCCGCGGCGAACACGGGTCTTCCGACGGATGAAAGCGTAGGCGCTGAAGCTGATGGCAATACCGCCGGTGATACAAATGACGAGGTTGGATTGGGCGGAGCCGTCAAAGAGACGGGTGAAGAGACCGGTGTTCGGGATGGCGGGACCGACCCAGACGGTTTGGTCTTCGTCGTTCGGATCTTTGTGCTCGGCGATTTTATCGCCGTCTTCGTTGTCAGTTGGGAGGATGTAAAGTTCTTCGTAGACGACAATACTCTTACCGTTTAAGCCGTCAACGTTGATAGAGAATTCAAGGTCGACAGAGCCGCTTGCGCCGACGGGAACGAATTCCCAAGTGACTTCCGTGATACCATTGGCGCTGAGATAATTGCCGGAAGCTTTGTCGATAAGTTCGCCGTGGATGACGTAAGTGGTGCCCGGAACGAGACCAGTGTAGTTGACCTTGTCGGTGATAATCACTTCGCCGCCGGTTGCGAGTTCATGGTCGCCGTCAGACTTGTCAGTGGCGACAGTATGAATAGCGGGAGTATCAACAGTAACAGTTTGTCCCTCATCCTCGAGATCTTTGTGTTCAGCGACGAGCTCTTCGGTGCCGTCATCGTTGACGAGGTAAAGTTCTTCGTAGACGACGAGTTCTTCGCCGATTAGCTCGCGCGAGTCAAAGATGAGACTAATGAGGACGTAGCCGGTGGTTTCTTCATAACCCTCGGAACCAGCGGTAAAGGTGGCAGTTCCCTCGATGTCGAAGTGAGTACGAGTGCAGACTTCTTCAGTTTCTTGGTCTTCGTCGCTCTCTTCGTCATCTTCTCCCGTTTCGTCGTCGATTGTTATTGGGACTTCTTCGCAAGTGATTTTGACGCCTTGGACCTTGTCGCCGGCTTTATGACCATTGCCGTCGTTTTTATAGACGAGCCAACCTTTAGCTTCATAAGTCTTGCCGATGGTGACACCCTCATACTTGAGGTGGTCGATGATTTCTATTTCACCAACACCGACGGTGTGGTCGTTGTCATAAGCATCGACGGCTTCGGTGCCAACGCGCATAGAGACGCGGACGATTTGGTCTTCGTCGTCAGGGTCTTCGTGCTTAGTGACGACCTGTTCGGTGTCTGGGTGACCGTCATCATCAAGCGGTACGTCATCTTGACTGCCGGAGAAGAGATATTCGTAGACGACGATTTCTACACCGGGCAGATCACTTGCATCGAGCGTGAAAGACATTTCCACGTCGCCGTTATCTTTCTTCTTCGGGGTAGTGAAAGTAGTGTAGGCTTCAATGCGGTTGCCGTCGGCGTCGAGGAGGGGACGATTATTGGTTTTGTCCCAAAGGTAACCATAGAGAGTGTATTCTTCTTCCATGAGGAGACCGTCGTAATGAACGGTGTCGATGATTACCTGACCAGCTTCGTGGTTGATGACGTCGTCAATGATGTCACCGTCAGCTTCTTCCCCACCGGTGCCGTCTTTAGCAACGGTGCCGAGTGAGGCGACCTTGACCGTGAAAGTCTGCGACCCCTCATTGAGAGCTTCTTCGTGGACATCGAGGAGACGACCGTCGCCGTGTTTGCTTTCGCTGCGGTAGAGCCGTTCATAAACAACGAAGCTCTTGCCTTGGAGAGAGATAGTGTTGATGTTAAGTTCTATGGCGACAGTGCCCTTGCCTTTGCCGTCCGCCTTGAAAGTCTTAGAGTTTTCGATTGATTCGTCGTTGATTTCTAGGGTGGTTCCGGTCTCGGGATTGTAGATGGAGGCAACGACGGTGTACCATTCGCCCTCGACGAGCCCCTCGTATTCGATGTAGTCTTTCATGATGACATCGCCAACGCCGAGGAGATTTGTGTCGTCGTCAATATTGTCGTTGACTTTCCAAGTGGCGGTGGTGTGGATGGTCGGAGGAGCGATTTGAACTTGCTGGTCAGTGTCAGCATCGTCGGCGTGAGTGACGAGTACGATATCGCCAAAGGAGAGAGTTTGATAGACGACGTATTTTCTTTGGTTGCTGCCGAGAGTGTAGTCATAGCTGAGCACCGAGTCGAAAGTTGAGAAGCTATCGATGGTGACCGTGCCGGTGGTAGAAGCGGCGGGGAAACTTTCGGTGTTAGAGCTGGCGACGATGCTGCCGGTTGTGAGGTCTTTGAGTTGACCTTTGAGGAGGTAAGTTTGTCCCGGCATGAGGTTGGTATAGGTGACTCGGTCGATAACCGTAGTGGTGCCGAGCGGGAGATATTGAGTATCGTTTTGAGCATCAGAAGCGGCGGTGGCGAGGGTCGGTTCCTTGACCGAGAGAATCTGACTTTCATCCGTAGGCTCTTCGTGCTTAGCGAACGGCGAAGAATTACTACCAAAGTAAATATATTCGTAAACGACGAACTTGCAGGGGAGCGTAAGGACGTTGTTGACGGCGCAGTTCGTGATGGTGTCGATGTTGAAATTGACAGTTTCGCCTGTGAGGTTGTCTTCGCCGGTGGCGGTGAACGACTTAGTGGCGGTCGAGACGACAGTGCCGGAGTCGGAACCGTCGGAGTTGAGTTTATGGACCTCACCTTTGATGATGTAAGTGTCGCCAGAGACGAGACCTTTGTAAGTGACGGTATCTTGGATGGTGGTGGTGCCGACTTCGAGTTCGTGTTCGTTCAGGGAGATATCGCGACCATTGATGGCGGTGGTGCCGATTTCTGGCGTTAAGACAGAGACGGTTTCTGAGCCGTCGGTGACGGAGTGGGTGACGAGGGTGTTGCCGGAAGAGTTTTTGAGCGTAAGGATGACGGTGAGATTTTTGCCGACATAAGGCGTCGAGTCAAAAGTAAAGCTAAGGCTGGTGGTGATAGTCGCACCGGTCGCGGCGGTCATGCTATAATTCGCGGAGTTGGAAGCGACGGTGTTGCCGGAGGGGTCTTGAACGATGCCCTCGATGGCGTAGCTTTGACCGTTAGTGAGACCGATAATTTGAATCGAGTCGTTAAGCGTGACAGTGCCGGCGGCGAGTTCCTTGTTGTTGGCACGGGCGCTGGTGGCAGTGGTAGTGATTTGGATGTTTTTAACTTTGACTTGTTCGTCGGCGTCGGCGAGATTGGCGTTGTGAATAAAGATGCGAACCCAGTCAGGGCTGGAGGAAGTGCCGTTGTTTTTGTAAAGAACCTGCGTAATGCCGAGAGTTTGGTCGATGTAATTGCTGGTATCGAACGTATTGAAGACCATGTCAGCGTTTGACTGACCGTTAAAAACGGGGCAGGTGCCGTTGGTGTCGGCGGTGAAGATGGCGGAGCCGGTCGAGCCGACAGTGGCAGAGTCGGAGACGCGATAGAGCGTACCCTCAAGTTTATACTGAGAGCCGCTTTGGAGACCGGAGCAAGTAATGCGGTCAGTGACGCCGGCGTTTGGAGCGATTTCTAGTTCCTTGTCGGGATTCTCGTAAGTTGAGTTGGAGTTGCGCGCGACGGTCGAGAGGCTGGGGTTGTCGGGGATGGTGTCGTTTTTAGTGCCTTGAGAATAAGTGCTGGAGCCGTTAACGGTGGCGTCGAAAGAGATAAGGTCATAGGCGTTGTTGGAATTGCCGCGAACCTCGGTGACGGTGTAAGTACCATAGACCATGCTGGGGCTGGTGGCGGCACCGTTCGCGTCGGTTGGACCGATTGAATAGGTGATGGAAGAGTCGGCTTTATTGACGGCAGTGAAGTAAACGCCGGCGAGGTTGCGCGTGCCGGTGGAGCCGGAAGAGGTCATTTCATAACCGGTCTTGGTGAGGCTGATTTTGCCATAAATCGGCGTGTTGCTGAAAGCGCTGCCGGTCATGTTGACGGTAGCTGGACTAGTGGCAGTGTTGCTTGAATCGAGCGTGACGGTGAGGGAGGTAGTGTTGGTGGCGTAGCCGGTGGTGGCGGTTTTCTCGGTGATAGTATAAGTGCCGACGGGGAGGGATGTGTTGGTCGTGCCAGTGCCGTCGGAACCGATGGTGATGGTGGCGACTTCGACGTTGGATGAGTTCTTGACCGAGAAGACCGTACCGACGACCGTCAAACCAGCATAGGAGACGCCAGAGTTGACGGAGTTAACCTTTTTGATTTTGATGTAGGCGGTGGGGACGGGGACGTTCTCCACGACGATGGTGTCGCCGTTACTAATGACTTCGGCACCGTAGCAGTAACCGTACGTACCTTGAGTGCTGAGCGGGGATTGGCAAGTGTAGCCAGACGGATAAGTAACTTCATACCAACGAACTTTGGTGGAGCCAACGGTGATGTATTGAGTGTAGCCGTCAGAACCGGTCGCGAACGGACCTTGGCAGTTTTCATCAGAATCGTTGTCGCCGATTTCGCAGACGCGGAAAGCAGCGCCGGAGAGACCAGTCGAAGTGTTGGTGCTCGAAACCTTGCGGATGCGAACCGAGTAAGAGCTTGGTCCTTTGTACTCGAGCCAGCCGACGGTTTGGTGCGTGGCGTCAACCCAAGTGGTGTAAGATTCAAATTCATCGGCGGCGTTGGGATAGTTGGAGGCAAACCAAGAATTAATGTCAGAGGCGACGCCTTGGACGACGGAAATGTCGCTGGAATTAAGGGCGTAATAGTCGCCAGAATAGACACCGCTCGCCGCCATGTGACCGAGGGCGAAGATGGCGTCGCGAGAGTCAACTTGAGAATTGGCGAGGGTCATAGTACAATCGTCGGAATAATAGCCGTAGCAGTTATAATAGTAGTCAGTGTATTTGACTTGGTCTTCGCTGGAGGAGCTGTTTTTGCGATAGCGAGAGTCGGAGGAACCGTAGACGATATTCGTGTCGCGGGTCATGAGGTTCGTGATAGCGGAAGTTTTAGAACTCCAGTTATAATAACTGTTGAACAAAGCGTAGTAGTTCGGACCGCCGGCGTTGACAGAAGCAGTGGAATAACTCGGGACAGTGGCGAGCATGATTTGTTTGACGTTAGTGGTGTTGATCGCGGCGGTGCCGGAGCCGGTTGGTGTGGTTCGAGAAGCTTGAAGACACATCGCGTCGTTGCCGTTGACGTTGTACCAACGGGTCGACCATGGTTTCCAAGTGACACTTTCGTTGACGCCATAGTAAATTGCGTTCGAGTCATAAGTGTAACCGCGGTAGTTGCTGGCGACGGAAATAGTCGTGGAGTCACCGGCGCTAGTGATGGCGCGGACGGCGGAATAAATACCGAAGCCGAGACCAGCGACAACGAGCGAAAGAACGGAGGCGACAAAAACTTTATTACCTCCGAGTTTAGTAAAAAGATTGCGAAACTTACTTGAACCTCTTGTCTCTAAACGCATATGTATATATTATACAGCTTTTGCTTTTAAAAATCTAGGGTTTTGATAAAATGATTTTAAGGACCGCTTGGCGAACCCCGCCAATGTCTAGTAAATTCCCAAGTTAGAAAAGAAAAGGAGGGGGACCCATGGCTACTACTGCGAAGCCGGAACCGTACCACGATTATTTGGTGCCTGGACTCGACGCGTTGATTAGCGAACCGAGCTTGATTGAACTTCACCCGGACGAAAACGATAAAATCAAAGCGAAATGTCAGAGGATGCTGATTCCGGAATTTTATCTCGACCAGCTGAAAGAATTTGGTAAGGAACACGACTATACCGCGCGTGGGAAGAATTCGACGATTTTAATTGCGAATATCAATGAAATCATCGCAAAATCCCGCGCGAGTGGCGAAAAGGGTTGCGCAACGTTCTACAATGGGATGGAAGCGCAAGTAGTTCCCTATCGTTATGACCCGACTGACCCGAGATTTGACCCAAACAGTTCGACTCAACAGACAATCCTGACCGCAAAATTCCTGCTGACCGACGAAGGACGGAAGACCGTGACTTTAGACTTTGGCAAGAGGCGGGTGTCACAGGATTCATTGGCGGTGTTGACCGGCGACGGATTCTTATCGGCAAAGACAATGCTAAGAGGCATCGACGTAGCGTTCATTTCCAATGAACTTTATACGGGGCGGCGTAAGCTGACTTTGTCGTATGAAGCGTCAAGCCTCTGGTGTTCCAACCACGTCATTTCGGCGAGTGAGTTTGCGGACTTGTTCCCGAATGAGCCACCGCTCAAGGCGCATGAGTTCGTGGAGTTCGAAAGCGATTTCTATCGCATGAAAGACCATTCTTTCCGCAACGTTGGACGGATGGATCCACTTCAAAACGCCTTAGTCCCGCTTAAGTATCACGAAATTTCTGCTGGAGATAATCCGAAAAAGATTTTTCCGCGGACGGCTGGACAGGCGATGATGATTGAGGCGTTGATGCTGCCGTGGAACGAAGCGCCAATCGTCGTTGTGCTCGGAGCGCTCGGAACCGGCAAGACTTATCTTTCGGCAGGGTATGGTTTTTATAACTGTTTCATCAATGATGATGCGGCAGAAGATCGCATCTTTGTCTGCCCGCATGACCCGGCGCTAGGCGCTGATACCGGTTTCTTGCCTGGCGATGCGACGGCAAAGGCGCGAGCGAACGCAATGTCGTTTGAAGACAACATGATTGAAATCATGCAGAAGCATTACGGCAACAAGGAGAAGCTGGGATCGTACGGAAAGGCAAAGAAAGATTTTGAAGACAAAATCAAAGACGGTCTGATTCAGTATGATTCTATTGTCCGGATGGGCGGACGAACGCTGCCGAATACTTTCTATGTGATTGACGAAGCGCAGGATACCGAACGATACCAGATCAAGCAGCTGGTTGGGCGGACGGGCGACTTTTCCAAAGTTGTCGTCGCGGGCGACCCGACGCAGGTGACGAACCGGCATTTGACGCCGAACAACAACGGTTTGGTGCATGCCGCAGCGAAGCTGGCGAACAATCCGAACGTAGTTATTGTCTCCTTTACGGTAGACGAAGTGACGCGGTCGCTGGCGGCACAGATTGCGGCGAAGTATTTGTGATTTTTCTTTTCTGACCGACATTTTCCGAATAAGTTTCTTAGATACTTTTTTCGGAGAAAAAAGTATCCCCCTGAGATCAGGGGGATTTTTCATTGCGATTATTTTATGACGAACCAGTCGTCAAATTCAAACTCTTCGCCATGAACAAGTCCGGTGGCGAGGAGAGGGGAGTGGGTTTCTTTTAAGTCCTGATAGTATTTCAAGAACGATTCGGCGGCGAAAGTCATTTTTTGAAGCTTTTGTTTAGTAATCATGTCGAGTGAGGTGCCGCGGGATTGGCTTTTTCGGTATTTTACTTCCGTGAAGTAGATTTTGTCGCCTTTGGTCGAAACGATGTCGATTTCGTAAAATTTGGTTTTGTGGTTGCGGGCGATGATTTTGTGGCCTTGTTTTTTCAAATGGTCTGCGACAAGGTTTTCTGCGCGATCACCAAGCTGCTTGGTTGTAAGAAAAGAACAGTTAATAGATTCTTCGTCGACACGGGTCGAGCCAGCCCGCCGTTGCGGGTGTCTCGCCCTATCGCTCGCTCGTGAGCTGCGCAATGTCTCCGAAGAACTATTAAACTGTTCGCTGACTGGGTTGAAGCTGAGTCTATGCTCAGGACACGGTCCATATTTCGTTAACATTTTTGAGTGTAATTTTGTTCCATATCCTACATGTTTATCAAAACCATATTCTGGAAAATCAATACTTATTTTCTTCATGTAGCGGTCACGGGCGACCTTGGCGATGATGCTGGCGGCGGAGATTTCTTTAATGAGGAGGTCGCCTTTTTCGAGCGTAGTGACGTAGTTTTCTAACTTTGTGCCTTTGAGAAAGTTGACGGTGCCGTCAATGATGATTTCCGTGAATGGGACTTTTCGTTGTTGAACTTTTTCGACGGCGCGACGAGTGGCGAGTTTTAATGATTCGGAGAGGCCGAGTGCGTCAATTTCTTGGCTAGAGACCCAACCGAGACCGGTGGCGAGGGCGCTTTCTAAAATAATTTTTGAATATGCTTCGCGTTTTTTCTCGGAAAGTTTTTTCGAGTCAGTGAGACCCATGACCCAGTCGGGGTAGTTCCCTTTTTCGTCCTTTGGTAAAATAACCGCACCGATGACGAGCGGACCCGCCCAAGGTCCACGACCAACTTCGTCGATTCCTAAAATTCCCATATATATTATATAATACTACAAAATTTGATTGATAAGGTAGGCGCGCTCGGAAATGTCGCGCATGATTTCCTCGCGGTTCGCCCAGTAGCCGTGCATAGTAAGGACAGTAATCAAGTAAGGGCTGTCGGCGAAGATGATGCCGGATTCGTGGTGAGTGCCGCCGTAAAAACCGGCTTTGTAAGCGACCGGCGGGACACCGTAGAAGTTAAGCGTCGGGTAAACGCCGTCGCGGAAAAGTTGCATGAGCTCGCCACCATTGGGAAGCGAGTTGTAAAGCTCCCAGAGTTTAGTCCATTCGGCGATTTGGTCATTGACGGTCGTATCGCCAAACGTAGAGACGCCGTCGGAAAGGTGGTGTTGCATACCGATTTCGAGGGCGTAGTTTTTGAGGTTGTTGACGCCGAGATTGCGAGCGAGGGTGACGTGGGCGGAGTTGTTACTGTAAGAGACGGCGTTTTCGAGGAGAAATTGTTCGTTCCAGTTACGGGGACCGCCGAAGCGGTCGTAGATGTAAAGGGCGTCAACGGACTTAGCAAGGGAGGCGCCATAGAACAGGCGGTCGCCATCGTAGACGTAAGTGTAGTCTTTTTCGAAATTCTTGAAGCCGAAGCTTAAGTTCCAGCCGTTTCTTAAACAATAATCGCGAAGTTCGTCGAAAGTAGCGATTGGTTCGCTCGTGAAAGCGGAGTAGTTATAGACAAAGACGCGGCGGGATTTTTCTGTGGCGTTGCCGGCGGCGTCGGCGACTTTGTAAGTTAAAGTGTAGACGCCGAGATGAGCAGTGTTAACTTCGCCGTCGACTGTTATTCCGGCAGTGAGGTCGCCGTCGTGAGCGTCCGTGGCGGAGAAACCAGGTTCAACGAACGGTTGTCCGACGTAGAGTCCGACGTTTTCCGGTCCCTCTAACGTCAACTCGGGCGGAGTGATGTCGCGGATGATAATTTCTCGAGAGTCAGTGTGGGTTTCGCCAAGGTAGTCGAGGGTGTAAGAGATTTCGTAATCACCGATGGTGTGGTTTTTGATTTCTTCAGTGTTGAGATTTTTAACGATGACTTCGTCGGTCAAATCGTGGCAACGAGAGAAAACGCAGTAGCGGGCGATGTATCCCGGTTCCTCAAACGTCGCATCGGTTTCGGAGAAATCGAAAGTTTTGTTGCCGATTAATTTGAGTTCGACGTAGGACGTGCGGTAAGCTTCATAGCCAGCGTAGGCGGTGCCGACAAAAAAGAGGACGAAAAGAAAGCTGATTATGAATTGAAGACGGTGACTTTTGGCGGTGTGCGCCTTGTGGCGCGGGAGCTTGCCAGAGTCAGCATATGCTATTTCATCTCCATCCTGCATATGTTTATTATAACATAAAAAATGCCCGGACGTGTTTTTCGCGTTCGGGCGAGATGAGTTTTCTATTGTCTAATTATTCTTCCGGTTCGGCAGAGCCTTTAGGATTCTCGACGGATTCTTCTTTGGCTTCTTCGGTTTCAGCTTCGGCTTCGAGAACTTCTTCGGCATCCTTGAGAGCGTTCACGGCAGCGCGGTCGAAATCTTTACCGGCGAGGCGAGCGGACTTGCCGCTGCGTTCGCGGAGGTAGGAAAGATTGTTGCGGCGGACTTTAGCACGACGAACAACTTCGACTTTTTCGACAAGCGGAGAGTGAAGCAAGAAAGATTTTTCCACGCCAACGCCACTCGCGATTTTGCGGACGATGATGCGAGCGGTGTGGGATTCTTTGCGGTCGACGCGGACAACGACACCCTCGAAGACCTGAGAGCGGAACTTTTCGCCCTCTTTAATTTTTTGGGTAACTTTGACGGTGTCGCCAGAGCGGACGTCAACAACAGCGGACTTCTTTTGGGCGTCACCGATTTTTTGTAAGATAGAAAAACTCATTTTATATTAACCTTTATTAGACAATTGACAGTATTTTATCATATTTTGCAAGATTTTGGAAGAGGGATTTTAGGGGAGACTAGCGAGCTTTGAGGGCAAGGCGGATGCGCTGATCGACAGGGAGATTTATGTCGATGTTTTCGAGGGCGGCAGTGGCTTCTTTGAGCGGGAAACCGAGGGCAATGAGAGCGTCGAGAGCTTCGTCGTTTTCTGGTTTTGGTTCCTTGGATTTGACGATGGTGGCGCCGTAGTGAGTCGGAAGACCGACCTTGTCGGAGAGGTCAACGATGACACGTTCGGCAGATTTTTTACCGACGCCGGCGGCTTTAGAGACGAAACTGGCGTCAGCGTTAGCGATGGCGTTGCGAACTTCTTCGGGGGAGGCGAGGGAGAGAATCGACATCGCAGCCTTGGGACCGATGCCGTTGACGGAAATTAAGAGCTCGAAAAGTTTTTTCGCGGCGAGCGACGTGAAGCCGTATAAACTCTCGTCGGTTTCGGAGATTTTGTGGTAAGTGTAGATTTTTGCGTTGTCGTTCAAATTGAGGTTGTCGAAGTCGAGGCTAGAGACGATGATTTCGTAACCGATGCCGTTCACGTCAATCGTGATGGCGTTATTGAATTTTTCTTCGATAATTCCCTTGATGTGACTGATCATGAAATGATTATAGCACAAACTCTAGCTCAGTTTGCCGCGGCGGAGGGTGAGGACTTGGTCGGCTTTGTCGGCGACGCGACGGGAGTGGGTGACAATGATGACGATTTTTCCGTCCTTGTGGGCGAGGTCGCGGAAAATGTCGATGATTTTTGCCTCGGTGTCTTCGTCGAGGTTGCCGGTCGGCTCGTCCGCCATGATAATCGGCGAATTGGAAGCGAGGGCGCGAGCGATGGCGACGCGTTGTTGTTGACCACCGGAGAGTTTGCCGATGAGACGTTTGCCTTCTTCTTCAGTGATACCGACTTTTTCGAGATATTTATTTGGGTCAACCTTGCGGTTGTCGAAGTCCGAGGCGACTTCGACATTTTCTGCGGCGGTCATGTATTTAATCAAGTTGTAACTCTGAAAGACGATATTGACGTATTTGAGGCGGAATTCTTGACCGGTGATTTTGCGCAGGCTTTTGTCGTTGTATTTAATGTCGCCGTCTTGGAGTTTGTCGAGGGCGGAGATGAGGGAGAGGAACGTGGTTTTACCGGAGCCGGATTCGCCGACGATGGCGTAGATTTTGCCAGATTCGAACTTCGCGTTGACATTGTCTAAGATTTTTTGGGTGCGGTCGCCGTTTTGATAACTGTAAGAGAGATTTTCGATGGTTAAAGTGTTTTTCTTGGCTTGAGATTTTGCTGCGGTCATATTATTCCTTTCCGGCTAAGATTTCTTTAGGTTGATAGCGCATGATACTCACGGACGGGAGGATGAGGGCGAGGAGGATAACGGCGTAGCCGGTGACGAAGAGAAGGAGATAGTCGAGCGGTTCGGCGTTGATGTCGAGTTCGATTTTCTGGTTTTCGCGACCACCGACGACAACGTCTTTCATGTTGGTTGGCATATCGCTCGGCATTTCTGGCATATTTGAGCTATTGGAGTTTTTGGAGCTGCGCGAGTTGCTGGTTTGTCCGGGCATATTTGGCATGCTGGCGCCGGGGCGACCAAAGTTCTTTTCTGATTGTTCGGAAGTGGCAGTAGTTTGGCTTTCGATGATGCTACTCCCTAGAGTTTTGGCGAAGACGGTGCCGGTGACACTGGCGAGGGCGAAACCGAGGGTGCCGACAATGAGAAGTTCGGTGGCGATTTGACCGATGACGTTTTTCTTCGACGCACCGAGCGACATGAGGACGCCGATTTCGTAACGGCGGTCTTTGACGTTGATGGTGACGATGAGTGTGATGATGATGACCGCGGCGATGATGACGATGATGAGAATTGTGTCGGCGAAGCTACCAACGGATTCGATGGAGCCGGAGAGGCTGTCATATTCAGAAGTGTCGACGGCGAACTTGAGGTTGTTTTCTGAGAGTTCGGTAAACTCGGAATTAACTTTTTCGACAAATTCATCGGCGAGGTCGGAATTAGTCATGTAGAATTTGACGTTACCGACGGCGTAGTTGCCGTCATTGTATTCATCAGTGTCGAAGAATTTGGCGGCGGTTTCGGTGTTCATATACATCGTGTTGGCGTCGGCGCGGGTGGCGGAAGTGTCGTAGATGCCGATGACGGTGAGGGCGACGGATTTTTCGGTGTAAGCGTTTTTAAGTTTGAAGGTGTCGCCAACTTTGAGGGAGTTTAGTTCGGCGAATTCGTAAGAAATCATTACGGAGTCGGTCGAAGATTCGTCGAAGTAGGTGCCATCCTTGATGGTGATGGTTTCGTCGGAGACGCCGTCAAGGTAGGCGTAGGCATTGACGCCGGTGATGGTAATGTCGGCGTCGAGGGCGGTTTCTTCGCTGGAAGCGTTATTCATAAAGTCCATACCGGGGAAGTTCATGCCGCCCATGTTGGCGCCGCGGTTACCGGAGGAGCCTTTGGTCTCGACGGTTTCGAGGTTGTAAGAGTTGGCGGAGACGGTGATTTCGTAAGAGTAGTCCTTGATGTAGTCGGTGTAAGTGCTGACGATTTCGTTCGCGGTGTCGACGTTGACGCTGGGGCGGCTCATCGATTTAAACATTTCGCCGGGGTCGCCACCTTGTGCCATTTCCGCTTTTTGATTTTCGCGGATGGTGTCCATGTCGGCTTGGACGGAGATGGTGCCGCCGAGTGTGGACTTGGCGTAGTTCATTTGGGCGGAGACGGCAGACTTAATAATAAAGGCTGCGAGAACGAGGTTCGCCATCATGAAAAAGATGAGGGTTAATATTATGGTGCGGCCGAGCTTGCGCTTAATGGAAAGCCAGCTTCTTTTTAACATATTTCTAAACATAGGGATATTATCGCACGCGAAACTTAAAAAAGCTTAAAAACTCGCGGTTTTTTGCGGGGTTATTGGCTGACGCGGGACATCATGCTGTGGACAATGGCGGCGGCGACGGCGTCGGCGGCGTCGTCAGGCTTTATCACCTTGTCCATTTTGAGGTAGACACGGACCATTTCCTGCATTTGTTTTTTGTCGGCGTGACCATAGCCGGTCATTGCCTTTTTTATCTCATTAGGCGAATATTCATATATGGGCAGGTTGGCTTGGGCGGCGACAAGCATGACGACGCCGCGAGCTTCGGCGACAGAGATGCCGGTGGTGATATTTTGCATGAAGAAAAGTTTTTCAATCGAGATGCAGTCAGGCCGGTCTTCCTTGATTATCTCATGGAGTGAATCGTAAATGTCGAGCAGGCGGACGTTAAGCGGGGTGTGGGGCGGGGTGGTGATGGCACCGGAGTCAATCAAAATCGGGGTGCCCTTTTTACGGACTTCCAGCACGCCGAAGCCGCAGATGCCGGTGCCGGGATCAACACCCAAAATGCGCATTTTTCGTCACCTCTGTTGTTATTGGGGTCGGTTGCGGAGATTGCTCCCGCGCTCTAATCATCATGATAGTTCCCCGAATTTGTGGTATTTTTTGCGGGCGACATAGAGCTTGCCGAGCGGAGAGAGGGGGGTCATATAAGTTCCCCAGAGTTCCTCGACTTCGGCGCGGAAGCCTTTTTTGAATTCGTAGACGCCATTGCCATCTTCAGGGCGGACGCCGTAGAAGTTATAGCGCGGGATTTTGTTTTTTAGCGCAAAGTTGAGCATTTGCCATTGGAGAGCGTAGGAGCCGGCGACGTGGTTGTATTTTGGGTCGGCGCCGGAGTAGAGATAGACGACTTCGTTGTCGTAATGAATAAACATGGCGGCGGCGACAGGAGTGTCTTCGTAGAAGCTGGCGAGGACTTTGATGTGGTTTTGGAAAGCGTCAAACATGGACTCGTAATATTCTAGGGATTGGTCGTGGAAGCCGTGTTTTTCGCCGGCTTTTTCGGCGAGAGATTTCAAAATCGGGAGTTCGGCGCGGGTCAATTCCCTGGTTTTGAGGTGGAAGCGGGTGTCGGTGTATTTGATTGAGTAGCGGTGACCCTTGCGAAAAGTTTTGAAAAGTTCGTCGGGAGAGTTATATTTTGAGAGGTCGAGGACGGAAATCCATTTGCACTGGACATATTCGCCGAGGGCTTTGGCGTTTTTTAAGGTCGGGGCGGCTTCATCTGGTTTTACGGTGGCGTTGGGGGAGATTTGAAGAGTGAGACCGTTCTTGGATTTCAGGAAAGGCTTGGCCTGACGCAAGAATTCTTCGATGAGATCCTTGGCGGTTTGGTCGGCGTAGTCGAGAATCGGTCCGCCGGGGGCGGAGAAAAGTTTTTTACCATTTAAACTTCCGATTTTGACGACAAGCGCGGCGAGTTTTAGAGCGTCGCCGGATTTGAGACCGAGGAGATAGGCTTCGCGGTGCGTGGATTGGTAGCGAGAAAACATTTCCGGGGATTGGAGGAAGTTGCGGCAAGGCTGGTCCTTGACGAAGTTTTTGAAAGTTTCGAGGTCGAGTTCGATAAGTTTCATAAGCTTATTATACACTATTTGACGTGCGTGATGAGGGTTTGGCGGAGGTCTTTGACGGGAATTACGAACTTGTCTTTTATCGTCGCGGGGGCGATAGCACGAGTGAAGCCGAGCTTTTTCGCTTCGGCGATGCGCTGGTCGGGACGGAAAGCGGAGCGGATTTCCCCGCCGAGACCGACTTCGCCGAAGACGACGTAGGATTCGTCGAGCTTCCTGCCGGCGACGGCGGAGGCGATGGCGAGGCAGACGGCAAGGTCGGCGCCAGAGTCGTTGAGTTTCATACCGCCGACGACGTTGACAAAGATGTCATATTCGCTGAGTTTCAGTTTCGTGCGGCGTTCGAGGACGGCGATGAGGAGTTTCAGGCGGTTGAGGTCGAAGCCGGAGGCGGTGCGGTTAGGGTAGCCGAAAGTGGTTTTGCTGGCTAAGGCTTGGATTTCGACGAGAATCGGGCGGGTGCCCTCCAAAGTTGCGAGAATAATCGAGCCGTCAGTGTTTTGGCGCTCGGCTAATAATGCAGCGGAGGGGTTTTCCACTTCCTTTAAACCGGCGTTTGCCATTTCGAAAATCGCGGCTTCCGACGTGGAGCCGAAGCGGTTTTTGACGGCGCGGACGGTCTTGAACCCGCCGTAGCGGTCGCCCTCGAAGTTGACGACGACGTCGACGAGGTGTTCAAGGACTTTCGGGCCGGCGAGAGTTCCCTCTTTGGTGACATGACCGACGATGACGACGGCAGTATCGGTGGCTTTGGCGGCGCGGATAATCAGGTTGCCACAGTTGGTGACCTGGGAGACGCCGCCAGGTGCGGAGGAGATTTCGGCGAGGGAGAGCGTTTGAATCGAGTCGACAACGACAAAGTCGAATTCGGCGCTTTCGATTGTTTTGGCGATGTCGTTTCCGGAGGTGGATGATGCGAAGTTGAGCTTGTCGGATTCGGCGCCGAGACGGACGGCGCGGAGTTTGACCTGACCGGCAGATTCCTCGCCGGAGATATATAATACGTTGTTGGTTTTGGCGATGTGGGCGCAAATTTGCATGAGGAGGGTGGACTTACCGATGCCGGGCTGACCAGTGAGGAGCGTGACGGAGCCTTTGAGAAAGCCACCGCCGAGGACGGTGTCGAGGTCTTTGAACGGAGTTTTGAGGCGTTCTTTAGCGTCGGAGGGGACGATGCTTTTGATATTGACGAAGTCGAGCTTTTTGCCGGAGACTTTGGCGTTTGCGAGGGCGCCTTTTCTTTCTGCAGACTCGGCGGGCGTGGTTTCGACGAGGGTGTTCCAGCTGTTGCAATTTAAGCATTGACCGGTCCATTTCGCGAAAGTCATGCCGCATTCTGTGCAGGTATATTGTGCCCTTGTTTTTGCCATATTTACCTCCGTTATTTTACGATTTTGGCTTTATTTTTGCGGAGATTGCTCCCGCGCTCTAATAAAAGCTTTTTGAAAGCTATTTTGTGCCGCAGACGACGTTGTTGGCGTGGACCCAGCCCTCGATGGAGCCGCCGTCGAGATACTCGCCAGTGGTCGGAGCGACGCGGACGATGCCGCCTTTTTCAACGAAAGTGGCGAGGGGATCGGTCGCCATGTATTCTTGGTCTTTCGGACCAAAATCGTGTGAGTTGACGTATTCAACCATTTCTTGAATCAGCTGTGGCGACATGATGTATTTAGAAACGTGGACGAGATTTGAGTTTACTTCAGAGAGGTCGGGTTTTTCGATGATTTTGGTGAGTCTGCCGTTTTCCGTGGAAATCATGCCGTATTTAACGACTTCTTCGCGCGGGACTTCGACGCCGAGGATGGCGGATTCGTCGGGGTTTTGGACGGATTTCAAGAGCGATTCGGCAGCGGATTCGCCGTTCGGATTCCAGATGAAATCGTCACCAAAGAAGACAAAGACGGGTTCGTTGATGTTGTATTCTTCCGCGACCATGGCGACAGGGACGGCGGTGCCGTATTTTGCGGAAGGGTCTTGGGAAGTGTAGTGGATTCTGACGCCGTCGGGGAGGGTTTTAGCGAGTTCGAGACGGTCCATTTTGCCGCGGGCTTCGAGATATTGGTTGAGGGCGATGTTATCCTTGTAAAATTCGCGAACTTGGCACGGCTCGACGTTGGAAATGACCATGTAAATGTCTTTAACGCCGGCTTTGATGAGTTCTTGGACCGAGTAGTCGACGAGCGGGCGGTTGCCGACGGGGAGCATGGACTTTTCGATGATTTTAGTGATTGGCAAACGGCGAGTTCCCCATCCAGCGACGGGAATAATAGCTTTGGTAATTGGCATGAGAAAATCTCCGTTTAGTTTATACTTCGCTATTTTACAACAATGAGAGGTTTTCGCCAAGAGGCTGGCGGATTTTTCAGGCTGAGGAGAGTCGTGATGGTGGCGGCGACGTTGGAGAGTCCGGCGTCTTTTATATCATTTATGATATATTTTTCACGATTTTTGGTGTTGTCATAGAAGATGCAAGGGACTTTATTCGTCGTGTGAGATGTTTTTGGTTTATTTTTCTCGTCGAGGAGTTCTTCGGCGTTGCCGTGGTCGGCAGTGATAATCATCATGCCGCCGAGTTCGTCGACTTTTTGGGCGAGGCGCTGGAGCTGGATGTCGATAGCCTCCATTGCGGTGATGGTGGGTTCAATTTCTCCGAAATGTCCGACCATGTCGCCACCGGGGAAGTTGAGCCTGATGAATTGATATTTGTCGAGGTTGTCGAGCACGACGTCGGTGATTTCGGCAGACTTCATCCACGGGCGAGTGTCGAACGGGAGAGTGTCGGAGTCGATTTTGATATGGTCTTCTTTTTCGGCTTTGTCGTAGGAGTTGCCGTTGAAATAATAAGTGATGTGACCAAATTTGACGGTTTCCGAAACGGCGAGCTGACTAACTCCGTTTCTGCCGAGAAATTGGTTGAGCGGGTCGTGGATTTGGACGGGCGGGACGAGTTGAAACTCGGGGACGTGGGTGTCGGAGTTATATTCGGTCATGCCGGCGAAGATTACATCATCAGGCGAATAATTGCCGCGGTCGAAGTAAGGGAAGTCGATATAAGTGAAAGCCTGAGCGATTTCGATGGCGCGGTCGGCGCGGAAGTCGTAGTAAATGAAGCTGTCGCCTTTTTCGACTTTGCCGACAGGCTGGTCTTGGTCGTCAACAACGACGAAAGGCGGGAGATATTGATCTTGGACTTTCGGGTCTTGTTTGCGGAAGGATTCGATGGCTTCGGCGGCGGAGCGGAAATGTTTTTCGGCGGAGCCGTGGAACATATCCCAGCCTTTTTTAACCATGCCCCAGTCGTTTTCGTAACGGTCAGCGACGGCGACCATGCGACCGGCGCCAGAGGCGATTTTATAATCGCGATTTCGAGCCTCAAAACGTTTCAGAAAAGCTTCAAGGCGGTTGATATATTTTGGTTCGGATTGAGGCGGAACGTCACGACCGTCGAAGACGAGGTGGATGCGAATTTTGGTGACGTTTTGGGCGTCTGCCATGATAATCATTTTTTCGAGATGGACGATGGTGGAGTGGACGTTACCGTCAGAGAAGATGCCGGAGAAATGAAGAGTGGATTTATTTTTCAGAACGTTGTCGATGACTTTTTGCCAAGCGGTGGAGTCCCAAATTTTGCCGGAGGCGAAAGAATCTTCGATTTCGGCGATGCCTTGCTTGATGATTTGACCGGAGCCGAGGGCGTTGTGCCCGACCTCAGAGTTGCCCATGTCGCCTTTTAAAATCCCGACAGCTTCGCCGGAGGCTTCGAGGGGGATGTTAAGATATTCCTTACTAACTTGGTCGAGGAATTCGGTGTGGGCGAGTGCGACGGCGTTGCCCTTTCCTGTCGGTGCGATGCCGACGCCGTCCATAACTATTAAAACAATTGGTCCATCATATTTAAGCATAAGTATATTATAGCATATAAAATAACAAAAAAGCATGCTCGCTTGCGGTCGATAGCTCGTTCGCGAGACCGCTCCGGGGCGCTTGCCCAAGTCTTAGGTCTCGCGAGACGAGGCTATCTCCCCGCTCGCACATGCCGCTTTAGGCTTTCGGAACCTGTTGCGTGATGCAGTGGATGTCGCCACCGCCGAGCAAGATTTCGCGGGCGTAGACGGTTTCAATTGTCTTGTCCGGGAAGCAGTCTTGCAAGATGTTGATTGCCGCCTGGTCGTGTTCGTCGTTGAAAATCGGCAAAATCACGGCGCCGTTACAGTTGTAATAGTTAATGTAACTGGCGGGCAAGCGGTCGCCCTCGTTGCGCGGGAATGTGCCGTCAACGACGTCGACACCCTCGGATTCTTCCTTGGTAATCGTAATTGGGTTCGGGACGTGGATTTTGATAGCTTCCAGTTTCCGACCCTTGGCGTCGGTGACAGATTCGAGATATTCGAGATCCTTTTTGCTGCGTTCGTGCTGCGGGTCTTGTTCATTGTCTTCCCAGGCGAGAACAACCTTGCCGGGAGCGACGAACTGACAGACATTGTCGACGTGGCCGTTGGTGTCTTCGTCCTTATAAATCCCGTAAGGAATCCAGAGGACTTTTTCCGCACCGCAATAGTCGAGAAGATACTTTTCGATTTCCTCTTTGCTCAAATCGGGGTTGCGACCTTTGTCAAGGCAGGTTTCTTCGGTGACAAGGAGTGTACCCTCGCCGTCGCTGTGAACCGAGCCGCCCTCAAGAACGAAATCGTCGGTGCGGTAGCGGTCAACGCCCTCGATGGCGCAGACTTTGGCGGCGATTTGGTCGTCGAAGTCCCACGGGAAGTAAATCCCGTTGTAAAGTCCGCCATAACCATTGAACTTCCAGTCGACGGCGCGGAGTTCGCCCTCGCCGTTAATCACGAAAGTCGGACCGGTATCGCGAATCCATGAATCGTTGTTGGAAATTTCCACGACGTGGACGTTTTCCATGTTCATGCCGAGAACATGGGCATATTGCGATTCGTTAACGCCGAGAACGACAGGTTCGTGCTTGGCGATTTTTTCGACGACTTCCTTGAAGGCAGCCTGTGCGGGCTTTGCCCCGCCCCGCCAGTTGTCGGGGCGTTCGGGCCAAAGCAGATAGGTTGCAACGTGTTCGCTGAGTTCGGACGGCATGTAGAAGCCGTCTTCTTTTGGAGTCCTATCGTTTATTCGCACGGCGGAGAGCCTTTCTTGCTTCATCTTTTTTACCAGCGCGCCAGACGAGGACTTCACCAATCACGATGCAGACGACAGCGCTGATGATGAGAATCTTGTTGTCCATGATGGCCTCCATGTCAAACTCCGGAATAAGCGTAAAGAAGAGGGAGATGGCAAGCATGATGACTGGGACGATGCCGAAGAGGGCAATCTTGCCAGCGCCGCCTTTGATCCAGTAACCTTTCTTGTCTTGGATGCCTTTCTTGTGAAGCTTCATGAAAGCGAAGAACATTGGGACATAACCAATCAAGAGGCAGAAGAGCGAGAGGTCGAAGAATGCCCAGAACATATTCGTGAGTTCTTCGGCTTCTGGGAAGACGTAAGCGAGGATGATGCCGGCGACAGCGAGAACAGCCGCGACAACGCTCGTCCAAATCGAGACGATATAGGGAGCGCCGTCCTTATTGGTCTTTGCCCAAGATTTCGGGAAGACACCGTCTTTGGCGGCATAAGCCGTGACGGAGTAAACGCCGAATTGCCAAGAGGAAATGTTGGCAACGAGAGTGTAAAGGAAGAAGCAAGCGACGACGGTAATGATGGCGGAGATAGCGCCAGCGGAAAGACCGACGGTCTCAAGTAGGATTTGGTAAGAATCAAGCAAGCCGGAGTTGGTTGCGAGTTCTTCGAACGGAACGGCAACGCCGATACCGAAGCTTGGCAAAATGTAGAAGAGAGCGATTAAGACAGCGCCGAGAATAATCGCTTGCGGGATTTGTTTCTTAGGATTGTCCATATCATCAATGAACGTGCCGACAACCTCAAAGCCGAGCATGTTGAAGATAATCAAAGAGACAAAGCTGATGCCTGCCCAGTCAAAGCCGCCACCCTCGGCGATGAGCGGAACGAAATCGTGCCAGCTCTCGATTGGGTTAGCGGAGCCTTGCTTAATGAAGACATAGATACCGAGGGCACCAATGCCAGCAAGAGTGATGAACTTGACAATCGCACCAAGGTTGGCGACCCAGGCGGATTGAGAAATGCGAAGATTACCCAAAATCGTAACCAAGACGATGTAACCGAGTTGGATTAACAGTGCCATAACTAGCGTGACTTCGATACCAAATGCCGTCATTATTAAAGTCGTCGCAAGGTCGGCAAGGGAGGCAATCCAGAGCGGGAAGTTAACCCAGTAGAACCAAGCAACTCTGCCAGCCCACTTTTTGCCAAGTGCCTTTTTAACCCAGGTATACATACCGCCCTCACTTGGGTATTGTGTACCTAGCTCGGCAGAAATTAAAGCGTAGGGGATAAAGAAGCCGAGAATCATAATTACCCACCACGCGTACTGAGAGTTCCCGATGGCGGCGGTCGGCGCGACGGCGTCAATCACGAGAACAATACAGACTGTCGCGAGTACGGCGCTGAACAGCCTGAATTTTGGCTTTTTAGCTGGCATTAGTTGCCCTCCTTTTGTTGTTTAATATAGTCGAGCGTTTCCTGAGCTTTCTTGCCAAAGTAAAGCACAAGACCACGCTGAGCGGTCAAGCGATTTTCTGCTTGATCGAAGCAAATTGAATTTTCCCCGTCCATAACACTGTCGGTCACTTCTTCATTGCGATTTGCGGGGAGGCAATGCATGAATTTACAGTTGGGATTTTCCGTCGCCGCCATCAAGTCATCGTTGACTTGGAAAGTCGGGTAGAAATCTTGCATGTAAACTTCTTTCGGAGTTTCTTTGTCATAAAGACCGTACCAAACGTCGGTATAGACGAAGTCGGCGCCTTTCAGACAGTCGCGGTTGCTGGTAAATTCGACGGAGCCGCCGTATTTTTCGACGTTTCGTCCGCCGATGGCGCGGAATTTTTCGTCGAGTAATTTATGGTCGGGACCGTAGTGGACAAAGTTCATGCCGAGCTTAGTCGTAATCATCATCAAGCTGGCGCAAACTTGCGTGCAGTCGCCAACGAAGACGACTTTGACGTCGTTCCATTTCTTTTCCGGCGGGAGATTGTCGAGAATCGTGATGATGTCGCCCATTTCTTGCGTCGGGTGATTGTAGTCGGACATACCGTTAATCACAGGGACGTTGGCGAACTTGGCGAGCGCTTCGACGGATTCGTGACGGTCGACGCGAGCCATAACAAGGTCACACATACGACCGAAGACTTGCGCTGTGTCTTCGATGGTTTCGTGAGCGCCGAGCTGAATCGCACCAGGAGCGAGGTTAAGCGCGTGACCACCAAGCTGGCTCATGGCAACTTCAAACGAGACACGAGTGCGTGTGGACTTCTGTTCGAAGAGCATGGCGAGATTTTTATGATACATTGTGTCGAGAGTCCCACCCGACTTGATATAGTCGCGCACGACAACCGAGGTTTTAACGATGTCGAGAATTTCGTCTTGGTCGAAGTCCTCGGTCGTAATATAATCCTTTTTGCTCGGAGTGTCATGGCTTAGCTTATATAAGTTGTCCATAAGTTTAATTATATATTAAATTTTGTCAAACCACAAGCGGAATCGAACAAGAATTATTGAGAGAAACGGTTAGTCGATGCGTCGTAGCGACGACGACCAGTTGGGTCATTCGGATCGGCGTAAATTGGATGTCCCGCTTGTTGGGAAGTGCGCCGCAATAATCGCCAGCCATTTGGAGCGGCGTAGAAATTGCCACTGAAACCATTGACGGTTTGCGTTGGACCAGCGGCTCCTTGAGTGTTGACATGGTGGACATCTTCAACGATTTGTTGGTTCCCTGCATCGGTGACGATGCCGCGGAAATTAGAGTCGTTAATAAGATTAGCAATTTGATTCGGAGCAACGCTTTGGATATGTCGGGCAAGAGCGGCGCCAGATTGGTCGGCGATGCGTTGGTTGTCAGAGAGTGCACGAGCCGCATAGCGGGCGCTGATTTCGTTTGATGAGAGAACGCCGTTAGCATGCGTATTGTCGACAGTAGCACCGGCGGCAAAATCATCGAGATACATATTGCCGGTCGTATCCTTTCTGGCGAGTGCAGCAGCGACGTCGGCGTTTTGCATACGATGAGCGTTCATAGTGCGAAGACCTTCGACGCTAAGTTGCCCTTGCTGTCCAACACGATAAATACTATCGTTAAGTAAGTTTATACCTTGTTTTTCACTGGCGAGTTTACGATAAATGGCGCCTCGTTCGTCACGTTCGGCTGACGAAACATTGTCGCCTTGGTTAGAAAGCGTAACGAACCGAGCATAGAGGGCGTTGAGGTCCTTACCGCCGGCGCCATAACTTTGACCGCCATACTCGCCGTTACGCGTAATCTGCGCAATAATGGCATCTTCGCGCATCTTGCGGTTTTTGTCTTCACGAAACTCATTTTGGTTTTGGATGAAGTTCGGATCGAGAGCAGCTTCAAAAGCGGCAGAAGCATCTTGCTGCTTGCTGTAAGCAACGCGACTGCGAGCAACGTTGCGTCCACCGCCGCGAATCATCCTCTGGAAACGGTTCAGATCTCTAGCGTTGCCGTTGCGGTCGATGCCGGCGCGAATACGCGTGCTGCGTTCGAAGCCACGTTGTTGAATACCTTTATAAACCCCCGAGTTCTGAATACCGCGAGTAGCACCGGTGCGAGCAGTACGACCGAAAGAGGAAATTTTAGCACCTAGGTTACCGGCAACGGCGAGCGAGCTTCTAAGGACAGACGGGATAAAGAAGATGGGGATAATACCAACAATAATTGCCGCAAAAGCCTTTGCGAAACCGCCACTAGCAAATCCGGCGGAAAGTAGCAAGCGCGAGACAAAACTACCGCCACTGACAAGAAGCGCAGCAATTGGGTAAACCATGAGTAAGGACCTAACTAGCTTCATCCACTTGTCAAATAGGTTCTTAGTGTTAGGCAACATATAGCAAACGAAAGCAAGCGGCGAGATGACGACGGAAATCACAAGTACGGCTTCGCGAGCAGCAAGTAAGACGAAGAGGAAGAAGAGAGAAACTAGCAATCCTAAAACGGAAACCAACAGGGTCAAGAGCAGTGCGGGATTAGCAAAAACAGCAAATCCGCCGCCCACTAATGTCGCGAGGATGGCGACGCTGACGATGCCGTCTGCGGCGATATTAACCGATTGCCCATCTATGCTCATGGAGCCGGTGCTGATACCATCGAAGATGCCCTGGATGGAATTGCCGAGAATGTTCGTGATGTCGATTACGCCCATACAAATATAATATGAAACATTGACAAGGATGGCGGCGACGATAAGTTTAGGAAGTGTCTTTTTAATACCGTAGTTGTCGATGCCGATACCGGTAACTTGAGAAAAAATGACGAAGAGCAAAAAGATAACAAAAGCGACGTTTGCAAAGTCTCGGAAAGTCGACCATGCTTCTTGCGTATTCTTGCCGGTGTCGGATTGTTGAGGGTTAAACAATGTCGGCTCGATTTTTAAGTTTGGTTCGACGAAGCTGTCGTAGAGACCATCGACGGCTTTTTGCGTAACGTCAAGAACCGAGCAAATGATCCAGCCGAGAGAGCCAGCCGAGCCGGAACTCATGCAGGTTACATTTTCGCCTGTTGAGCCTTCTGTCGGTTGTCCGGTTGGCTGAGTTCCGCCGCCAGTGGTTGAACCTTGGACGGTGATGCTTCGAGTGCTGCCGGAAGTGGTTTGGAAAGTTTCATTTTGCAATAAAGTCGTGCCGTCGCTAGCATAGAATTCAATCCTTGTCGGACCGAGATTGAACATGCCGCTGGATTGGCTATATGAGTCGACCACGTTGCCACCATTGTCAAGCTGAAAATTGACGCTGACGTTTACTGTTCGTCCCGATACCGATTGAGAAACATCGTTTTTATACGTGAAAGTGTTCGAATCGGTCGAGAGGGTCAACGTTCTATACTCAACTTCGGTTGCCGTATGACCGACGTTGGAGGCGTATTCGTTCGCATATATCTTGATGACGTAGCAATAAGCTTTTGAAGTGTCGGTACAGCTGGCGGCAGAAGCGGATGTCGTGAACTTGAAAATAGTCAGGAAGCTCGGAAGAATAAGAAAAGCGGCGAGCGCAACCAAAACTAAGGATTTGAATTTTTTGCAAAAAATTCTTGAACGCATATATATATTATATATGTAAACTTAAGCGTTTTCAAGCGGGAATTAACTTTTAGCGAGTGATGATGGTGCCAGATTTGAGCTTTAAAGCTTCTTCGAGATTGTCGAGGGAGCAAATGATGCCAACTTTACCCTTTTTGGCAAATTCGGTGGCGGCGGTGATTTTCGGGAGCATGGAGCCGGCCTTGAAAAAGCCTTGTTTGCTATAATATTCGGCTTCTTTGCTGGTGAGGTTCTTGAGCGCGGATTGTTCGGGCGTGCCGAAGTTGATGTAAGCGAAGTCGACTGCAGTAACGGAGAGGAAGATGTCGGCTTTGATGAGTTCGGCGAGTTTTTCCGCGGCGAAGTCTTTGTCAATCACGGCGTCGATGCCCTTGACGAGCCTTAAGATTTTGGTGCGGTAGACGGGGATGCCGCCGCCGCCCGCGGCGATGACGATGGCGCCTGATTTAACGAGGTCGAGGATTTCGCGTTTTTCAATAATTGATTTAGGCTTGGGCGATGGAACGACACGGCGGTAGCCCCTGCCAGAGTCTTCTTTGACGATCCAGCCTTTTTCCTTGGCGAGCTTCAAGGCTTCTTTTTCGGTGTAGAATTGACCGACGGGCTTAGTCGGGTTTTTGAAAGCGGGGTCTTTTTTGTCAACTTCAACTTGTGTGACGACGGTGGCGACTTTTTTGTTCTTCCCTTCTTTCAAAAAGGCGTTTTGAATCGACTGGGCGAGCCAGTAGCCGATTTGTCCCTGGGACATAGCGACGGCGGTTTCCAGTGGCATGGCGGGAGCCTTGTCGGAAGCGGCTTGTTCTTCGTGGATTAAGATGTTGCCGACTTGGGGACCGTTGCCGTGAGCGACGATGATTTCGTATTTGGAGCTGAGTTCGGCGATAAGCTTGCCGACTTGTTCGGCGACTTTTTTCTGCGCTTCGGCGGAAACTTCGCCGTTTTTTTGGAGGGCGTTACCGCCGAGGGCGATGACGACACGTTTTTTGGTCATTTGACTTTCCTTTCTGTGTTAAAATCCCGGCTTGCCGAGCAAGTGAAACATTTCTTTTTTATATTTTTCTACTCCCGGTTGATCGAACGGGTCGACGCCGTGGAGAAGAGCAGAGAGAGCACAGGCGGTTTCGAAGAAGAAGATAAGGAAGCCGAGCGTGAGTTCACTAATACCAAATTCCGCTTCGGTGTCGTTGACTTCAATCATAAAAGTGGAAATGCCGCCGGCGTCATGAGCTTTTAATGTGGCTTCGAGGGCTTTGTCGGAGATTTCCGTGAGGGGTTTTCCTTCAAGGTAGGCGAGGCCGTCGGAATCGTCCTTGAGGTCGGGAACTTTGAGCGGGTCTTTTTCGGGAGAGAATTTGAGGAAAGTTTCAAAAATGTTTCTCCTACCGTCTTGCATATATTGCCCGAGCGAGTGGAGGTCGGTAGAGTAAATGACGCTGGCGGGAAAAATGCCTTGTTGGTTCTTCCCCTCGCTTTCGCCAAAGAGCTGCTTCCACCATTCGTTAAAGTACATCAGGCTCGGTTCGAAGCTGGCGAGGACTTCCGTGTCGCAGCCACATTCGTCATAAAGGTAGAAGCGGGAGAAAGCGTATTCGATGAGCATGGAGTTCTTGAAGTTCTCTGGGTCGAGTTGGGTTTCTTTACAATGGCGTGCACCCTCAAGAAGTTTGTCAATGTCAACGCCGGCGACGGCGAGTGGAAAGAGACCAACCGCGGTCAAGACAGAATAGCGACCGCCGACGCCGAGAGGAACGTCGAACGTTTCGTAACCGTTTTTGACGGCTTCGTCGTGGAGAGCGCCGGTGGCGGGGTCGGTCGTGGCGATAATTCGGGTTTTGGCTTCTTCGGCGCCGTATTTTTTGATGAGAAGGTTTTTAAGGATGCGGAAAGCGATGGCGGGCTCAGTGGTGGTGCCGGACTTTGAGATGACGTTGACGGAGAAATCTTTGCCGTCGAGAGCGTCTAGGACTTTTTTAAGTTCTTTGGAGGACAAAGAGTTGCCAGCGAAGAGAAGTTTGGTTTTGGATTTTTTGTCGGAAGCTTTGTCGAGAGCTTCGTAAACGGCGCGGGCGCCAAGGTAACTGCCGCCGATGCCGATGCAAACGAGGTAGTCAGAGTTTTGCTGAACTTTTTTGGCGACTTCTTTGATTTTTTCTAGTTCATGGGCGGGGAAGTTATCGGGGAGGTCGAACCAGTCGCCCATAGAGTCTTCTTTGATGCTTTCAATTAGCTCTTCGGCGAGCTGATAATCTAAATCAATGGTGTTTTTCATATATATATAATAGCATAAGTTAAAAGAAAAATCCGCCTCGTTGTTTTTGGGGCAGATTTTTGGGAAGTCGGGTTACTTGGTGGATTTTTTCTTCGGTTTAGGTTCTTTGACCTCGGCTTCTTCGATATCGAAGCCGTCGATGCCGCGAGAGGTATCAACGTGAACGGTAAACTTACCTTTGCTGTCTTTAGCTTTTTTGAAGGTGTTTTTGAAAATAATTGAGAGACCGATGACGATGAAGAGGGCGGCGAGAATAACTTTCCAAGCGACATCCCAGCCGAAGACGTTTTGCGCGGCGAGGAGGAGGATGACGCCGAGGGCGAGCATGAAGAGGTTGGTGAATTTGCTGTCTTTGTCGGTGAAGAGGCTGACGAGGCTCGGGATGATGATGAAGAGTGTCCACCAGCCGTCAAAGAACAGCTCGAAGTTGAACAAGTTTAGGGCTTTGCCGCCGAAGTAGATGCCGAGAGCTAAGATTGCTATCCCCCAGATGATTGATTTGGTGCGCTTCATAAGGTTATTATATCATAAAATCGATTAAGGTTGATTATGACGGAGATTTTGGATAGAATTGAGGAGTGTTGCTCCTTTGGAGATTAGCGAGCCATATGGGTTATAAGGTTCCCGAATCTTGTAGTCCTCGGGGGGTTCACTAAAAAGGTTTATTCTAGGCATAATCAGAGCCCCAGAAAGGATGAGTATATGCACCAGTTTGGTTTAATCATAATCAATATTGGACGTAAAAAGTCCGGTGAACCAAAGAAAAAATCTAACTAGTTTACGCTAGTTAGATATTCAACACGTGAGACGTTCCTAGAGCGTCTCTTTTATAGTTTTATTATATCAAGAAGCTCTGGGCTACGCAAGGGGTTTTAGTGAATGAGAGGGGAGGCGTTAGGCACAGGTTATTTCTTTTCTTTCTTCTTCCCCCAGAGGATTTTGAAGATGATGAGGAAGATGGCGAGGAGAATCAGGAAGAGGAGCCAGAGGGGGCAGACGATGACGATTTTGTCGACTTTACTTTCGACGCCCTCGTATTCGACGTTGTAGATGACGTGGAAGATGCCGACGTTCGGGGTTTCTTCCCAAGTGACAGATGTATATATACTGCGCTCCGGCATGATCCAGTTGGTTTTCGGATCTTCTTCATTAGTGAACACTTCCTCGTTTGAGAAAATCGGAAAAATTTGCATTGTTTGAGTAGCCTGTGAGTGGACGTTACCTTCGTTTTTAATATTTGCGCTCCCTGAGATGTTCCCCGATAGTAAGAAGCTAGGCACGGAAATATCATTTATAGTCCCTTTGCGAACCGTCTCGCCGGCTACGTCGGCATAGATAATATGAGCAGTTTCGTAGACTTCTCGAAGATCGACATCGGAATTGTCAACACGATACTCGCCAGACGATACCACAATAGACGCATATTGACCACCTGCGGGAGCGTCTTCTGGCACGGTAATAGTAAAGCGAGATTCAACATGCTCGTTCGGAGAGACGACTCCGGTGGGTTTGTTTAGTTCGATCCAGTCAACAATACGGTTATAGTCGCCGTTGACTTCTAATTGGGGCGAGTTCTTTTCATCAACACTGAACGGTTCCACGCGGAGGTCGTAATAAAAATCGTAGGTATTTTCACCCGGATTAATGATTTCGAAGTTACCAACGTAAGTTTCTCCCGGAGTAAGCGAAATTAGCTGATACATTGGCGAGACTGAAAAGCTAGAGGCAAACGAAGAAGTCCCGCTGGCAATAGTCATACAAAGGGCGAGAATCGTCCCAAATAATGCTTTAATCTTTACTTTATTATTCATATTACTCCTTTATTTATCTATCGAGCTTTTGCAAGCAAAGCCTTTATTCTCGTAATTATTTCTGAATTCTTCGAGCTTGGTTGGATAATGGTCACTGTCTGATATTTTATCAACTAGGAAGAACCCGTACATGATGTCTTTCTTAAAACTACCGTTATCATATAGCTCCAGAGTCAGATTGTTATCAATTCTAGTGAACTTATTATTAAACTCGCCATAATCCAGACCACTATCGGCAAGGTTTTCGGCGAGCTGGACATGCGCTATGGCTTCCGATCTAGCCGCTTCTTCGCTCGACGAAAGATGTATGGTGTGCCGAAGATTGATTGAGTTCAAATCATCAACTCCATAGAAAATCATCGTGATCTTAGTTTCGGTTTTTGGCGACGTGATGCGATTAGTTTTTTCATAAATGAGTCCACTGATGTTGCACTCAAGTGATTCGTTTTTGATATTTTCTGGAAAACGACCGGAAGTAGTTGTTTTTCCGCGAAGCAGCCAGAGAATAACCATGATTATGATAGTGAGGACGAGAACGAAAATGATGAGGTTGCGGAGACTATGAGATTTAGCACCGGCGTCCTTATTGTTGTCTGGTTTGGCGGTTTTTTTCTTTATTCCTTTGCCATAATTTCCTGGCTTAAAGTACAACTTTTCTTCCAAAAATACCTCCAGTTTCTGCCCACACTTGGTTTTGTATATAAATCTTTTCTTAGGACTCTAGCGACAGAGTGCTAAGGAAAAACTTATAGTTTTTAGATAGGGTCCCCCTCCCCCGGATGGGGAGGGGACGATTTAGGATTGTTTTATCCTAGCCAGACTATTCATCAAACCCTTGGAAGAGGGTGTAGACGACGTTACCTTTGTAGAGGGCAGCTCTTTGAGACGGAGCAACACCGATGCCGTAGGTCATGGTGATTGCGTCACCATTTTCAGAGGATGCAACTTCTTTATGAGCAATCTCGGTCGGAGTAGTGTTGGCAAACTTACCACTAACAGTTTCAATGGTATTATCAGTAGCAGCTACGCTTGCAATGGCGTACCCAGAGACGGTTGCACTGTAACTTGTGTTCGGAGTGATTGTTGCGGCATCGCTGGCTTTATCTGCTCCACCTTCTTGCTCGACAAGATTGGCGGTTGCGGCTTTTAGAGTGTAGCCGCCAGCGTTGTTGCAGTAGATAGTGAGGGTAGTGGTGGCGATTGCGTCTTTCTTAGTACCGGCATAGATGCCATAGGCAAAAGAGTCATTGGTCTCACCATTTGTGGTATACGAGCCAGAATCGGCATCCGGGAGGCGACCAGTACCACTATCTGCACCTTCGGTCCAAGCAGCGGTTGGACCGACATAGTCGGCAGTAGCGTCAGTCGCGCCGATAGTGTGGGTAATACCATCAGTGACAGCACCAGCAGCAGTAACGGTGCCGAAAGAACAAGATGGGGCAACTGTGATGTTGAGCGTATCAGTGTGCTTATCAGACTCGGCGGTACGGCTGATGGTAGCGAAAGTTGCGAGCGGGGCGAGAGCAACTGCTAAAGAAGCAACGACGCCGGCGCCGGCAATAAGTTTTTTAGACATAGTTTTAGTGTCCTTTTTTATTAT
>CAYRNS010000006.1:0-34265 GCA_964425805.1 uncultured Candidatus Saccharibacteria bacterium
TGCCCGACACTAGCGGCGGCACCACCCCGACTCCTACACCTACGCCCACTCCTACGCCTCCACAGCCAACACCCCAACCGCAGCCTCAACCCGAACCCGAGCCTGAGCCTGAGCCGGAACCTGAACCCGAACCGACCATCTACCGTCACATCGCCGTCTTCAACCAAAACGGCGCCACTGGCAACAATACTTCGCTCACTTGCCAATCCACCGACACCAGCTGCTCTGTTAAAGCTCCCGCCATCACTCGCAACGGCTACACTATCGTCGGTTGGTCCACTAATAAAAACAACACCGCCGCCGAGTACAAGGTCGGTGACGACATTCCTCTTTCCGGCGATGCTACTTTCTATGCCATCACGAAAAAATCTCTCACTGCTAGCTTCACAATCGAAGACGCCGCTTCCGCCTCTAAGACCGGCGGCTCACCAACTTGCACTCTTTACAACCGTGATTTAACTTGCGAAATCACCGCCCCAACCCTGACGGCTAACACCGGCTACGAAGTCACCGGCTGGACACTCACAAAGGGTTCAGAGACGGTTGACCTCGCCTCTGGCGCGAAAACCACCATTTCCGACAACGTCACTTACTACGCCGTCGTCACCGTCGTCCCCGACGAACCGCTCGAACAAATCACCGCAACTTTCACCATCGAAAACCCCGCCTCAGCCACGGCTTCCGCCTCTCAGGTTTCTTGCTACAAGGCGGAAACCGACCCCACTTGCGAAATCACCGCCCCAACCCTCTCTGGTCTCGACGGCTTCACGGCGTTGGGCTGGAACACCGATAAAACCGCCACCACAGCAAGCGTCGCTTCCGGCGCCAAAGTCAGCATTTCTGGCGGCGAAAAATTCTTCGCCATCGTCAACAAGGGCTTCGATCTCACTTTCCTCCTCCAAGATTCCGCCGCTGGCTCTATCACTGGCAGCGCAACCTACAGTTGCTCTCTCTCCGGCGCCACCACTTCTTGCTCGACCACGCTCCCGACTATCTCCCTGAACTCTGGGTATACTCTCGTCGGCTGGGCGACCAAGCCCAACACGACCGCCAAGGAATTTGACGCTGGTGCCACCGTCACGGCAAGCAAGGCAACGACCTACTACGCCATCACTAAACGCACACTCTCTACAACTTTCTCCGTTATCGACTCCGCCGCTTCTAGCTACGGCTCGCAAAGCGTCAACTGCGACCTTTACAACGGTGCCACTTCCTGCTCGATTACCGCGCCCAATCCTACGCCAAATTCCGGCTACACTCTACTTGGCTGGAACAAGACCAAAAACGCCACCACCCAGTCCGTCTCGCCGAACGCTAACTTCACCGTCTCGTCTAGCGACACTTACTACTCCGTCACGCGCCGCACCTCTCCGCTCGTCGCTACTTTCACGCTTCAAAACAACTACGCCTCCGCTTCTGCCACGCAAGCCTCTTGCTACCTTTACAACGGTGCCACTTCCTGCGAAATCACCGCCCCGACCCTCGTCGCTGCCGGCTCTAATTACACCGTCGTCGGTTGGGATACTAACGCTTCCGCCACCGGCATCACTACCACTTCGCTTGGCTCCGGCAAGTCCACAACCATCAGTGCCAACGTCACTTACTATTCCATCGTCGGCTCGACCGTCACTGTCTCTTTCCATAAAAACACTACTTTCTCAAACGGCACCTCTGGCGACCTTAAGAACAATAGCATCGTCGCTTCCGCCCTGTCTTTCACTTCTGCTTCCTGCGCCTCTTTTGGCACTGATCCACGTTGCAATATTACTGACTACCCCCGCATTTACTCCCCAGGTAACGAAATCTACGGCTTCAGCACCGAAGCCGGCGGCTACCCGTTTTACACCGGCAACGCCAACAACCGCCTCGTCAACGGCATTGTCATTTACGCCCGTTCATACAACATGATACTTGGTTCCGCCCTTAGTCTCGGCGCCGAAGGTAAAATCAACCTCAATAACCAATATAACGACTACTACGCCATCGACGTCGAATCTGGCGTCAGCTCCAACGTTTATAGCTACTACATTTCTTATCTCTCCGACGCTTTTGACAACGTTCCTGCTCTGAAAAAACTTTATGGCAAAATGCGCTTTATGACTGAAACCACCTACAATAACATCGGCAAAAACACTACTGATACCAACGATGATTACGAAGGCTCCGCCGGCGTCACATTGCCAGATGTTGGTAGATTTGCGCCTGTTGACATCCTTATGTATAGTAACACCGCGCACATCGAAGACACTAAACACGTCATGATTCATGAACTCGGTCACGCTCTTGACGGTCTTTTCTATGATTTCACTGAAAAACACCTCCACGAGTATTCCGAATTCACCAACGCTTTCAGTTCAACTAAGGATCTCCCGTCATCTTCTCGTCCTCTGAGCGAATACGCTTATTCCGATTCCGACGGCTTCGAATTCATCGCCGAAGCTTTCACTGCTTACTATCGCGATGTTTATGGTGGTTACGCCCGCTCCACACTCGGCGCGCAAGCCACCGGACTCAACGCTGCCTTTGCCAAATATCTCTGCATCGCCGAAAACGACTTTAACACGGAGGCAAACTGTCCATGACAAAGCTTAAGAAAAACGCCAAAGAACCAATCATCTACGCCATCCTTGCTGCCATTGTTCTCGTCGGTCTCATTATTATCTCCGGCAACGTCAAAGTCGCTCGCCCTGAAGTTGCGACGCCACTGCTCGACGGCAATTTGCTCACCATCAACGCCAGCGACGACGACCACGAATATGTTTATTGCGTCACTAAAACCGAAGATTCCGCTACCTGCCAATGGGAAAACTCCCGCGAATTCACTTTAGAGGAAGAAGAGGGCAACTATTTCCTCTACGTCAAAGGCATCTCCTCTGGCCTCGTCTCAGTCCCACGTCCTTTCACTTATCAAAAAGTTGATTACACCAAACTCAGGATGTAAAATAACTCCATGAACTTTCAGCTCGTCTCCAAATATCAGCCGACTGGCGATCAGCCCGCCGCTATCAAACAGCTCACCAAAGGTCTCAAAGAGGGAATTAAAGAGCAAACTCTTCTCGGTGTCACCGGCTCCGGCAAAACTTTTACGATGGCGAATTTAATTCAGAATTTCGGCAAACCAACGCTTGTCCTCGCCCACAACAAAACCCTCGCCGCTCAGCTCTACTCCGAATTCCGCGAATTCTTTCCCAAGAACGAAGTTCACTATTTTGTTTCATACTTCGACTACTACCAGCCGGAAGCCTACATCGCTTCAACCGACACTTACATCGAAAAAGACTCCGCCATCAACGAAGAAATCGACCGCCTCCGTCACGGCGCCACCGAAGCGCTCTTGACTCGTAACGACGTCATTATCGTCGCCTCCGTCTCCTGCATTTACGGCATTGGCTCGCCCATAAGTTACCAAGCCATGTCCATCCCGCTCTGGAAAAAAGCCAACGGTTGGGTTATGTCGGGCGACGAGTCAATCAAAAGCCAAGTTGATTTTATCCGCGACCTTGTCAAAATTCAATATCATCGCAACGACCTCGCCTTTGAACGTGGCAACTTTCGCGTCATGGGAGATACGGTTGACCTCTTTCCCGCCTCCGGCGAATGGGCTTATCGCTTTGAATTTGGTTTCGACAACCTTGAATCCGTCAAAATCATCGACCCCCTCACTGCCGAAATCCGCGAAAAACCTGACCATATCCACATTTTTCCAAACACCCACTACGCCACGCCTGATGACGATTTAAGGCGTGCCCTCGTCAGCATCGAAAAAGAATATAAAGAACGCCTCGCTTTCTTTGAAAAACATCAGAAATATCTCGAAGCCCAACGCCTCACTCAGCGCACTAAATACGATTTGGAGATGCTAGAGTCAACCGGCTTCGTCAAGGGTATCGAAAACTACTCTCGTCATCTCGAGGGTCGCAAAGCCGGCGAACCGCCCTCCACCCTGCTTGATTTTTTCCCGAAAGATTTTCTCCTCCTTGTCGACGAGTCGCACATGACTCTTCCGCAAGTTCGCGGCATGTACAATGGCGACCATGCGCGTAAAATGTCGCTCGTTGATTATGGCTTCCGTCTGCCGTCCGCCCTTGACAACCGTCCCCTCACTTTTCCCGAATTTTATCGCCACATCTCTCACGCCGTTTATGTTTCCGCCACGCCGGGCGATTATGAACTGTCAAACTGCCCCAAGCCCGCCGAACAGGTTATTCGCCCGACTGGTCTTCTCGACCCAGAAATCGAAGTCCGCTCTTCCGAGGGTCAAATCGACAACTTAATGGAAGAAATCGACCAGCGCATCGCCAAGAATCAGCGCGTCCTCGTCACGACTTTGACGAAGCGCATGGCAGAAGATTTGAGCGACCACCTCAAAGAACGCGGCATCAAGACCGCCTACATCCACTCCGACATTGACACTCTCGAGCGCGGCGACATCTTGCGCGACCTCCGCGCTGGCGTTTACGACGTTCTCGTTGGCATCAATCTCCTCCGCGAGGGTCTCGACCTCCCCGAAGTCTCCCTCGTCGCAATCTTGGACGCTGACAAGGAGGGTTTCCTCCGTTCCGAATCTGCCCTCATCCAGACCATCGGTCGCGCCGCCCGCCACGTCGAGGGCAAAGTCATCATGTACGCCGACTTCGTCACCGAATCCATGGAAAAGGCTATCAGCGAGACCGCTCGCCGTCGCGAAATTCAAACCGAATACAACAAAAAACACGGCATCACTCCGAAAGGCATCCAAAAGGAAATCTCTGCCGGTCTCCGCGCCATCATTCCAGAAAAAGAAGAAAAATCAAAGTTTGACATCAAGAAGATTCCAAAGGAAGAATTACCATCGCTTATTAAACAACTCGAATCGGAAATGAAACTCGCCGCCGCCAATCTCGAATTTGAACGCGCCGCCATGCTTCGCGACTCCATCGCCGACATCCAGTCCACCCTCCACCCACAAAAATAACCCCCTAAGGGGTTTATTTTTTAAGATAAGTATGGTATAATAAAACCAATGAGAGATGCCTCTAGGAAGCATCCCTCGTCTCGGGTCGAGCTAGATTATTCTAGCTCGATTTTTAACTTTGGTTTTAAAAACCCATTTTTGAAAGTCAGAGTGATAGAAAATTTAATCTTCATCATCCCTCCTTTCCGGGCGGCTTTAGAACCCTAGAAATCTGTTTAGTGAGCCCGCCTCCGCCCATAATCCGGCGGGGATTATGTTCGGTTGCTCGCTAAATCCTCAAAGTCCAAGACTCTTCAACTATATCAAACAAAGATTTCTCAATCAACCATAACTATATTTTTAGCATATTGTAAAAAATACAACATTATTTTTATTGCAAAAGCTTTTTTGACCTTCCTATTCGCACCGAAGACTCAGGCGAGAGGGAAGCACTTGACTTTTTAAGAAAATATAGTACAATATAGCTAGTTGTCGGTAAAACGGCAACGAATCTTTATTTTCTGGAGAGTGATTTTTATGAAAAACGCCAGCGCTTTCGAAAACCCTAAGCCCGACCTCAGGAGCCTGAAGCCAGGTCTCTACATTGCTCGCCTTGACCGCTTTGGCCTCGGCATGTTTACGACTCTCGACTTGCGTTTCGTCTCGCCGAACAGCGAACTCGAATCGCCTCTGCCCTCAGCGGCGCTCCACACTATCGAGCATCTCGGTTCAATTTATCTTTTCGAACGTTGTCCCGAACGCCTCAGCGCGGTCTCCTTTGCTCCGCGCGGCAGTCGCACCGGCTTCCGCGCCATTATGTACGGCAGCTACGAAGTCGAACGCTACTGCGACCTGTTTATCAGGATGGCAAATTTCATTATCGACTGGAACGCCGAAATCCCCGACGCCACGCCCGACTGCTGTGGCAACTACCGCGACCACAACTTGCTCGCCGCCAAGTCCGCCATGATAAAATGGCGCGCCGTCCTCGAATCTCGCGACCTCGATTATGATCAGTTCCACTATCCAGAATAACTTCCACGGAGCCACCACGGCTCCGCTTTTTATGTAAATTAAACATTGTTTTTAAGTCCAGCTTATGCTAAAATTGAAATAAATATGAGTGAAGAGAGAGTTAAAAAAATCATTTCCACCGACCCTGCGCGTCCTAATCCGCCGTCGATTATGTCCGCCCCGCGCGACAAAAAGAAAACCCAGCGTAACTTGATTTTTATCAGTGCCTTAATCATCAGCCTCGCCGTCAACATCATCCTCCTCGTCGTCTTTATTTCCAAAAACGAAAAAATCAACGCCCTTGAAGCCGAAGCTAAGGACAACGAAGCCTTAATCCTCGAATTAAAGAACAAAGTAAATTCACTAAGTAGTTTTTAATTCGCCTGAGAAGTGGTATAATTTCCAATAATGGAAGTTACAGAACAAGAAATCGAACACCTCGCGAGCCTTAGCAATTTTTCTCTAGGGTCCGAGGAAAAAATCAAACTCAAGTCCGACCTTGAAAATATTTTACAATATATCGGCAAACTTGACGAACTCGACGTCAAGGGGGTTGAGCCAACTTATCAAGTCTTCGAAATGAAAAACGTCTGGCGTCCCGATGAAATCCGAGAACAAGATGCGACGCGCGAAGAGCTTTTGAACCTCTCCAAGGAATCAGAAGACCACCAAATTAAAGTCCCAAAGGTATTATAATTATGAAAATCGCTGACAAATCCACCACCGCCGTCTCTCTCGTCGAAGCCAGCTTGAAACGCATCGAAGAGACTAAGGACTTCCATATTTTCACTTTCGTCGACCGCGACCGCGCCCTTAAAAAAGCGAAAGAAATCGACGCCCGCATCGCCAAGGGAGAAAATCCCGGCAGACTCGCCGGTGTCCCCTACGCTCTAAAAGCCAACTTCCTTTCTAAAAATCGCCCTGCTGACGCCTCCGCAAAAATCCTCACCGAATTTATCTCCCCCGTCGACTCGACCACGGCGGAAAAACTCAATCAAGAGGGCGCCATCTGCGTCGGCTGTGTCAATCTCGACGCTTTCGCTCACGGCTCCTCGACAGAAAACTCTTACTACGGTCCAACTAAAAACGCTAAGGATAAGACCCGCGTTGCCGGCGGCTCTTCTGGCGGTTCCGCAGTCGCCGTCGCTCTCGATTGTGTCCAGTTTGCGACCGGCTCCGACACGGGCGGCTCGATTCGCCAGCCCGCCTCCTTCAATGGCGTCTTCGGTATCAAACCAACCTACGGCACCGTCTCTCGTTACGGCGTCGTCGCCATGGCATCTTCTCTCGACGTGATTGGCTTTTTCACCAAAACCGCCACCGACCTTGACCTCCTCATGTCTATCACGGCTGGTCAAGATGAAAAAGACCAAACCACCCTCCCCGATTTTTATGGCACGAACGATGTTGAATTAAAGAAAAAATCTATCGGCTACGTCAAAGAATTCATGAATAGTCCCGCTCTCGATGCGGAGATTAAGTCCGCGCTCGAATCAAAGCTTGAAACGTTCAAAAACAAGGGGTACAAAATCGTCGAACTTTCCATGCCGACCTTAGAATACGCTCTCGCTGCCTACTACATTATCCAACCTGCCGAAGTTGCCTCTAACCTCTCCCGTTACGACGGCGTTCGCTACGGCTTTCGCACAGACAACTTAAAAGCCGAGGACAAGACCCCGCTTGACCTCCTCTTCGAGAACACTCGCGATGAGGGCTTCATGCGGGAAAACAAGCGCCGTATCATGATTGGCAACTTTGTTTTAAGCTCCGGCTTTTACGACGCCTACTTCCTTAAGGCAGCTAAAGCGCGCACAAAAATCATCGACGAATTCAACAAAGCTTTTGAACAAGTCGACGCCATCCTCAGCCCCGTCTCTCCGAACCCAGCCTTTAAGCTCGGCGAAAAAGTTAGCGACCCTGTCGCCATGTACCTCGAAGACGTCATGTCCGTCCCGGTCAATCTCGCCGGTGTTCCTGCCGTCGCTTTCCCGGTTGGCGAAAATAAAGCCGGTCTTCCGCTTGGTCTTCAAATCATCGGTCCTCGCCGCAGCGACAAAAACCTTATCAACTTAGCCGGAGAACTCGCCAAATGAACGATGCCAGTTTTTACGCTCTCTTCGGCTCCATCGCCGTCGTCGGCATCTTAATCTTTGTCGCCATCATCCTCACCGGCAAGCGCAAATACACTTTCAACAAACTCGAATACCAATCCGACTTCCTCGCCATAGAAAACTCCCTCATCAAAAGCAACCATCAAAGCTATCAAATGGCGGTCGTTGAGGGCGACAAACTTCTCGACAAGGCAATGATGGAAATGGGGATTTCCGGAAAGACTATGGGCGAACGCCTCAAAAAATGCGGTAAGGATAAATTCTCGCAGCTTAACGCCGTCTGGAACGCCCATAAGCTTCGCAATCAAATCGCTCACGAATCTGGCTTCAAAATTGAATATCATCAAGCCCGCCACGCCCTCACGATCTACAAACAAGCTTTAAAAGACCTAGGAGCTATCTAATGTCCAACAAATATCAGATTACCATCGGCATCGAATGCCACGTCCAGCTAAAAACGAAGACCAAACTTTTCTCCGAGGTCGACAACGACGCTCGCGGCAAGGAACCAAACTCTTGCGTTTCACCCGTCGATTACGCTCTTCCGGGCATGCTTCCACGCCTCAACGGCGAAGCCGTCAAAGTCGCAATTCGCGCCGGTGCCGCCATGAACGCTAAAATCAACCCCTCCTCGCGTTTCGACCGCAAGCACTACTTCTACCCCGACTCTCCGAAAGGTTATCAAATCACTCAGTTTTACCACCCAATCGTCGGCGAAGGCTACGTCGAACTTCCCTCTGGTAAAAAAATCCGCATCGAGCACGCTCACCTCGAGGGCGATGCTGGCAAACTTACGCACTTCGACACTTACTCCCTTGTTGATTTGAACCGCGTCGACACTCCGCTCCTCGAAATCGTCTCCATGCCCGACATCTCGAGCGCCGAAGAAGCTCGCGATTATTGTAAAGAACTTTGGCGCAACATGGTTTACGCTAACATCACCAATGGCGACCTCTACAACGGCAACATGCGCTTCGACGTCAACATCTCCATCAAGAAACCCGAAGATGAAAAACTTGGCACCCGTGCCGAAATCAAAAACCTTAACAGCTTCCGTAGCATCGAACGCGCCGTTCTCTACGAATACGAACGCCAAAGCAAAATCCTTGACAAAGGCGAAAAAGTCAAACAAGAAACCCGTGGCTGGTCCGACGCCACCGGTAAAACCACCAGTCAGCGCAGCAAGGAAGAGGCACAAGATTACCGCTATATGCCTGAACCTGACCTCCCGCCGTTAGAACTTGACGCAGAATTCATCAAGACCGAATACGAAAAATGTCCTGAACTCCCCGCCGACTATCGCAAGAAGTTCACCGGCATTATTCCCGCCGACACGCTCGAAATTCTGCTTGACTACCCCGAACTCGTCAATCGCCTCTCAGAAATCCATCGCGCTAAGCAACCTGTCGACTACATCGCTAATCTTTTCGCTTCAGTTCTTCTCGCCGAAGAAAACCAAAGCCTCCTCAACGACAAACTGCCTGAAGCGAATCAACTCACCGAACTTGCCGAAATGAAAGCCAAGAAAGAACTATCTTCGACTGCTGCTAAAGAAGTCTTCGTCAAACTGTTCGAACAAAAGCACTCCGGCAAATCTCCTCGCGACCTCGCGAAAGAACTAAACTTGATTCAAGAAAACGATTCTGCTGCTCTTGAAGCCATTGTTGACACCGTCCTCGCCAAGCCTGAGACGAAAAAAGCTCAAGAAGATTACAAAGCTGGTCAAGAAAAAGTCCTCGGCTTCCTCGTCGGTCAAGTTATGAAAGAATCACACGGCAAAGCGAACCCCGCCGCCGTTTCCGAAATTTTGAAAAATAAATTAAAATAGGCTTAACAATTTTTGCCTAGTAGTCTATAATAAGTGGAGTAAGGAGTATTATGGCTAAAAAAATCAAAATTTTTTCCGAGCTAATTTTAGGGGTGGCCACGGCTTTCACCCTTAGCTACGCTGTCAGCATTAAACCCGCATCCGCCTGTATCGGCGCAGACGGCAAGCCTGTCGAGGGTACGGATGGCGTCGTCGCTAATTGTGAATCCCCCGTCTCCGAAGAAACAATTCTTATCTCCCCCGCCTCGGATGAAGATGATGTTTACTCCGAAGCCGGTTCGGAAGTAAAGTCCGAAAGGACCATCAATCACTCCTATTTTCTCGCCGGCAACCAAATCGACTCAAATGACGAAATTGCGGGTCTTGCCGCTTTTGCTGGTAATGGCATCAACTTCTCCGGCACGGCAGAATACGCCACTCTCGCCGGTAACTCCATCGTCGTCAAGGGATCAATCGAAAATGACTTATTTGTCGCCGGTAGCGCCGTCGAAATCACTGAAGAAGCTAGCATCGGTCGTGACATTTTTGGCGCCGCCGGCTCTTTCTTAATCAAAGCCAATTTGAACGGTAACGTCTTCGTCAGTGGCAATCGCCTCGTTCTCGAAAATGTCACCATCGACGGCGACCTCAGCGTGGGCTTTGACGAAATCACCATCAAGGGCAAATCCAGTGTTTCCGGTAAATTCATCTACAACGACACTGCCGTCATTACTGGTCTCGACAACCTCTCCACCGGCGAAACCGCCACCTACTCCGGCGCTAAGAAAAACGCCATCAGCTTTGCTACTACCGTCACCGATAAAATCCTCGGCATCCTTGGTCGTTTACTCGTCACAATTATCCTTGTCGCTCTCTGTGCTAAGTTTAGCAAACGACTGCTCGACGAATTCTGTGCTGGTAGCTCTTGGAAGTACCTCGCTCTCGGCTTCGGTCTCCTAATCACCGTACCGCTCGCCAGCATCTTCGTCATGGTCTCCGTCATCGGTCTTCCGCTCGGATTAATCGGCATAGCTTCTTACATCTTCTTCGTCTATCTTGCAGAATCCGTCACGGGCGGCGTCGTCGGTAATCTCCTCGCCGAAAAAGTCTTCAAGCAGAAAAAAATGCACATTTTCCTCAAGTACGCAATCGGCATCGTCCTTATCGAACTCTTGGCTCTCATCCCGTACGTCGGTTCGCTCATCGGCGCCATCTCTACCTGCTTCGGCTTCGGCTACCTCATCCGCAAGCTCTTCCGCAAACCCGCTAAAGCCAAAAGATAGTCCATGATACACAGCTCTTGGAAACCGTTTCTTGAATCAGAATTCCAGAAACCATACTTCCAAGAGCTTTCTGCTTTCCTGACGGAAGCATATCGCACTAAAACTATTTTCCCCCAAAAATCCGCCGTCTTTCGTGCTTTCTCGACCGACTTAAACGAAGTTAAAGTCGTAATCCTCGGTCAAGATCCTTACCACACGCCAGGCGCCGCCATGGGTCTCGCGTTTTCGGTTCCCGACTCAGAAAAAATCCCACCCAGCCTCATTAATATCTACAAAGAAATCGACTCCGACCTCGGACAAATCTATCAGGACCTTAAAACCATGAACCCGAACTTGGAGCTAAACCCCAAAGACTATCAACATCATAACCGGACCGGAGATTTATCAAACTGGGCAGAACAAGGCGTTTTGCTCCTCAACAACGTCCTTACGGTTGAAGCTCACCTTGCCGGCTCTCACCGTGGCAAAGGCTGGGAAATTTTCACAGAAAATGTCATTAAATACCTCAATACTACTCGTCCGCACCTCGTCTTCATCCTCTGGGGGCGCGACGCTCGAAGCAAAAAACCGCTCATCGACGAGAAAAAGCACCTCATCCTAGAGTCTGCTCACCCCTCGCCCCTCTCCGCTCATGCCGGCTTCTTTGGCTCCCGCCCGTTCACGAAGTGTAACGACTTTCTCAAAAACCACGACCAAAAACCAATAATTTGGTAACTATACCCACTTTAGAAGTCGCTCACGCTCCGGCGAGCCGGGCTGATACTGCGCCAAAATATCTTCCGTATAAGTTTTTCCGTTCGTAATATTCAGCGTCTCAACGTCTGGACACGCCGCCAGCAATCGAACCACCGCTTCGTCTGTATCGATATTCGTCATCGACTTCTTCGCATCAGTCTTATGCGAATGCACACGCAGCTCTTTATAAACAAATCGCTTAATCCCCGCCTGCAAACAATATTTCAAACAGTTCTCGCAAGTTGCAATCGTATTATAAACCGTATAGCCAGTCAAATCTCGCCCCGCAAACAACACAGCGTTCATTTCCGAATGAATCGAAAAATAATATTTCATCGGCCGCTCTGACAGCGTCATCTTCGACTCATCTGCTCCTTGAATTGTCCCGTTATAACCAAACGAAACCGGGCGATGCCGCTCGTCCACGATCACGCATCCGTTTTTCGACGACGGGTCTTTTGACTTTTTCGCGACTTCCGTCGCAATCCCCATAAAGTATTCATCCCAATTCATACCCAAATTATAACACAATAAAATGCTGTTGCTTGAGAAAAGTTGTCAAATACGCTACTCTAAGGTTAATTTAAGGAGAGATTTATGCACCTGCCCAGGCATTACTTTAGAAATATCAACTTCAGACTGATTCTTGCAGCGCTAACTTTGGTTCTCTCAAACTCTATTCTCACGCGCCCTGCTTTCGCGACAAACGCCAAGGATTACCTAACTTGCTCCGACTTCATGTTCGTCTTCGCTCGTGGCTCTGGCGCCCAAGTCAATTCCGACCGCGACTTCAAGCCGTTCAAAGCTGCCGTCGACGAAGTCTTTGCCGACTCCGGCTACAGCTACAGCTTTTACGAACTCGGCTCTCGCCCCGAGGGTTGGGACGGTATGTCTTACCCCGCCCCCGGCATTGGCATCTCGACGTTCCAACGTTTTACGACCTCCCTCGGCGCGCTCTTTTCTGGCGGTGAGATGAACGACTACGGCGATTCTGTCGAAACTGGCGCAAGCGAAGCAATGACTTTCGTGATGTCCATGCGCAGCACTTGCCCAAACACTAAAATCGTCCTCGCTGGCTATTCTCAAGGCGCCCAAGTCGTCTCCAAAACTCTCCAAAAAATCAATCCCAAATGGATTTTCGCCGCCCTCACTTTCGGCGACCCAAAACTCTATCTTCCTGAGGGCAAACTAAACCTCCTCACCCGCACCACTGCCGCCTGCCGTGGCGAAAACTACTCCGAATACCGCGCCTTCGTCCCCGATTGTTATGCTTACGAGGGCGTCCTCGGCGGTTACAAACCTTACCAACCGTCCAGCGAATACAGCGGAAAGCTAAAAGCCTACTGCCAATTCCATGACGTCATCTGTAGCTCATTTATCGACCTCGACAAGCTCGTTTCCGGTCACGCCACCTACGCATCGCATGGTACTTATAAACGCGGCATTGAAGACGTCTTCAATATGCTCGAACCAAAAACTTATAATCGCCCGAACCAAGACCTTGCTATCCTCTTCGACAATACCGGCTCGATGGGTCCGCTCCTCGCGCAATTCCAACACGAAGCCATCACTGCGGCAAACCGCGTTCTTAAAAAAGGCGGCAAAGTTGCACTCTATACTTACGGCGATCTCGAAGACTCAAAACCTGCCGAACTCTGCAATTTTGAGACTTGCACCGTCGACAACATCGAAAGCTTGATTAAAGGCATCGAGGTTTATGGCGGTGGTGACCTCCCCGAGTCTCTTCTCTCTGCTTCCTATACCCTGATGCGCAAACTAAACTGGGACATTGGCGCCAACAAATCTCTCATCGTCCTCACCGATGCCGACTACCACAATCCTGACCGCGACGGCATCACTCTCGACCAAGTCGTTGAACTTTCCAAGAGCATCGACCCCGTCAACTTCTACATCCTCACCACTCCCGAGTACGCCGACTCTTACTCTGAACTAGCTGCTCGCACTAATGGCGCCGTCTATACGTCCGATGTTGCCTCCGCTTTTGGCGACCTCGAAGCCGAAATCCTCTCTCGCAACACACCAGAAATCTACATTTCGACCGACCTCCCCACTCCCGACTTCGCTACCGTCTCGAATTTAAAACTCACCAAAACTTCCGACACCTCCATCCACCTCGACTTTACCACCGACGGCGTGCTTAACTTCATCTCGCTCAACGACTTTGCCGCTGGTTTCACGGAAGAAACTTCTGTCGAAATCACCGACCTCGATCTCTCTGAAGAAATCACAATCTGCGTCTCCTCTGCTTCCGCGAACGGCTATCGCGGCGAAGCCGTCTGCGTCTCCACCGCCGATGGTCTCGGTGAAGCTAGTTCAGGCTCAGAAATCATCATCCCTAAAGCCCCCAACACTGGTAAAACTAAATAATATATATTATAATAATATATATGTCCGACGAAATCGCCGAAGTTCGCGCCCGAGAAGCGGAGACCTTTGTCTCCAATGTTTCCGGTCGCTCAAAAACTGCATCGTCGCGTTTCTCCACCAACCTTTCAAAAGGCAAAAAGTCCAAGAACTTCCTCAAAAAACACGCCCCGCTCGTCGTTATCGTCGGCGTCCTGATCGCTGCCGTCGCTCTCATCTTCGTCTCGCAATCTTTTATGCCTTTCGCTCTCGTTAACCGCTTCATCGAAGAATTCAACGGCAACGGCATCGCCTCCACCCTCCGCTCTGACAGCATCCTCGACATCCAACTTTCTTCCACCGGCTCTTACTTTGGTCTCTCGGATAATCAACGCACGGCACTTAAAGACTCGCACATCTATCCCGTCGACTTCTCCGCCGAGGGCACGGCGGTCACGGCGCTCGTCTATGAAGAATCAACCGGTCATTGGCGCGCCGTCGTTCCTAAATCCGTCGCCGATTCAAACGGCTTAAATAGCAAAATCTCCGCCGCCCTCAACAACGCCGACATCAACCTCTCCGGATCTCCGCTTTCTGTCGAAGATGCCCTCAAAAACGGCACCTTTAAAGACAAATATGCCATCGCCAGCAAAACTTGGCGCGGCGGCAATTCCGGCTGGTACGATTCGTTAGAAGATTTGACCGAAGCTCGCCTCGCAATCAAGCGCACCCGTTTCAATTCCTGGACCGCCTCGGCTCTCTCGAGCGCCGATGAAGCTTGGCGCAAAATGGCGGCAGGGAACGCCACCGCAAGCGATAGCGGTATCTCCGATTATGGCTCTTATGTCGACACCGACGCCGATGGTAACGAAACTACCACGACCAACTCCGGTTCGGTCGACTCCAGCTCGTTCGCTGGTGCTACCACCATGGACTCCGTCCGCAACGTCTTGAACTCTAAAATCACTAGCGTTGCCAAACTTGCCGCCACCGCCGGCTGTGCTGGTGTGGAGATTATGAGCGCAATTCAAACTTACATGGCGGCACAACAAGCTCGCCAATACCTCAACCTCGCCACCGGTTACCTCGAAGCTGTCCAAAGCGCCCAAGTTGGCAAAAACGACGGCACGCCCATGAATAAATATAACGAAATTCTCACTACGCCCGACCCCGATACCGGCAAGACGCCGATGGAGGCGGCAACTTCTCAAGCCATCTTTTCCGGCACAACCGTTGACCCGAACGACGAAAGTATTAAAAACGTTAGCTTCGAAAATCTCATGTCGAGCCTCGGCACGTTAACCGGCAACGTCAACTTCACTGCCCAAGCTTTTGAAGCCTGTTCTTATGTCAAAATGGGTGTCTCCGCCGTCAACTTCGCCACCACCGTCCTCAACTTTGTCCCCGTACTCGGGCAAGCTGTCAAAGCCATCCACATCGTCGCTCGCCTCGTCGGTCGCATCGCTCTCGGCGTCGCCATCGCCTCGATTTCTAGCTTCATCATTCCTAAAATCCTCACCCCCGTCTTCCAGAACGTTGCTAAAAACGTCGCCACGGAATGGGTCGGCGAAGATTATTTCAACGCCATGTTCTCTGGCGCCGGCAAATATCTCGGCGGCAATTACCAAACTGGCGGCGGTTCTGCCGGTTCTAAAGAAGCTGTCCTTGCCTACAACCGCGCTAAGGAAGTCGTCCTCGCCGAACAAGCCGAACTTGACCGTAAAACCAGAAGCCCCTTTGACTTGACTTCAAAAAACACTTTCCTCGGCTCAATCGCTTATAGTCTCATCCCCCTCGCCACTAGCGCTGGCGTCGGCTCAACTTTGAAAAACATCGGCAGCGTCTTTACCAGCTCCGTTTCCAACATTTTACCAAGCGCTTCCGCCATCGCCGAAACTAGTCTCGTCGAAAGCTTCGGCTCTTGCCCGATTATGAATAGTGTCGGTGCTGTCTGTGACCCGACCGGCAATCCATATTACGTCGAAGATTTGTCGACTATCGACCTTACCCCCGCCGAAATCGAAGCCAAAATTCTCGAAATCGACCCGAACGCTTTTAAAGGCGAAACTGCGACCGGTCAAAAAATCATCAACCCGTCCTCGAACCTTGGCAAAACCGCCACGATTCTCAACCAGCGCATTGCCACTCTCGGCGTCGCTGATGCCTCCGCCGCCAACGTCCTTGTTCAGCAACCGTCCACCATCATCGCCAACCTCCCGCTCGTCGGCGATGTCGCACAACTCATCAGTGCCATCGGACAAGCGGAAAATATGCCTTGGATTTCCGGCTCCGCTGGCGTCAACTCTGCTGACAACCCCCTCTGGGACGAAGTTAAATATTATCAGCGCTACATTGAAGACCAACGTCTTCTCGAGGTTGCCGGCGTTACGGAAAAATCCTCAGTCACGGCTCTTCTTGAAGAATATTACGAGCAAAATCCGCTCGACAACAGCGAGCAGGGCATCATCGCTCGTTATTCCGGCTTGACCCGCGACCAAGTTGTCGCTGTTGAAGACGCCATCGACGTCATTACCTACATCGCTAATTATGACCCCACAACCCGTGAAGATTTCTCCCAAAACCACGACGCTTATGCTATAATTAATAATATATGCCAGAACAAGTCTTGCGAAACGTCGAAGAATCCTCAATGGATTCGTCTCGAAACTCCGGAAATGACGGAGCCGTTGAGCAAGCCCGCACTCTCGAAGGTGATTCTTTTGTCAGCTCCGTATCTGGGCTCCAGCCAGCTAAGCTTCAGAAAGGAAACGTCAAAGGTAGCCTAAAGAAAAAAGGCCCTTTGATTGCTATTGTTGCTCTCCTTGTCATCTTCGCCGGTCTAATTTTCCTCGCCCAAAGCGTCATGCCTTTCGCTCTCGTCAACCGATTGATTGAAGAATATAACACCAACGGTATTTCTTCTGTACTTCGTGCGGATAATATTCTCGACGTGCAAATGTCTTCGACTCCAGGTTCGACATTTGCGCTCGCTGATGAGCAAATTACTTCCTTTAAAGAAAATGACATTTTGCCACTTGAATATGGTGGCGGTACCGTTCTTGCCTACAAAACTTCGTTCGCCAGCAATGATTGGAAAGTAGTCCACGGCACTACTCCTGCCAGCCCGAGCATAACCGGTCTTCAGTCTCAATATGCGAGTATATATTCCGGCTTCACGTTCAATAAAATGTCGCTCATTTCAGTCGAAGACGCGATGAAAGACGGCGCCTTTAAAAATGCCTACACAACCGCCTCGAAAACTTGGCGTGGTGGTAACTCCGGTTGGTATGATGAATTGGCGACATTAGGTGAAAATATCCATGGTTATCAGCGCTCAAGGTGGTTTAAATTTGCCGCAAAAAGTGCCGGCAACGCCGTCACCACCGCCTTTCGCTCGCTTGCAAAGTCTTCTCTTTCCTCTGGAGGATCCAACACCTCTGTTTCTGGTGGCGACAGAGAAGTCGAAACGCCAGTGACGCGGTACGACGAAGATGGCAATCCCTATTCCGCGACGGACTATAACCCAGACGCTGACGTCAACAGCAATGATTCGACAATGATTGGTCAAAGCAAAACGCAAGCTAATTTGCAACTTGCATCCAAATTCGTCAGTATGGCTTCTACTGGCACGAGCGTAGTTTGTGCCGGCATTGAGGGGCTTATGGGAGTCCAAACTCTAGTCTCCACCTATCAACGAATACAAAAGCTCAACCTCGTCTCTGGCTATATGGAGGCAGTTCAATCTGTGCAAGCCGGCAGCAATGACACTGGTGGCTCGCCAATGCACGAGTACAATAATCGCCTCGTGGAAAACGACCCGGATACTGGCAAAAACGCTATGAATTCTGCCGGTATGGGTGCATTATTTAACGGTGACTCTGTTTCGGCGACGGATGTTAGCGTTGAATCCGTTAATACGGAAAAAGTTCTTTCAAACGTCGCAAACGACTCGAACGACACTATTATGAAAGTATTTGGAAGCGTAGTTGGGAATGCGAACGCAATGCTGAAAGCTTACGAAACCTGTAATTATCTCCAAGGTGGTCTTGCAATCGCTAATGCTGTCATCACGGTTCTTTCAGTAATTCCTATTATTGGTCAGGGAATAGCCGCAATCAGCTTAACGGCAAGAGGAGTCATCACTGCAGCGATTAAAGCAGTAATAGTTGCCGCAGCGCCGATTATTGCTCAAAAAGTTATCGAATATGCTGGAAATATTCTTATTAAAGATATCGCTACCGATTGGCTAGGCGAAGATTTAGGCAATGCTATGGTTTCCGGCGGCAACTCTCTTTTGTCGGCAAACCATCAAACTGGTGGCGGCTCACCGGGCAGCACTGCCAAAGTTGGCGCATTTAAACATTCCCAATCATCAGTTATCGCCGAAGAAGCTGAGTATCAGCGCTCTGTTCGTTCGCCATTCGACGCTTCGTCGCAATATACAATGCTTGGCAGTATGGTCTATAGCTTAATACCAATGGCTAATTCCGCCGGGGTTGGCTCTACACTTAAAAATGTCAGCAGCATCGTCAGTAATTCACTATCGAGCCTCTCACCTACCGCCTCAGCGATTGCTGAGACAAAGATGGTCGATGATCTCGCTCAACCGGGTGATTGTCCCACTTTGGAAGTTGTCGGCGTGCAAGGTGATATTTACTGCAATCCTATATATATCACTGACGAGACTACAATTGATGAGCGCTCGCAGGAAGAAATAATCGAAATCGAGAAAAGCTGGGGCTACATTACCACTGACGGTTCTGGGACGATTACTATTAAACCGAATACAAACTTGACAAACTACATTACATATTGCGGACAACGCACTTCTAGCTTTGGTATTGCTGATGCTAACATTGCTAAGGCAATCACTTCCGGCGGTAGCAGTGTAGGAAAAACCATCTTGAGTTTTATCCCGATAGTGAGCGATGCGATGACGGTGGTGGAAGCCGCAAATAAAGAAAAAAATTTACCTTGGACAACTGGTTCTGCTTGCGTTGCATCGGAGTCCAATATCTACTGGTGCGAAAACAGCATCCACCAACGTTTTATTGAAGACCAACGTCTAATGGCGGATACTGGCAACTCTAGCGATAATCCAGTAGTATCTTACCTAAAGGAATATTACGAAGAGAATCCCATTGATAATTCTTACGAGGGCATCCTCGCCCGCTACTCCGGCATGACTAAGGATGACGTCATCGCCACGCTCGAACTCATCGACGGACTCAACTATATCGCCAACTACCACCCTGAAAAACGCTTCGCTTTCTTCGAACAACGCGCTGCGACCGATATTCAGTTCGAGAAAACTTCGACAGAAACAACTTTCGCACGAGCCACCGAGCCAAAACATATTATATATTACAAAAAAGAAACCTACACGACGGCTTAATCATATGCTTTACTACGCCCACTCCGTCAAAGATAGTCTCATCGACCAGCGCACTGACGCAGAAACCGGTCTCACGACCAAGGAAGTCAAAAAACGCCGCGCCAAATTCGGCGCTAACACCCTCGACATTAAAACTACTCCTCTCTGGCAAAAACTCCTTGAACCTTTCGCTGACCTTTTCATGATTATTCTCGTCATCGCCTTAGTGTTGTCAATTTTACAACAATCTTGGACCGAAGTCGCCGTCATCGCTCTCGACATCGTCCTCGACGTCGCCGTCTTCTACATCCAGCGCTTCTCGACTGAGCGCATCCTCAACTCCCTCAAAGAAAAAACCGTCCAAAAAATCACCGCCATCAGGAACGGCGCCGAAGTCGAACTCGACGCCTCCGAACTCGTCCCGGGCGACGTCGTCGTCCTCCACGAGGGCGACCGCATCCCTGCCGACGGACGAATTATCTCCGAATCGGGACTTCTCACCAACGAATCCATGCTCACCGGCGAATCTGAAGCTATCGCCAAGGACGCCAAGGCTATCTCTGGCAAAAAGAAAGTCTACGAACAACGCAACATGGTCTTCGCCGGCTCCTTTGTCATCACTGGCGCTTCCAAATTCGTCGTCACCGCCACCGGCAACGACACCGAATATGGTAAAATCGCCTCCCTCGCTTCTGGTGCCGCCAGTACTTCGCCGATTCAAGAAAAAATCAACAAGCTCGTCGTCAAAATCGCCGCCGTCATCCTCGCTGTCGCCGCCATCGTCCTCATCGTCCAACTCATCGACGGTATCCCGTTCTACAGCGCCATCGAGTTCACTCTCGCCATGATCGTCTCCGCCGTGCCAGAAGACTTGCCAATCGTCACCGCCATTATCCTCGCCATCGGCGCCGTCCGCCTCGCCAAGAAAAAAGCCCTCATCAAGGAACTCCGCGCGATTCAATCCATCGGCATCGTCTCCACCATCGCCTCCGACAAGACCGGCACTCTGACCGAAAACAAACTCTCCGTCAAGGACATCTGGAACCCGGAAACCAAAAAGACCCTAAAAAACAACGAAGCTTACCTCGCTACCGTCGCTGCCACCGCCATCCCTCTCGAAAACGCCACCGACCCTCTCGACCTCGCCATCTGGCAATACATCAAAAACGAAGCCCCCTACCTCGTCGACATCAAACCGCTCAAAACTTACGCTTTCGACCAAGATTTAAAAACCTCCGGCAACCTCTTTGAGGACAAACGCGGCAACTTAAAACTAGTCATCAAAGGCGCTCCAGAAACCATCTTCGCCAAATGCACCAAGCTTACACCAAAAGACCGCGAAGCCGCCGAGACTCGCCTCGAAAACTTCAGCAACCAAGGTTACAAAGTCATCGCCCTCGCCTCGACTAAAATCGACCGGGAAATCAACGAACTCAACAAACTCACCAAAAACGACGTCTTCAAGTTCGAGGGTCTCATCGCCATCGCCGACACCGTTCGCGCTGGCGTAATTGACGCTGTCGAAGCTGCCGCCACCGCTGGCGTCAAAGTCAAAATGATCACCGGCGACCACGCCCAAACCGCTTTCGCCATCGGGCGAGAACTCGGTCTCTGCACCGACTTCTCGGAAGTGCTCGACTGCTCTAAGCTCGGTGAACTCCCCGATTCTGACCTCGAAGACCGCGTCAAAACCGCCACCGTCTTCGCTCGCGTCACGCCTGAAGACAAGTTTCGCATCTTAAACATCATCAAAAAATCCGAAGTCGTCGCCATGACCGGCGACGGCGTCAACGACGTCCCCGCCCTCACCAACGCCCACGTCGGCATCGCCATGGGCAACTCGCCCAGTATCGTCCAAGACGCCGGCGACATCGTCCTCCTCGACAACAACTTCGCCAACATCGTCTCCGCCATGAAAGAGGGTCGTGTTATCCTCGCCAACATCCGCCGCATGCTCATCTATCTCCTCGCCACCAACGCCGGCGAAGTCCTCGCTACTCTCGGCGCTCTCTTCATCTCCGGCTCCCAGCTCCTCCTGCCCATCCAAATTCTCTGGATCAACATGGTCACCGACTCCCTCATGGTCATCCCGCTCGGTCTTGAACCGCCCGAACACGCTTTTATGTCGCAAAAACCCGAAGCCAAAGACGCCCCCATCCTCTCCAAAGTCCTCGTCCATCGCATGATTATCTGTGCCATCACCATGGCGGCGGTCGGTCTCGGCACCTACTACCTCTCCCTCACCCGCTTCTCTCACGACGAAGCCAACACCCTCGCTTTCACCGCCATGGTCGTGATTCAATGGTCCAACGCTTTCTGCGTCCGCGGCACTTACGAATCTGTTTTCAAACGCCTCAAGGTCAAAAACATCCTCTTCATCCTCGCCCTCCTCGCCGCCATCACTCTCCAAGCTCTCGTTCTCTTCGGTCCGCTCTCGATTTTTGCCAAAACCGTCCCTGTCGACCCGCTCGCTCTCGGCATCGTCTCCTTCATCGCCTTTATCACCCCCGTTATCACCACCGAATTGCACAAAAAACTCTCCAAATACAAATCCGAACGCGCCGCCAACAAACACTAACAAAACCACACATACTTGCAAAAAAGTAAAATCTGTGCTATAATAGTAGTAATACTATTTAACAGAGGTTACTATGTTAAAACAATTTTTAACTGGACTTTTCGCGGCTTCTCTCGCTGTCGTTTCTGTGCCAGTTTTCTCTCACGCCACCCCTACGACACCCCTTGAATTTGACAATATTCTCGACTTATGTCTTTATGTCCAATCCAACGGACATTGGTTCAACGACGCCAACGACTGCACCATCTACTCTAAAACGCAAACTTCCGTCGTTATGGACTATCGCTTACTCGAAATCGACGACCCAATCACCTTTAAAAACCTCGACATCACTTTCACTCGCCCCAACGGCGTCTTCACTTTCCGCAACAACGGCTCCCTCACTATCGACGGTGGCACTTACTCCTCGCCAAGTTGCGTCCTCTTACTCGTCTACGACAATCGCCTCTCCCCCGCCACTTTCTCAAATCGCATCACGATCAACTCCGGCACTTTTACCGCCACTTCAACTAACGCCACAAGCGACGCTCCGGCTTCCCCCGTCTGCCTCCTCCCTTATGCACCCGTAGCTAACGACGATGTCGAATCCATCGTTAACTCCTACCTCCCCGCCGGCAAAATGTTCCAAGAAGTCGTCTCCACTACACGCACTCTGCAAGCACAAAATGGCACCGTCCACGTCGATAAGCTTTACTCTAACAGCGACGATGTCCATTATCTCAACACTCGCTCCGTTGCCGTTGTCGACCGCCCGGTCGTGCCTACGCCAGAGCCAGAACCGACTCCTGAAACCCCCGAAACCTCCGACGAACCGGTCGTAGAAGAAACTCCCACTTCTATCATCCCTAAAGCTCCTAATACCGGTCGCGCTTAAACCTTAAAACCAAACCCCTAAAATCTAGAACCTAAAACCCTGCAAGTATTTTTTACTGTTGTATTTTTTACAACATATATGGGGAGCGCCTCACCAATCCTTACTTTTCTAACCAAAACCAGCTTGACACGCTATATCTAGTGTCTTAAAATAGTCATAGACGCTAGATATGGTGTCTAGCAATAACCAAAAACAAAACCATTGAAGAAGAAAACTAAGGAGGTCAATAATTTTTATGTTCAAAAAAATCATCAAACGTGACGGGAAAATCGTCGACTTTAAAATCAAGAAAATCGAAGACGCCATCGCCAAGGCGGGCAAGGCGACCGGCGAATTTGACCGCGAACGCGCCAAAGAACTCGCCGTCGAGTTCGAAACCGCCTCGAAAGAGTTGATTAAATCCCGCATCCCGTCCGTCGAGCAAGTCCAAGACGCCGTCGAAAAAACCTTGAAAGACGCCGGTTTCAAGCGCACTGCTCGCGCCTACGCCGACTATCGCCATCGCCGTTCCGACATCCGCATCTCCAAGTCTGACCTCATGAACATCTACCGCACCATCGCCATCGCCGACGCCTCTGAAGATTCCGATGTCAAGCGTGGCAACGCCAACGTCGACGGCAACTCGGCAATGGGTAAGATGCTCCAGTTCGGCGCCGAGGGCTCCAAAGTCTTCGCTAAGACCTCTCTCATGAAACCCGAATACGCCTACGCTCATGACAACGGCGACATCCACATCCACGACCTCGACTTCTATGCCACCGGCACCCTCACTTGCTGCCAAACCGACGTTCTCCGCCTCTTTAAAAACGGCTTTAATACCGGTCATGGCCATCTCCGCACTCCCCAGAGCATCGGCTCCTACGCTGCCCTCGCCGCCATCGTTCTCCAAGCTAATCAGAACGAACAGCACGGTGGTCAGTCCATCCCTCACTTCGACTACGCCATGGCTCCGGGGGTCGACAAGACTTTCCGCAAGGCACTCCGCCGCAACCTCGAGAAATACAACGCTTTCGTCGACAAAAAGAACAAGGTCGACGTTCAGATCGGCGACTACATCGAATTTGGCGACGACGACAAACTCGCCCGCCTCAAGGTCCCGAAATCCGTAATCGAAGCTTCCGTGAAAGATACTGAACACGAAACTCAACAAGCCATGGAGGGCTTCATCCACAACTTAAACACCATGCACTCCCGCGCCGGCGCCCAAGTTCCGTTCACCTCGATTAACTTCGGCACCGACACTTCCCCTGCCGGTCGTCTCGTCTCTAAGATGCTTCTCGAAGCCACCGACAAAGGTCTCGGCAAGGGCGAAACCCCCATCTTCCCAATCTCCATCTTCAAGGTCAAAGAGGGCATCAACTACAACCCCGAAGACCCGAACTACGACCTCTTTAAACGCTCGATGGAAGTCTCCGCCAAGCGCCTCTTCCCGAACTTCTGCTTCATCGACGCCCCTTATAACCTCAAATACTACAAACCAGGTGACTACCGCACCGAAATCGCCACCATGGGCTGCCGCACTCGCGTCTTCGCCTCGGTCTTCCCGGAGTCTGACGGCATCGTCACCGGCCGTGGCAACTTAAGCTTCACCACTGTCAACCTCGTCCGCCTCGGCATCAAACACGGCATCGCCACCGGCGAACGCGAAGAAGCCGACTGGACCGCTTTCTTTGCCGACCTCGACCGCGTCATGGAACTCTGCGAGGGTGAACTCTACGAACGCTTCGAATTCCAAGCCAACCAACACGTCCGCAACTTCCCGTTCCTCATGGGTCAAGGCAACTGGTTCGGCTCCGAAAAGCTCGGTCCCAACGACACTCTTCGCGACGTCATCAAACATGGCACACTCAGTATCGGTTTCATCGGTCTCGCCGAAACTCTCGTCGCTATGACCGGTAAGCATCACGGCGAAGACGAAGATGCCCGCGAGCTTGGTCTCGACATCATCTCCCACATGCGCGAAAAGTGCGACGAATTCTCTAAAAAGCATAACCTCAATTACTCTCTCCTCGCCACTCCCGCTGAGGGTCTCGCTGGTCGCTTCACTCGCATCGACCGCAAAGAATACGGCAAAATCCCTGGCGTCACCGACCGCGACTACTACACCAACAGCTTCCACGTCCCCGTCTACTACCCCATCTCCGCTTTCGAAAAAATCGAAATCGAAGCCCCGTATCACGCTCTCTGTAACGCCGGTCACATTTCCTACATCGAGCTCGATGGCGACCCATCGCAAAACATCGACGCTTTCGAAGCTGTCATCCGCAAGATGCACGACTGCGGCATTGGCTACGGCTCCGTCAACCACCCAGTCGACCGCGACCCAGTCTGTGGCTTCTCCGGCATCATCTCCGGACACACTTGCCCGTCTTGCGGCAGGGAAGAGGGTGATATGCCTTTCGAACGCTTAAGAAGAATCACCGGTTACCTCGTCGGTACCCTCGACCGCTGGAATGACGGCAAAAAAGCCGAGGAAAAAGACCGTGTCAAGCACAACGTCGACGGCGTCTATACGACCGACGAAAAAGATAAACGCGAAGTGGAGAAAATGTATGCCGACAAAGCCCTCGGAAAAGAATAAATCTGAAGCTATTGGAGCGCGGAGCGAATCTCCGCAATCCACCCCTGAAGCCACCTCTGTTGAGAAAAAGCCCTTGAAAATCCGTTTGAGCGGTCCGCTTGAGCGCGATTCCATCGTCAACGGCTACGGTCTCCGCGCCGTAGTCTGGACCCAGGGCTGCCTCACCCACTGCAAAGGTTGCCAGAATCCCGAAACATGGGACTTGGACGGCGGCTTCGAGGTCGACATCGAAGAAATCAAAGATCGTCTCAGAGCCATGAAAGGTCAGGCGGGACTGACTTTCTGTGGCGGCGAACCTTTCCTCCAACCTGAAGCCTGCAAAGTCCTCGCCGACTTCGCCCACAACGAACTCGGCTGGAACGTCTGGAGCTTCTCCGGCTATACCTACGAAGCTATTCAGAAAAAAGGTGGCAAACAGCTCGAATTTCTGAAGTCGCTCGACGCTCTCATCGACGGTCCTTTCATCCTCGAACAACGTGATCTCTCCTTGAAATTCCGCGGTTCTCGCAATCAAAGGCTTCTTCATCTCAAGAACGGTCAAATCACCAAGATAGAATAGTCTTGACTTTTCTACACAAAGTTGTATAATGTAAGCAACCTCACCCCAAAGAGGCTGCTTATTTACTCTTGCCAACTTGGGGAGAAGTTGGCGCACCTTACGATTTTAGGAGGAATACGACATGAAACGTATCTTCATGGTTATCCTTGCCTCGGTCCTTTGCCTGTCGATTGTCCCCGCATTCGCTGACTCCAACGTCACGATCAACGTCGACTCTGGCAACTGCAGCCCGGTCAACATCAACGTCAACTCGATCGATGGTTGCAACAACTACGCCGTTATCGGCGCCCCTGTTGCTACCACCGGCAGTTGTCAGCCGGGAAAGACTCCGGGTTGCATCGTCATCGATGGCGTCCCGGGCTGCATTGAACCGCCGAACTACTGCGGACCCGTCAACACCTGCGTCACAACTTGCCTGACTCCGTGTCAGAGACAGCAGATGTATGACCTGAAAACCGAGGGACGCGACCTGTTCAGAAAGTTCGTCTCTCTTCTTGAGAAGAAAGGCATCAACGTTCAGGAAAAAGGCGGTCAGTGGGCAAAAACCAATAGCTGGCGCATCAAATTCCGCGCCAAGGACACCGAAACAAAGGCATCGGATCGCACACGCTGGTTCATCTGCTACATTGATGGTGAGGGCAACCTCTACATCATCATCACGAGCCAGTATTGCTGCGGCAAAAAGCTCAGCAAATATCCCACCCGTGCGCTGATCACGCCCCTTGAAGTTTCCGAGGTCAAAGACGTAGCTGATTACTACCTTTCGTTCTTCAACGCCGAAGTTCTCGGCTACTGAGGCCTTTCCCCCTAACTCAGCCTCCCTCTCCCCAGGGAGGCTTTTTCACGCTCAATATGGTATAATAATATATATGCCAAAAATCAAATTCACCATCATCACGCTTTTTCGCGAAGCGATTGAACCCTACCTAAACGCCTCCATGATGTGGAAGGCGAAGGAAAAGGGCATCGTTGATTTTGAATTTGTCAATCTGCGCGACTTCGGTCTCGGTCCTCACAAGTCCGTCGACGACACGCCGTACGGTGGAGGCGACGGCATGCTTCTCCGCTGCGAACCCGTCTTCGCCGCCATCGAAAGCGTCAAAACGGAAAACAGCAAGGTCATTCTCCCCACTCCCGTCGGTCAAACCTGGAATCAGGCACTAGCAAGAGAATTAGCTGGGGTTTGCGGGGAGAATGTTTTTCGTCGGGGTCTTAACCCTTTACCTAAGACCGAGGAGACGTATATCCCTGACGGCAGCGAAGCTGCCCAGTGGAATGACGTCCCCGCAGGTCTTCGGCAGACCCCGACAAAAACGTTCGACCGCAAGCAAATCCCTACTAAGCATTACATTATTCTTTGTCCTCACTACGAGGGCTACGACGAACGAATTTTGAGTCTCGTCGACTACAAAATCTCCCTCGGCAACTACGTCCTCACCGGCGGCGAACTCCCCGCCCTGATTATCATCGACTCCATCACTCGCCTCCTCCCCGGCGTCCTCGGCGGCGAAACCAGCGCCGAAATCGAAAGTTTCTCCGACGGCAACAACCTCGAATACCCCCAATACACCAAACCCGCTGTGTTTAGAAATATGGCTGTGCCAGAAGTATTATTGTCTGGGAATCATGGTTTAATAGCCAAGTGGAGACAGGAACATAGTGGTATTGCGAGCGGGGAGAAGTGTCCGTTCGCAGGACCTAAGACTTGGGCAAGCGCCCAGGAGCGGCCCAAGAACGGACCTTCGACCGCAAGCGAGCATCTATGAACTTGACTGACTCCATCTCAAGCGTCAAAGGCGTCGGCCCCAAAACCCAAGAAATCCTGAACAAATCCGGCATCTTCACCGTCCGCGACCTCCTATATTATCTACCCCGCACCTACGAAAACTTCACCGAAACCACCAAACTCTCGGAAATCCAACCTGGCAAGGTCGTCATCAAAGGCAAAATCTCCGACCTCCACACTCGCCGCACCTCCCGCCGCAACCTCACCATCACCGAGGGCGTAATCCGCGACGCCACCGACGCCATCCGCGTTGTCTGGTTTAACCAGCCCTACCGCGCTAAACAATTCGACCCGAAAAAAGATTATTACTTCACCGGCACTTACGACCTCAACCGCGGTCGCTACCAGCTCACTTCGCCCAAAGCCGAACTCGCCACCGACGTTGAAAAACAAGCCACTAAAAACTCCGGCTTCCGCCCCGTCTACCCAGTCCGCAGCACCGTCAAGAGCGACGCTTTCAAAAAAATCCTCGAATCCCTCCGCCCATCTTTTGCCACCATCCCTGACTTATTACCAGAAAACCCAGCGGTCGTTTTCACGAAATCCGGCGCCCGCAAAAACGCCCTCTTTAAGGCGCATTTCGCCGAATCCGACGCCGACGTCAAAGCTGCCCGCGACTACCTCGCCTACGAAGAACTCTTTGAGCTAATTTTAGCCAGCCAACTCAACAAAAAGGAAAACCAAAAGCTAAAAGCCGCCGAAATTCCTTTCGTCGCCAAGGACATCAAGTCTCTTGTCGAAAAACTCCCGTTTAGCCTCACCAATGCCCAGCGCCTCGCCACTTTCGAAATCCTCAAGGACCTCGAAAAACCCTCCCCGATGAACCGCCTCCTCCAAGGCGACGTCGGCTCCGGCAAAACCGTGGTCGCCGCCCTTGCCAGCTTCTCCGTCATCAAGGCAAAGCAACAAGTCGCCCTCCTCGCTCCCACCGCCATCCTCGCCACTCAGCACGCCGAATCATTGACGGAACTCCTCAAACCTTTCGGCGTCAACGTCGCCCTCCTCATCGGTAGCACCAAACAAAAGTCGGCGCTCAAACAACAAATCAAAGACGGCGAAATAAACCTCGTTGTCGGCACTCACGCCCTCTTGACCGATGATACCGAATTCAAAAATCTCGCCCTCACCATCATCGACGAACAACACCGCTTCGGTGTCAACCAACGCCAAAAACTCCTCGAAAAAACCGTCAAACAATCCGGTCTCGCCCCGCACCTCCTAATGATGACCGCCACGCCAATCCCGCGCTCGCTCCAACTTGCGGTTTTCGGCGACCTCGACGTCTCGATTTTAAACGAGCTTCCAAAAGGTCGCCAGCCCATCACCACTAAAATCATCCAAGAAGTCAACTTCCAGGACAATCTCTACCCCACCGTCCGCGACTTCCTCGCCAAAAAACAGCAAGTCTACTGGATCTGCCGTGCCATCGAGGACGACCCGATGGAAGAAACCACATCTGTTAAAAAACAGGCGAAAAAACTCCAACAAATCTTTAAAAACAACTCTGTCGCTTTCCTCCACGGTCGCATGAAGCCCGCCGAAAAGGACGCCATCATGCAAGACTTCGCCGCCGGCAAAATCGACATCCTCGTCTCCACCACCGTCGTCGAAGTCGGCGTCAACGTCCCCAACGCCAACTTAATGGTCATCATGAACGCCGACAACTTCGGTCTCGCCCAGCTCCACCAGCTCCGCGGACGCGTCGGTCGCGGTCACGACGCTGCCATGTGCTTCCTCGCCACCGGAAACGACGAACCGTCTCGCCGTCTCAAAGAACTGGAAAAATCCACCGACGGCTTTTACCTCGCCGAAGCTGACTTGAAACTCCGCGGCCCCGGCGAAATCTACGGCTCTCTCCAACACGGCGCTCTCAACCTCCAATTCGCCAGCCTGCTCGATACCAAAATGATAAGGCAGGTTTCGGTTGCGGTTAAGCAGTTTATGAGCAATATGCAATTAGATAATTATCCGGAATTAAAACAAGAAATAAAAAGATATCAGCAACTAACTACGTTAAACTAGGCTGGCGCTCAGCCCCTTGGGACGCTGCGAGGACGAAGTCCGACGGCGAATGTTCTTTCGTCGGACCGTGCGCAGGTCACGACCGAGCAAGAAGGCGCGACACCCGCAACGGCGGGCTAGCGCGACCTGTGTCCGACAAAGAATCGTTCGCCGTTATAGCCAGCCGTGATATAATATCACCATGCGCATAATTTCCGGAAAATATAAGAACAGGGAACTAAAAAGCCCCAACTCCAGCAAAACCCACCCAATGGGCGAACGCGAACGCCTCGCCATCTTCAACATGCTCGGAGACTTGTCTGACAAAACCGCCCTCGACCTCTTCGCCGGCACTGGTGCCCTCGGACTTGAAGCCCTCTCCCGCGGCGCTAAAAGTTGCACTTTCGTCGAAAAAGACGCCAAAGCTCTCGCCTGCCTCAAACAAAATCTAAAAGACCTAGAAAACACTAAAATCCTCAAAACCGACGCCTATAAATTCGAGCCAGCCAACAAATTCGACCTCATCTTCATCGACCCTCCCTATGACCAATTCGACTCAAAAATCTTAGACTTCAAAAAATACCTCAATAAAGATGGAATCATGGTCATTTCATCGCCAACAGCCATTAGCGCCGACTCTAGACGTTACGCAAATTGCTGGATAACGCTAGTTAAGCAGTAGCTATTGCTCGGTTTTGTTCTATTGCGCACATGTTGTTATTTTTATAGGGTTCGCGGAACACCTGAACGAAACCGAACTAGAGCTACTGCTCTTGTATTATTTATAAATTAGTGTTATAATAATACCAAATATATTTTCGGTGGGCTGTTAAATTAGGAGTTATATTATGTACGGTCAAACCGAAGACCAAGAAAAACAAAAGAAAAAAATCATCATCGTCTCTTTGATCATGGGAATCATCATCATTGTTTTGATCGGCGTCTTGATTTCTGCTATCACCAGCAAAAACAAGGCTAAACTCGCCGAAAACAACCAAGATTCTTCAGTTATCCGCGAAGACGAAAAATCCGAACCCGAAAAGGTCGCCAAAAACACTAAGACCGAAGAAAAAGCCGAGGACACTAAGCTCGACCCTGTCGCTAACAAAACCGAAACCGTGACCCCGTCATCGGAATCCAAGAATTTGCCAAAAACTGGTCCAGAATCAATGATTGGATTAGCGGTTTTAGCGGGTAGTTTTACTACGTATATAGCATCTAGGAAGTCTTTGCGAGCGGGGAAATAGTCTCGTCTCGCTGACTATGCGTAGGTTACGACCGAGCGTAAAGGCGCGACACCCGCAACGGCGGGCTGGCGCGACCTGTGTCAGCGAACGAGCTATTGACCGCAAGCGAGCTAGCTTTTTTTCAGTAAATAAAGTATAATCTTCTTATGGCTGAAAAACCAAAAGAAGAAAAAACCTCGTTTTTCAAACGCAAGCGCGTCAAACAACTCGTCATCGTCGCTTTCATCGTCTTCAACATCCTCATCATCTACTGGACCGCCTCAAAAGAACTTAACCGCGACGAGGGTCTCCCCGAGGCTCACTTCACTTGGTGGCTTCTTCTCCTCGCCGTCGTCGCTTTCGTCGGCGCTTTAAGCTCCGATATTTACAAACACTACATCCTCATTCGCCACTTCACCAAGAAAAAGGACTTAAAACTCGCCGCCCAGACCGTCTTTCTCGGTCGTTACTACGACAACATCACTCCTAGCGCCGTCGGTGGACAACCTTTCCAAATCCACCACATGCACAAACACGGACACATCGACAGCGAACACGCCGCCATGATTCCCATCATCGCTTTCGTCTCGCTTCAGTTCGCCTACGTCGTCCTCTGTCTCCTCACTCTCATCTTCGGCTCGAATTTCGTCCTCTCCGACGTCACTTACGCCGCCGCTTTCTTCGGCATTTTCCTGATGGCTGCCGCCCCAGGCACGGTGCTTTTCTTCGCGATTAAACCTCGCGCCGCTCAAAAAATCGCCACTGGCATCCTCAAATTCCTCCACAAACTTCACATCGTCCGCAACTACGAAAAAGCCGAGGAAAAAACTCTCGGACAGATTCAAAGTTACGCCGCCGTTGTCCGCCGCTTCATGAAAAACAAAAAACTCCTCGCGAAAACTCTCGCCCTCTCTTTCGCTTACCAAGGTCTCCTTTACTCAATTCCGTTTCTCGTCGTCCGCGCTTTCGGCGGCGAAGTCGGCTACCTCCCCGCCACCATGACCGCCATCACGATTCAAGCCGCCATCACTTTCGTCCCCACCCCGGGCAACGCCGGCGCCGCTGAGGGTTCGTTCTATCTCGTCTTCGCCAGCCTCGGCTCCGGCAACACTTTCTGGGCAATGTTCACTTGGCGCTTCTTCACTTACTATGCTTTCATCGCCCTCGGTGGTCTCGTTTACCTCGAAATGGCTTGGCAAAAGCGCAAGCGCTCGCTTAACGCCGGTCACCCCGCCAACTCTACCAACCAGTCCACTTCCGCAAAATGAAAAAATCCCCCACGAAAAAGCCGTCCCGAAAAAACACTTTTAAAAGTTGGCTAAAAGCCAACCGCACTCCCCTCATCGTCTTTCTTGTTTATCTCGTCATCACTTTCATCGCCATCCAGTTCCACGAAAGCTGGGAAGACGAAGCGCAAGCCTGGCTCACTGTCCGCGATTGCTCGCTCCTTGAACTTTTTGACCGCATGAAATACGAGGGACACTTCCTCCCGTGGTATCTCCTCATCATGCCTTTCGCGAAACTCGGTCTTCCGTTCGCTACGATTAACTACGTCAGCTGGCTCATCACCGCCGCTTCCGTCTGGCTCATGCTCAAGCATCTCCCGCTCCGTTTTTACCAGCGGGTCATTTTCGTCTTCACTCTCCCCGTGCTTTATTTCTTTCCCGTCGTCGCTCGCTGCTATTGCCTCCTCCCACTCGCCATTATCCTCCTCATCATGTTCCATAAAGACCGTTACGAAAAACCTTTCCGTTACTGTCTAGCAATCGCGCTCGCCGCCCTCGTCCATACGCACTGCCTCATGTTCGCTTTTATCGTCGGCGTCGACTTCGTCTGGGGCTGGTTCAAACAACATAAAAGCTTCAGCCAAGTCAAAAACCGCCGCCTCCTCCTCGCCACTCTCATCCCCGTCTTCCTCGTCGGCGCTTCTTGCCTCCTCCTCGTCGGTAGTTTCAATAAAAGCTCCGGTTTTAGTGTTGCTGCTTCCGACCTTAACGTCGCTCACGCTCTCATGAATAGCATCTCAGAAAACTTAACTCTTTACGCCAGCTTCTTGCCCGCCACGGTTGGCTTCTTCGCTTTCGCACTCGTTTTTTCGCTCCTCGCTCTCTTCCGCTGGCAAGTTTTTGCTCGCGTGTCTGTCGCCGTATTTTGGCAATACTTGGTCCAAAGCTTAGTTTTTAGCATCCCGTTACCCCAGCGAATGTTCTTGCCGTTCTTCTTCCTCCTTTTCTTCCTCTGTACCCTCCCCGCGCAAAACCAAACCGCGCTCACCCTCCGCGAACGCGCTTTTATGTCGGTGCTGTTAATCGCGATTGTTGCCTTCAGCGGCTCACTCATCTTTTACATCATTACGACCGTTTTCCTCGCCCTTGCTTTCACTTCGCCACTCGTCCGACTCCTCAAGCTCCCCGTCGACTCGACCAAATATCGCCGTCTCGTCACGCCAATCTTCGCTCTCCTCGCTCTCGTTTCCGTCGTCGACTGCGCCATCACTCTCTACAATGAAATTCGCTACACTTACACCGACTCGAAAGCCACCGCCGAATTTATCAAAACCGAACTTTTATCAAACGACTCTTCCGCACTTTTCCTGACCGATATCCAAACCGAAAACGTTTACACCGCCATCATCGCTTACCTCGAAACCCCCGCCCCGTCGTTTTATGATTTATATCTCAACAATTATTACACTTACGGCAAGCTCACCTACCTCATCGAAGACAACGAAGCTTACGAGGCTGACTTCGACTTCTGTCGTCGCGAGGGTTACGAACACTGCTACTATATTTACCCGTTCAATCCGAGCGAAGAAAAAGATGCCGAAATCCTGTTCTCATCAGCGGAGAGCGAGCGCAAAATCGACCGCTTAATCACCGACGGCAAACTAAAAGTAATTTATGACAGCGTGGATTTTGACGACAGCTGGGATCTTGCCGCCTACGAACATTTCCGTATTTACGAAGTTATGATATAATATTCTCGCGCCCGTGTGGTGGAATTGGTAGACACGCTAGCCTTAGGAGCTAGTGCCTCTGG
>CAYRNS010000007.1:0-30083 GCA_964425805.1 uncultured Candidatus Saccharibacteria bacterium
GTAGGAGTGGGCGTAGGTGTAGGAGTCGGGGTGGTGCCGCCGCTAGTGTCGGGCAAGGTGCTGGAGCTGTTGTTAGTGTCTTTAGAGCCAAGCGTGATATTGACGGTCTTAGAAGTAGTGTTGCCGGCAACATCGGTGACCGTGACGGTGTAGGCGCCGTCTTTGCGAACGGTGATGGATTTATCCGTGGCGCCAGTGTTCCACTTGATGCTTTTGATGCCGGAGGCTTCATCGGTGGCGACAACGGTCAAAATAATTTCTTGGTCGGAGACAGTTTCTTTAGAGATTTCTACGGCGGGAGCAACAGAGTCGATTTTTTCGACTTTGACGGTTTTTATATCGGAAAGGAAGCCGAAATAGTCGCGAGCTTGGATGCGATAGTTGCCGTTTTCTAAGATGACTCTAGTGGATTTTTGTTGCCAAGTTTTGCCGCCATCAAAGGAATATTCAAGTTCCTTGACTGAGCCGGTGTTTTTGACGTTTACGACGAGCGTGGCTTCGGAAACCCATGAGGTTGGGGCGCCAGTGACGCTGGCGATTTTAAGGGTTGAGTCTTTTTCCGTGAGACGGGTGATGGCGAACGTGTAGGTTTTGCCGGCGATGGTGATGTTATATGTGGATTCACCGTTCGAGACGGAGACCGGTGTGTCGCACCCGGAGGGTGGGTTTGCTACGGAGCCGCCAGAGCAGTTAAAAGTGAGGGAGGATTCGGTGGTGTAGATTGTGTAAGACGTGGTCGAGGCGGAGAATTCGGGGTACATCCTACCGTTTGCGAGGGAGATGGTGGGAGGATCAGCGCGGAAGATGAACCAATAGACGGCGAAACCAATCCCGCCGAGCAAGATGACGATGGTTAAAAGAAGCAAAAGCTTCTTTGATTTCTTTTTTTCCACCTGCGGTTCCATTGTTTCTAGTATAACACAAGCAGCTTAAAATGTTAAAGGTTTTTGCTACAAAAAGGGAGACCGATTACTCGGTCTCCCGCTGATGCGCGCCCACCCTGGGGCACATTGGTTTGTTTTAATCCGCTGTTTTTGTTTTAATGTAGTCTCCACACTCCACTAAGCTAGTCAGTGGAACCCCGTGAAGCGTATCAGCTTATGTTTATTGTAAAAAAATTTTGTGTCATTGTCAAGAAGATTATGGTAAAAAATGTTGTAAAATTTACCAATCTTCAACAAGGGTGAATTCGCGGTTGGCGATGCTGATGATTGAGTCGGGTTCGGCGCCCTGAGACGTTAGTTCGGCGCGGATGCCGAGTTTTTTCATGATGTCACGGAGGCGGTTGACGGAGGCGTAGTTGTTGAAGTCGGTGCGGCGAGCGAATTTTTCGATTTTTTCGCCGGTGACGATGAATTTAGTTCCCTCTTCATCTTCAACTTTTTCTACTTTCCAAGTGGTCTTGGTCGCATTTAGTGGCAGCGAGATGACGGGCACAGGAGCCTCGCCGTCAATCTCATTCAACCCTGTTCGCTCAAGCCCGCCGTTGCGGGTTTCGCTCACTTCGAAATTCTCGTGAGAATTTCGGGACATGGTTTCATGAGATTTCTGGCGAGTCTCTTTAGCGAGTGTCCTCAATAATTCATCGAGACCTTGGTGAGCGGAGGAGGAAATGGCGAAAATCTTGGCTTTAGGGTTCTTGGCAAGGATGGCTTGTTTTTGGAGTTCGATGAGGTCGGGGTCGAGACCCTCGCATTTGGTTAACGCGACGATTTCGGGGCGATCCTTTAAGTCGGAGTACTTGGCGAGTTCGGTGCGGATAGTTTCGTAAGCTTTACCGGCGTCGTCATTGTAAACGTCGACGAGATGAAGAAGAACCGCTGTACGGTCGACGTGGCGGAGGAAAGCGTGCCCGAGACCTTTACCCTCGGCGGCTCCCTCGATGAGACCGGGGATGTCAGCGATGAGGAGGTCCTTGTCGTCGATGGTGGCGACACCAAGGTTGGGCGTGATAGTCGTGAAAGGATAGTCGGCGATTTCCGGCTTGGCGCTCGTGACGACGGAGAGGAAAGTGGACTTGCCAGCGTTTGGCAAACCAACGAGGCCGACGTCGGCGAGGAGTTTAAGCTCAAGTTCGGCTTCAAATTCTTCTCCCGGTTCACCAACTTCAGCGATGATGGGGGCTTGGCGAGTGCTGGACTTGAAGTGAGCATTGCCGAAGCCGCCGTCACCGCCGCGGGCGATGATGGCTTCTTGACCGTCGTAGATAAGGTCGGCAACTACGGTCCGATCGGCTTTCTTCAGACCCGTTCGTTCACTCCCGTCGTTACGGGGCTCACTCACTTCGAAATTCTCGTGAGAATTTCGGGACACGTCTTCAGAAAGCCTCCGGACCGTAGTCCCTACTGGCACCTCGACGATTAAATCCTTGCCGGAGCGACCGGCGGAGCGGGTGCCAGCGCCGTTTTTGCCGTCTTCTGCCTTAAGTTCGGGCGTGAAGCGGAAGTTTAAGAGAGTGTTTGTGTCTTTGTCGGCGCGAAAGATGATGGAGCCGCCTTTGCCGCCGTCACCGCCGTCAGGTCCACCTTTCGGGATGTAGATTTCATGGCGAAAGGAGACGGCGCCGTCGCCGCCTTTGCCGGCTTTCAATTTTACTTTAGCGGTATCAACAAACATAATACCCTTATTATAACATTTTTAGCGTAAAAACTCAAGCTTAGAGGCGTTCGTGGATAAAGGAGTACTTGCCCCATTCGGACGGTCCGTAAGTGTGAGTGGCAATCCGACCCCAACCTTGAGGACCGTTCATGTCGGAGACAGTAATTGTGCCGTCGTCGTTAACACCGATGACGATGCCGACGTGACCGTAATAACCACCCTCGGCGACGAAGACGGCGCCATATTCAGGGTTGCGGTCGATGCGATAAGAGCCGTAAAGCTGATTATCCCAGTAGCGAGCGTTGCCGAGACCGGTCGGGAGCGGCATGCCGTTGTCGTAGCGCCATTGCCAAGCGTACCAAGTACACCAGCCGTAAGGCATCGGGTTAGAGCCGGAGTAGGACAGTGAAGCGGCGGCAGTGTAAGTGTAGGTCGGGCGGACGACAGGGGCGGGCGCGACATATTCCGGACGCTCAGTTTCCGGGACGACGCCGTTCGGGACAACTATTTTAGTGCCGGCGGTGACACCGCGGGCGGCGAGGTTGTTCTTTTCGGTGATTTCCGTGGCGGAAGAGCCGTATTTGCCGGCGATGGAGTCGGCAGAGTCGCCCTCCTTGATCGTGTAAACGATGCCGGAGACGCTCGGGAGGTAAAGGGTTTGACCGGCGGAGATGTCGGTGGTTTTAAGTCCGTTAGACCAGCGAATTTGGTCCGTAGTTAGCCCGAAAGAGGTGGCGATGTCTTCCATCGACTCACCGTCGCCAACTTCATATTCAATGACACCCTTAGCAAGGGAGGAAGTGTCGACGATGTTGGTTTTTTCGATGCGGGAAGACGCCGTCTGGTTAATTGAATATTGCGTGACGGCGGAGATGTAGTCCATGTTGAGGTAGCTTGAGGAGCTTAAAGAGACGTTGTTGGCGATTTCTGCGACGATGTAAAGCTCGGAAAGCTGGTCGACAGAGACAGAGTAGTTACTGTCGGAAATTGCCATCATGATCGGGACGCCGTTTTCTTCGGCGGTCTTATTTTGGGAACCGTAGTAAACTAAGCCGAAGACGGCGGCAGCAGACAAGACATAACCAACAGCCCGTAAGAACGGGTGATGGTCGGTTTTTTGGGTTTTCTTAGTTTTCATAATTGAGTGTTACAGAGGACTTGGCAATGGGCAGACACGTTCTGAAGATGCTCAGCCTCCGTGTTACTATAATACATCAAACCATCGTCTCCTGTCAAGAAATAACGATAAGTAGTGTCGGCAGGATTGGCGGTATTGATGAGAACGAGAGCGCTTGGATTCGAGATTGGTCCACAGGGGAGACCGGTGTTTTTGCGAGTGTTGTAGCAAGAGTCAATGTCGAGAACGGCGGCGTTGTCGGTGTAAGTTTTGCGCTCGGGGTCGATAAGATTGGCGGCGTAAGAGGCAGTGACGTCGGAGCCGAGCTTCCAGCCGTCTCTGAGACGGTCCCAGAAGATTTGGGCGACGATTTTTTGGTCTTCTTTGGAGACAGTGCCGGCTTCTTTTTGGACAACGGAAGCCATAATAATTCCCTCGTGGAGGGTGTAGCCCATGTTGTTGAACTTTTGACGGAGGCCGTTTTTCTCGACAACAGAGTAAAGTTCGTCGAGCATACGGATGACGATGGTTTCGACGGAGTCGGTTTGGTAAAATTCGTATGTTTCGCCGAAGAGGTAGCCCTCGAGAGAGGCGTCGGCGGGCTTGTCGGCAAGAACTGGATGTTCGTATTTTTTAGCGAAAGCGGCGTCGATTTCGTCGGAAGTGTAGCCGATGCCGAGGAGGCGTTTTTTGATGTCATTTATGGTTTCGCCCGGCAAAGCCGTGAAGCGGAAGACGACGGCGTCGTTGGTGCCGGCGATGAGCTTGGAATAAATTTTTTCGACGGGCATGGACGGGGCGAGGTTGTATTTGCCGGACTTGAGTTCGGAAGAACCGCCGGTTAATTTGGCATAAATCTTGAAAGCGAGAGGACTGCGGATTAGCCCCTTTTCCTTGAGGGAGTTGGCGATGTCGGAGACGTTAGCGCCAGATTCAACTTCGAATTGCACAGTGGCACAGGGGTCGGTTTCGTCCGCCTTGAAGATGCTGGCACATTTGTCGGAGGCGACGACAGGGGAGATGGCGGAGTTGTACCAGAGAGAAATGCCTAGGTAGGTTAGACCGAGTACGGCGACGACGATGATAATGATGCGGATGACGAGCCACTTGCGGGTGGAATTCTCTTTGGCGCTCTTGAAGCGCGGCTTGAGCTTTTTTTGGTTAGTTTTTTCGAGGGAGATTTCGGCGTCGGCGGGCTTTTGAGCCTCGTTGACGGGGGCGTCGACGGCGTTAGGAGCGGCGGGGACCGAAGCTTGTGCGGCTGGGGCAGCCTGAGCGGGGGTTTGGAACGACGGCATCGCAGCGGGCTTTTTTTCGGCGATGCGACGGGCGAGATTTTCGAGGAAGTCTTGTAAAATGAGTGTGGCGGCTTCGGCGTCGATATCGCCGGCTTTTTTATTGAAGCCTTTTGCGCTTAGGTTTTGTTTAGCTTGAACCGAGGTGAGTGATTCGTCTTGGAAGAAGATTTTGACAGTTTTGTTGTTGGGCTTGGCGGCAAGGAGGGTCTTGTTAAGGACTTTAACGAACTTTTTGACGTAGTCGCTTTGTTGCGTGAGCTGCCCCTGAAGATTACGCGGCATACCAACGACGACAATGTCGATGTTTTGAGTATTACAAAGACGGACGATGGCGTTATATTCTTGCCCATCAACCGGCACCATGCCGGCGGGAACAGCGATTTTGACGCTAGTGTCTGCCTTGGCTACGCCGATACGCTTTTCCCCCACATCTAAACCTAGTAATTTCATCTAACCTCCCGAATTGTTATGTCTATTATATTATTCTTCAACCGTAAGTTCAATATGAATCTTATTCGGGTCGCTCGGGATTGAGTTGACCCAGAAGTAGGACTTTTCGGTCTTAACCGAGCTGATACCGGAGAAAGAATCTTTCAAGATTGGCTCGATGCGACCAATCTTTTCGCCTTGGATTTTTTCAAGGATTTCGGTTTCGCTGATTTCGGGACCGACCTTGTAAGTCGTTTTGAGCTTGGCGCTATAGGTTGTGTCGTCGCTCTTTGAGAAGTATTCAACGAACGGTTCACCGGTGGAATAGAGGCGTTTGCCCTCTTCGACGGTCGCTTTTTTCTTGATGAAGTCGTCGATGCGAACGCTGTCGACGGTGAAGATGGCGTAACTTGTTTTAGTCGTGATTTGCGGAGTGACGCCCTCTTTGACTTCTTCGCCAACGGCGGGTGTGACTTTCGGGTCGGTCGCCTCAACTTTGAAGCTCGCATCAATCGGCATGACGGTGTTGGAGATTTTCGCGAGAAGTTCGTTCTTGCCGTTGTCGCTTGATTCGCTCTTCATTTTATCGAGAGCTTGGTCGACGTCGGATTGTTGGACGACGGTGACGATTTTTGAGGTGCCGCCGGTGATGTCGGTGCGGGTGAGTACGCTGAGCCCGTTGACAGATGAACTCCATCCCTCGCTTGTTGCGCCGAGGTTGTAATCTTCGCCCGGAGCGGCAGCCTTGACGGAAATAGCGACGGAGACTTGGCAGTAGTCGACGCCAATCTCGAAGTTGTCATCCGAATAATTGTCGCAAGCGGTTTTATAGGCGCTGGCGGTCTTTTTCGAGGGACCGACAATGGTGGCGTCGGCTGTTGATAAATAGTCGAAAGAGCCATGAGAGAATTTGGTGCCAGCGGGGACTGTACTGGAACCTGGTTCAAGGAAGTAAGCAATAACGATAACTTCGCCAGAGGCAGATTCACCCATATCTTTTTTGCCGGTGGCGGTGAATTTGACGGTTTGTTCTTTGTCTAATTTTTCTTCATGGAGGTAAAAAGTGCTCTTGTCGAGATCTTCATCGGCAGGCTGAGTCGTAAAGATGACGTTTTCGGAGAAGTTCGAGGAAGTCGTGCGGACAGAGACGGCGACATCGACGGCGGGAGCGAATTTGAACGCCCAGACGAGGAAGCCAATGACACCTAAGAGGAGAAAGCTACCGAGAATGACCCAGAGCTTGTGATTGATGATGAAACCTTTAAAACCGGTCGCTTCGGACTTAGCTTTCTTGGACTTTTTGGCTTTTTTCTTGTCCTTTTTGGACGCTTTTTTGTCGTCATCGTCATCGTCGTCTTCGTCTTCATCTTCGTCCTCGTCGTCATCGTCCGTTGCTTCGTCGTCCTTTGAGTCGGAGTCTTCAGCGGAGTCTTTTGAATCTTCCTCGTCGTTGTCTTCTTTTTCGATTTCATCAACAACGGCGTCTTCTTCAGAAGCTTCGTCGTCTTCCGAGTCCGATTTCTTCGAACTTTCCTCTTCGTCGGCGGCTTCTGCGCTCGCTTCGGCTTTTTCTGCCGGTTTGACAGGGGTGGGTTTTGCTTCGGGTTCGGGGGCTTTCGTTTCGCCCGGCATGACAGGGCGAGACTTAAGCGACTTAGCAACGGGGAGATTGGCGGTCATGGCAAGCTTAGTCAAAGCGTCGTCGGCAGTGATGAGCACAACGGCTTTCTTTTCCGCCTTGGCGGTGCGAGCAATAAGTTTAACATTAACAGCACTTAAAAGCACGGACGGCTTTTTCGGCGGAACAAGCGCGACTATCTTTTTATCGGAAGCTTTCAGCTTTGAGAGGATGTCCGTGATATCGTCACTCGGTTCGATATAAATAGTTTCTTTGTTCATATATAAAAATAATACCACATTTTTTAAAGCTTGTGTTAAAATAATATGTGATGGGCATACTGAATTTTGGTAAGAAAAAAACGCAACCCGTACAATCCGCCGCGACTGGCGCTGCCACCCCGGTGGCACAGCCGGTTGATAGTGGCAAATTAGCTGAGTTAGCCTTGAAAACAATTCAAGATGGTATTTTGATTGTTAATAAAGACGGCGTGATTAAGTATATCAACCCTGCTGCGGTGGAGATGATTGGCTGCGAAAAAGCCGAAAACGCCTTGAACTTGGACTATTCACTAGTGATGAAGTTTGAAAAAAATGACGGTGAGCGGGTGGACGAGAATAATAATGAGTTTGGCAATTCCGTGAAGACAAATCAAGAGTTTGAGTCGCGCGAGTATGTTCTCGTTGCGAAGCAAAGCGATAAAAAGACGCCGATTGCGATTCATTTGACGCCGTCAGGGGACGGGCGGAGCGACCGGATTATTACGTTCCGTAATATTGCGAAAGAACTTGAGGAAGAGGGGGCGCAGACGGAGTTTATTTCCACGGCTTCGCATGAGATGCGAACGCCAGTGGCGTCGATTGAGGGGTATCTCGGGCTTGCCTTGAACCCGCAGACGGCGACGATTGATGCGCGGGCTAGGCAGTACCTTGAGTCGGCGCATAATGCGTCGCAGCACCTCGGAAATTTGTTCCGCGATTTGCTTGACGTGACGAAGCTCGACGATAAGAGGATTCATGCGCATAATGTGCCGCTTGAGCTGACTGGGTTTGTGAAGAAGTTTGCTGACGAGTATATTCCGAAGTTTAAGGAAAAAAATATTAATTATAGTTTCGGTGCAGATTCGATGAAAAGTCAGCGGTTCGCGGGCGGTAAGTCGATTGAGCAAGTGGTTTATACGTTTGCGGATGTAGACTTCTTGGGTGAGATTTTGGCGAACTTGGTTGAAAATGCGATTAAATATACGCCGGATGGGGGTGCGGTTTGGGTCAATGTACAAGGGGATGGCGACCGGGCGCTGATTAATGTGACAGATACGGGGATTGGGATTGCAGCGGAAGATTTGCAACATATTTTCCAGAAGTTTTATCGTGCCGACAATTCGCAGACGCGAACAGTAGGCGGAACGGGGCTGGGTCTGTATTTAGTCAAGCAGCGCGTGGAAGCCATGGCGGGGCGAGTTTGGGCGGAAAGTGCGTTCGGCGAGGGGTCAACGTTCTATGTTTCCCTGCCGAGGTTGACTTCGGATGAGTTTGAAAAACGGCAAATTGCCGAGCAAAATAAGCGAGCGGTGCAAGCGTTTACTGAGCAAGACATGACGAAGAACGCCGAGCAGACGACGGTTGGTGCGCCGACTGTCGCGGCGCCGAGCTTTGATCCGTCAATTCTGGCGCGAGGCGCTGCGACTGCAGCAGCTGCGCCGGTTGCGCCTGTTACACCGACAGCTCAGGCTGCTCCAGTTGTGTCGGCTATGTCAACGGCTCAGATGCTTGCGGCAGCTCCAGCGGCGCCAGCAATGAACGTGCCGCCAATGGTGGTGCCGAATTCGATGATGCAACAGGTACAGGCGCCGGTTTATCAACAGCCAACAATGCCGACGGTAGGCGCAGCGCCGACGTTGCAGCCGACACAGCAGCCGGTTCAGGCTGCGGCTCAGCCGATGGCGCAACAACCCGTTATGCAGCAACCGATAGCGCAACCCGTCCCGCAGCAGACCTCGGCGCAACAACCTGTCCAGCCAGCGATACAACAACCGGTCGCGCAGGCATCGCCTGCGGGGCAAATGCCGCCAGCGCCACCTATGCAAAATGTTCAAAATATAATACAATAAATATAAATAGAGGAAGGAAGAAGAATAATGTCAAAAATTATGGTGGTCGAAGATGACCAAAGTCTAAGAGAAATTTATTCGATTCGCTTAACTGCGGAGGGTTATGAAGTGGTTTCGGCGGGGGACGGCGAAGAAGCGTTGGCGATGGCAGTGAAAGAGAGACCGGATTTGGTGCTTTCGGACGTGATGATGCCGAAGATTTCTGGGTTTGATATGCTTGATATTTTGCGTTCGACGCCAGAGACGAAAGATATTAAGGTGATTATGATGACCGCACTTTCTTCTGATGACCAAAGGAAACGCGGCGAGAACCTTGGCGCGGATAAGTATCTTGTAAAAAGCCAAGTTGGGATTGAGGATGTGATTGCGGCAGTGCATGAAGTGCTCGGAGGAGCGGCGGGTGCGCCGATTCAAAATCCAATGCCGACACCACCTGCCGTGCCAGCTGACCAGCAGATGAGTGTGCCAATGCCGACGGTGGCTCCTGATGAACCAGCGCCAGTAGTTCCGGCAGCACCAGCTACACCGGAATCACCGGTCGCGCCTGAAGCGCCAGCTGTGCCGGAAGTAGCAGCGCAACCAGCAGCACCCGAAGCGGCTCCTGTTGCGCCGGCTGTGCCAGCACCAGAAGTTCTGGCAGCACCTGTGGTCCCGGCGCCAGTCACTGAACCAGTTGCACCTGTGTCACCCGTTGCGCCGGTTGAAGCTCCAGTCGCGCCAGAACCAGCGCCTGCACCAGCTGCTGCTCCGGCTATGCCGACCATGCCGGAAGCGCCAGCGGTTACCCCGGGAGCACCAGCGGTTCCGGAGACTCCGGCAGTCGCCCCAGCAGCGCCAGTAGCCCCACAAGGAGATCCTAATGCCCAACCACAACCAGCTCCAGTTGCCCCAGAGCAGCCAGTCGCCCCAGCAGCTCCGGCTCAATAAGTTTCTTGCTGAGAGGCTCGGAATTTCTCGTCGCGAAGCGGATGATTTGATTGCTGATGGTAAGGTTTTTGTGGATGATGCGAAAGCTGTGCTTGGCACAAGGATTTCGCCGGAGTCGAAAGTCCGGCTCGGGGACGAGGAAGTGGCGTTTGAAAGTGATTATGTATATATTATGATGAACAAGCCAGTCGGGTATGTTTGTTCGCGAAAAAGACAGGGGGAGGCGCCGACGATTTATGAACTGTTGCCGGAAAGGTATCAGAAACTGAAGACCGTAGGGCGACTGGATAAGGATTCGTCAGGCTTGATTTTGTTTACGAACGATGGTGATTTTGCGTATCAGATGACGCATCCGAAGTTTGCGAAAACGAAAGTTTACCATGTTGAACTGAACCGCGAATTGGAGCCTTTGCATCAGCAGATGATTGCTGATTTTGGTGTGGAACTGCCGGACGGAAAGTCAAAATTAGGTCTAGCGAGGTTGCGAGACAGCGACCGATTTGGCTTTGAAGTGACGATGAGTGAGGGGCGGAATCGGCAAATTCGCAGAACATTTAACGCGCTCGGATATGAAGTGAAAAAGTTGCACCGGATTAGCTTTGGAAAGTATGATTTAGGGACGATGAAAAGTGGCTCCGTAACAGAGGTGACGTTGTAAAATTCACAACAAAAGCGGGGGATTTTTGCGGAGATTTGCTCCGCGCTCTAATAAGCTGTGTTTGTGGTCTTAGTGACTGAGGATTTTTGAGAGTTTTGCCTTAAGTCCGGCTTTATCGGGCGAGGCAAGCAGCGTGTCGACGGCGACACGAAGCAGACCAAGACAGACAATAAAGGTGGCGTCGAGCTTAGTGGTGGCGTCTTCAGGGAAAATGAAATCTGGGAGCGAAGAGGGGTCGAGGAGATGAATCAGCGGGCGCTTAGCGAACGGCAAATCTTGGTACCAGTCAGAAAGGGCAAGGGTTTCTTGGAGCGTGACGAGATTACTGCTGCCACCAGAGAGGAAGATGTCGGCGGGGAGAGGCTCAATGTTTTTGAATTCTTCAAGTGCGAGCGAGGCGCCGGCGAGCCAGACGGAGAGGCTGCGCTCGATGGCGGCGGAAGCCTTGGAGATGGTGGCGTCGGACAGCTTTGAGTCGTCGTCGAGATTGAGCTTGAGAAGTTCGGCGCGTTTTGGCGTTAGGCTGAGTGATTCGGAAAGTTGGCGAGTGAAGGAGTTGCCGCCGATGTTGAACATTTTAGTGCCACAGATGTCGCCAGAGTCGACAACGGCGACGCCGGTTTTGCCAGCGCCAATGTCAATCAAAACGGCAGAGAAGTCGACGTCAATGTCGTCGCCGAGACAGGCGCGCGAGACGGCGAACGGCTCGACAACGAGCGTTAAAAGTTCAAGTTCAAGTTCGGCGCAGACTTTTTCGGCGGCAGAAACGACGACGGTCGGCGCGAACGCGGTGTAATATTCAATCAAAACTTCAGCACCGCGGAAACCGACGGGATTGTTGATGCGGTAGCCGTCAATCGAAATCGAAACGACGGCGGAGTTGATTAAACTTAAGTCGATTTCTGGGTTGTCGGTCTCGAGGGAGAGTTCGGCTTTGAGCTTTTCTAGGTTGCGCTTTTCGATTTTTTTGAGGAGTTCTTCGAGTTCGGCGTTGGTGATGGGCTTGTTCGGGGAGTCGCGGCGATAGCGAATGGTCGAAGTCTTGCTTTTAATTTGTTCGCCGGAGACGCCGATAACGACGGCGTTGGCGTGTTCGCCGGTTTTTTCTTCTAGCTTCGTGAGGGCTTTTTCACAAGAGGCGACGACGCCTTGGATATCGGCGATGCGACCGTCTTTCATGTTGCCCGGGGATTGTGGTGCCTTGGCGGAGCCGAGGATTTTTAGTTTGCCAGAGGGGAGGGTCTTTTTGAACTTGAGGGCTTTTTCGGGCTTATCTTTGTCGACGGGTTGAGCAAGGATACACTTAACAAAGCTCGTGCCGATGTCGAGGGCGAGGAGCGTGGACTTTTGCTCGGGTCTATTGGAGCTTTCGGGTAGTTTCGGCAGCTTGTTCAAAAAGCTCATGCCACAATTTTAGCACGAGCTTCTCAATTATTCAAGAATAGCTTTGATTCTTCTGACGCCGGCGGAGCTGGATTCTTCTTTTTGAATCTTGAAGTGACCGAGGACGCCGGTGTGTTCAACGTGAGGACCGCCGCAAACTTCGCGAGAGACAGGGTTTTTCTCGTCGCCGATGGTGTAGACTTTGAGTTTTTCGGGGTATTTATCCCAGAATTGACCGTGGGCTTTGAGGACGTTTTTGGCGTAGTCTTTGTCGTATTCGGCGAAGACGACGGGGAGGTCTTCCGCGATCCAGGCGTTAACTTGGTTTTCGACGGTCTTGATTTCTTCGGGCGTGAGTTTGTGGTCGCAGTTGAAGTCGAAGCGCATGCGGTCGGCGGTGATATTGCTGCCTTTTTGGCAGATGTCTTTTGAAATATGTTTTTGGAGGGCGGCGAGGCAGAGGTGGGTGGCGGTGTGGTATTTAGTGGTTTGTTCGCCGTGGTCTTCAAGGCCGCCTTTGAACATGCCTTTTGAAGCAGTCTTGCTGCGTTCGCGCTGTTCGTTTAGAGCGGCGTCGAATTCTTCTTTCCAATTCTCAGAAAGTTTAATGCCCTCTTTGTATGCTTCTTCGACAGAGATTTCCATTGGGAAGCCGTAGGTGTCTTGAAGCATGAAAATGTCATAGCCAGATAACTTAGCTTCTAGGGCTTGCGGTCGAGCGCTCTTGTCGGGGTCTCCAGACTCCGTCTGGGACGTCATACGCTGGGTATCCGGCAGAACCGCCCTACGGGCGAACCTGTCGGTACCGTCAGGAATATACGTCGCAGCCGTCGCAGGTGGAAAAGACCCCGACGAAGAGCATCTCTCCCCGCGCCTAGAAGCCATCCTTTTTAGCTCCTTTAGACCCTTGTTTAACGTCTTTCTAAACACTTTTTCTTCTTTCTCTAAAATCTCCAAAGCGTGGTCGCGATTAGTCAAAATCGAGTCAGGGAGGGATTTGTATTCGGTTTCAATCGTTGAGATGGTTTCGCGGAGGAAGTCCTGGGCGATGCCGAGGTCGAGAGCCTTAAGAATTGCGCGACGGATGAGGCGACGCAGGGCGTAACCTTGGGCTTTGTTGCTCGGGGCGAGACCTTGGGCAGCAAGAAGATAAGCACCGCGGAGGTGGTCGCAGATGATGCGCATTTCGTCGGTGTTGTTGTCGTAGGATTTGCCGGAGAGTTGTTCGAGTTTGTTAATAATCGGCTGCATGAGGGAGGTTTTGAAGACGTCGAAGCTACCCATTTGCGCCGCGGCGAGGCGTTCGAGACCGCCGCCGAAGTCGACGTTTTTGTGTTCGAGTTCGCTAAACGAGCCATCTTCATTGCGGCGATATTGCATAAAGACTTGGTTGCCGATTTCCATGAAGCGGGCGCCGTCGGAGGCGGGGTGGGACTTGCCGTATTTTTCGACATCCTGCTTGTCTTCGCCAAAGTCATAGAAGACTTCGCTGTCGGGACCGCAAGGGTCGCCAATGGGCGTGGTTTCGATGCCGCCGCCGCGCGACCACCAGTTTTCTTTGTCGTTGTAAAAGAAGATGCGTTCGCCGTCTTTAATTCCCCGTTTATCGCCGTTTTCCGCGGTGTCGATTTCGGCAATCTTGGCGTCGATGCCGGCCTTTTTAAAGACGGATTGCCAGATTTCTGCGGCTTCCGTGTCTTTAGGAATCCCGTATTTTTCCGAGCCAATGAAGCAGGTGACGAAGATTTTTTCTGGGTCGAGACCGATGACCTTGGTCAAAAATTCAAAGTAGTTTTCAATCTGTTCTTTTTTGAAGTAGTCGCCGAGCGACCAGTTGCCGAGCATTTCAAAGACAGTTGTGTGGCGCGGGTCGCCGACGTCTTCGATGTCTTGGAGTCTTAAGCAAGGTTGAGAGTCCGTTAATCTTGTGCCGGCGGGGTGCTTTTCACCCAAAAGATAGCGCAGCAAGGGTTGCATGCCAGAGCCAGTGAAGAGAGTGGTCGGGTCGTTTTCCAAAACGAGAGGCGCCGGAGCGATGACCTTATGACCTTTGGATTCTTGAAAATCTAAGTATTTTTGACGGATTTCAGATGCGTTCATAGGTATATATTATATCACATGCTTGAAAAAATCATGATAGGCTCTTTTCTCGACGGAAACTTTTGTCACAATCGTCAAAATAACCTGAATAGCCTGTTTCTTCCGCGCGGAGACGAGCTCGTGCTCAGAAACGGTATTCAGGTTATTTTTACTGTTGGAAAAAGTTTTTTACTGTCTCGAAAAGACCTATTCATGATTTTTAACAAAGGTCAGAACAAAAAGTCCCTTTGCACGTGTGCTAGATTGCGGAGTAGTTATTTGCGTCCATAAAACCAGAATTCTTCCAAAAATCAACTATTTTTAATTGTAAAGAGTTATCAGTTACCGACACGCCGTTTGGATTGACTGCGTAGTATGTGTATTTTTCATCTGTCCAAACTTTATGGAATTCTCCATACACGGCATAGTGTGGGATTAGCTCGGTGATATACCTCACAACTGTTAAAGATGAATTATCAGAGACAGATGGATAAAAACCGACGAAAGCGTCAGAGTTTTCGGCAGTATATGAACCGCCCCAAACTTCGTATGTTCCTTGGGATTCATCTGGAGCTTTAGCTTCGCTGTTATATAAATAGCCGAGGACTTTGTAATTTTCGCCCTCTGCGAGCTTGACTTTAATCCCCCATTCGTTAAGGTAGAAATACCCATCCTCTTGCGACGCTCCGGAACCGGAAACGATGGTAGCCTCCACGCATTGTTTAATGTCGCCCGTATCGGTTTCTGAGGTCGCAGATTTGACTTCTTCGGATACCTCAGTGCCGGAGGCTTCGAGTTCTTTGACGTAATTTTGGAGGACAGAGTATTTTTGTTTATAGCTGGCGAGTTCGGATTCGAGATTTAAGGTGTCGGTATTTTGAGTTGGAGTTTCTGATTTTTTGAAGAAGAAGCCATAGACACCGAAGCCGATGCCGGCTACTGCGAGGACGGCGCAAATGATGGTGACGATTTTGAGACCGTTTTGCTGCTTTGACCCCTGTTTTTCTGATGATTGAAGCGCGTCAGAGTTTCGCGCAATTTCTTCATTTTCTGTTGGTACTTTTTCCATGGTTAAGTTCCTGTTTAGAGTTTAATGGCTTTATGCTTAATTAAATTATAGCCCCCCCAGCAAATGTCGAGTGCTAGATTGCGGAGTAGTTGGCGGGGTCGGAAAAGACTTCTTCAAAAGCTTTTGCGAAAGCGTTTGAAATCTTGCTACTATATTCCGCAAGGTTAGAATCGAGTTGATAACCCGTTGGCTGGTATGCAAAATAATTATACTCGCCATCATTATAGACTGGCTGAATTGGACTACCAAAGGAGAACGGGTCGTACTCTTGGTCTATTGTTCTAACAATGTGAATTCCTGGTATCATGCCAACGGAATCGGTCGGAATATTCGTTAGAGCATTAGCCGTCTCGATGTCGACCATTCTGACATAAATTTTTTCTTTGTCGTTTTCGCTCGTGATTTCGAGCGAGCCTAAGATTTTTAAATCATTGCTGAATTTAATTTTGATGCCCCATCGCTCTATATATACATATTCTCCGTCATAGGTAGCCTCACCAATTACACTGTGCGCACCACCTGGGACATCACTTTCTGTTTGCGTTTCGCTGTTGCTTTGAGTGTCGGGGTTTGCGTCAGATACGGGCTCAGTAGTTTTTGTAACATTGCTGCTTGAGGGGGCGGACGATTTTTGTTCTTCAACTTTGTTATCAGAAATTGGTTCGGCAGGGGTGTTAAAGTAGAGGAAGTAAGCGCCGACGCCAAGGCATAAGACTAGCAAGATACAGGCAAGAGTGAGGATGATTTTCTTGTTCTTTTTGGGTGATTGTTGTGCAAAAGGATTTGGCATTGGGATGGGTTCTGAATTTGGTTCGGGAGTAGAGATGGAAGTAGAGGGTGGCTGTGGGTTCGGTGTTGACTCTGGGATTGATTGGGGGTTGTTTTGCTCGGTGGTCATAGCTTATTGTTGATTCCTTGTTTATATGTGCTTTGGTTTTATTATATAATACTTGAGCTAATTATGACATCCCCCAGCATATATATTCTTTGTAGTCATTATTTGAGCGAGCGTCGCCTATCCGCATTTGCTAGATTTTTGACCAGTTGCTGGCATCTAAAAACGCATTATCATTGCTATATGCAATCGTTGTTTTTCGTATCTGTTCGTCAGCGTATGGGTAGTTAGTCCCGTTGGGTCTTGATAAGAAATATGTATATTCCTCATCCTGATAGACTTTTTGATTATATGCTAGGCTCTGCGGAGCAATGTTGTCATTAGATTCCCTAAAAAGTGTAAACGATTCGTCGACTTCATATGGCATTGATCCTTCTCCGCCCCAGATCTTATATCGGCTGGGCTTAATATCGATTAGAACCCCTGCGATTTTGTCGTCCTGCAGTTTGACTTTTACTCCCCATTCGTAGAAATAAATGAATTCATCATCTAAGACGCCATGTTTAGCCACTTCATTGGCGTCTGAGGCGTCCGTGATGACAACGGTTTTAGTGTCGTCCTTAACTTCAATCTTGTCGGTTTCGAGAGTGGTGGTGGAGCCGTCAGAGTTTTTGATTTCTACTTTGAGGTCAGCGATTTGTTGTTTGGTTTGATTTGCTTGGAGATATTCATAGACGCCGAAGCCGATGCCAGCTATTGCAAGAATTGAGCAGCAAATCATGCCAATCATCGTGCCTTTGCTTTCTGTCTTGGTGATGCCCATGGTAGAGTTTGCCATTTCCATGTTCATATTTTGATCCATCATTTGTTTCATTAGGGGGTTCCTTTATTTATATATGTGCTTTGGTTTTATTATATCATTTATGCTTTTAATTGTACCCCCCCCCCCCCCGTGACAAAAAGTCAAGAGTGAGGTTTGATATTTCGGGAGAAATGTGTTATTATAATAAGATAGGTGGGTGAACTTTTCAAAATTGGGTTTGAGCTACGGAGAGCTACTGAGATTTACAGAGAGGAGAGAACGATAACGATGGATAAGCGAGAGTTACAGAAACGTTTGGAGAGATTGCCGAGGTATCAGTATGTCTTGTTGTCCGGTGGGTCGTTGGTGATGCGTGGTCTGCGCGAGCAGACGCGCGATGTCGACATCTGTGTTTCTGATGGTCTAGCAGAGGAGCTGGGCATTCGCGACAAGATGCCGAACAAACATGGTTTTTATGAGTTGCGCGGCAATTTGGATGTGACGGTCGGGATGAACAAAGTGGATTATGATATGGTTGATGGGTATCTCTGCGAGACGCTGGCGAGTATTCTGAGGTTTAAGAAAGGGCGTAATTTGCCAAAAGACCAGAAAGACATTGATGCCATCGAAGAATATTTTGCCCACCAAGGTCGTAGCTAACTCAAACCTTTCCCCCGCCGAGTGCGGGGGGTTTTATGGTGCGTCTAGAAGCTAATGCTGGAAAGGCTCTTTGAGATATTCGTTGGGGATGCGGTAAATTGGAAGCATGTTTGAACGGCTGAAGCCATAGTCAGAGTTGTCTTTGAGACCAACTTGAATCATGTCACCGTTGAAGCGGTAGCCGAAGTTATGGTGGGCTTTATCGGTGTCGGAATATTCGTTACGATGGATGTAGCCGTTTTCCCAGCGAGTGTCATTGTCGTAGAAGAACTGTTTGAGGTAAGTTTCCCAATCAGTGCCGTCGACGAAAATTTCTGACGGGTCGGTGTAGATTTTACCGGATTCATCCATAACGGCGTTGGTGCCTTTTATTTTTTCGCTGTCAATTTTGCTGATTTCTGCGGGGTCATAGCGACCGGTGCGTGCGGGCTGAATCGGGATACCAAAGGAGACGTTTTGAGTTTTACCATCGATAATAGCCTTGCGATAAGTAGATTTGTAATATTCTTCACTGCAGGATTCGGCGACAATATATGCGCTAACGATATAATAATGATACTCACGACCGCTACTACCGGCACGATAAGCATTAGAGTAGTAAACGCCGAAGTTGTAGAAGCGACCACTTTGATTAGCGAGGGCTAGTAACTGATTCTGGATGTAGGAGCGATATTTGGCGTCCTTATCGGGGTAGTCCTTTGTGTTCGCGATGCTTTCGATGAGGTAATTGTTCGATTCGATAATCGTGCGCTCTTCTTTATAAGCGCTAGCTAGCGGATTGCCGTTGTAAGTGTAGAAAAGGTGCTTGGCGCCGAGAGAATCGTTTTCGAAGAGAGAGTTTTTGCTTTTGTAATCACGGTAGAAAGCGAGATATTTGGCGTTGTCACCAGCTTCGGATTTAACGACGGTGGTGCCGTCTTTATAAATAAAGGCGGGACCGTAAGCGTTGAGGTAGAATTGTTTGTCGCCGGCGAGATATTTTTTAGCTTCTTCGAGAGAGTAGCTCTCCATGTCATTGAACGCGGCGTCGATTTCGGCGATTTCGGCGCGGTATTGTTCAATTGCCTTGCGATCGTCTTCTGCGGTGCGATTATTGTTGTAATATTCGGGGTGTTCGAGATTCCACTTGGCGTAGACGATATTTTGTTCAAGATATTTGCGACGAAATTGGAGAGTCGAGGATAGTCCGTCATAAAAAGCTTTGTGGAGGTATTGCGTCGGGTCGTAATCGTTAATGAAGATGTCATCAAAAGTTAATTCGTCGCCAGTGTTGAGGTCGAAAGTGATGCCACGAGTCTTCGTGATGGACGTATCTTCGGCGGGATAGTAATAAATATAGAAAGATAGGACGTTGTCGAGGTTTGCCATGGCGTTGAGGTGAGGTTTTTGGTAACTTTCTTTGCCGGCGAGCGACATGAGTGAGTCGACAACAGAAAGGATGCGCTGGTTGATTTTATCTTCGACGGTTTTATTCTTAAGACCGCGGAGGCGATAAACGTAATAATATGGTGAACTGTAATCATCGTCGGCAGTCAAACGTTCGAGGTAGATGGAGTTGGCGTCGTAAAAACCGTAGTAGTCGATGTCGACGTAGTCGAGATCTTTGTCGGCTTGATCGTCGACCCATTTAAATTCTTCGATGACGGGCGCGATGTGTTCGATTTCTTCAGCGGGTCGCAAAATGAAAGCGAGAGCGACGGCGGCGCCGACTAAAACCAGCCAAGCGGAGACGCCGATGATGATTTTGGCTTTTTTGGAAAGTTTTTTCTTTGGCTTGGTCTTATCGGATTTTTTGTCAGGTTTATCTTCTGACTTATTTTCTGGTTTTTTGTCAGGTTCGTCATCGCTGAACGCGGCGACAATTTCCGCTTCAGTTGGTTCGGATTCAGATTCAACTGGCTCGGGTTTGATTGGTTCTGGTTCGGTTGGTGTTTCGTTATTTGACTGGGACATAACCTGCCTCGCTAGCTACGCGCTGACCACGTTGGGAAAGCATAGCTTTTTTAAGATTGGCAATGTTTTCGTTCTGGTCGTTCTTGCGCGTGACGATGTAGTAAGCGGAAAGAATCGGGTAGGTGCCGTTTTGGATGGTTTCGTAAGTCGGAGCGACGCCGTCGATGGCGAGATATTTGAGGTTTTCGTTATAGTACATGGTGTTGACGTAGTAGTAGAAGCCGTAACCTATGGCGTCGATGGCGTTATCGTAAGCGGCGACATAGTCGACGATGCCCGCCATGGAAAGTTGGACCTGCTCCTTGATAGTGGGGATTTTAACTTCTTTGCCTTTCAAGACGAGGTTGTAAAGACCGGTCTGGGAGCCGGAGTTTTCGGGACGTTGATAAGCGATGATTTCCGCGTCGTTCCCGCCGAGATCTTTCCAGTTGAGGATTTCGCCGGTGTAAATTTTGACGATGTTGTCGAACGAAACGTCAGAGACGGGGTTGTCCTTGTTGACGAAGAAAGCGAAGCCCTCATTAACAACCTTAGTGACTTCAAGTTCGATGCCCTTTTCGGCGGCGAGAGCAAGTTCATCTTCGCTCGGTTCGGTGACGACGATGAGGTCGGTTTCGTTGTTGAGGAGTTTGACGTAGGCAGGGTGAGTGTTGGAGTATTCAATGCCGAGTTCGCTGGTGGTACGCTTAGTGAAGTCTTTGACGAAAGCGTCGGTGAGAGGTTGCGTGGCGAGCGAGGCGTCGATGCGCGGAAGAGTTTGCGCCGTGAAGAGGGTGTCGGTGGCGTCAGCGAGGAGGGATTTTTCTTCGGCGGTGAGTTCGTCGACAATGACGTTTTTGTTGGGCTTGATGAGACTGCTGACGAGGAAGTAAACGCCGACGGCGGAGCCGAGAGCTAAAATAACGAACAGGACGGGGAGGAAAGAGCGTTTTTTGGAAGACCGAGACGATTCAGACTCCGGTGGAGTTGAGTCTTCCGGTTTTGGAGTCGACTTTGGTGCTTCCGGCGCTTCGTTTTTGTCGACGGGCAAATCATTAATTGGTTTTTCTTCTGCCATGATTTCGTTCCTGTTTATGCTTTATTATATTTTAACATTTATGCTTAATTAAAGTAAACCCCTCCGCGGGGAGGGGTTTACTGTTTTTAACTTAGAAGCGAGAAGCTTTGTGGTGCTTGCGGATGCGGAAAGTAATGCCGAGAGAAAGGAATGCGATGACGGAGATGCCGGCGAAGAGAGCGGCGATGTTGGCGAGGTTGACGCCGCCGTCTTCGTTGGTGAAGAAACCGGTGTTAGGAGCGGTGGGAGTATCTTCGTCGGTTTTAAGATCGAAGTAATAGTAGACGTTCACTGATGCTTCGGTGCCGTGGATTCCAGTTTTATGCGTTTCTTCGTCTGTTAAAAGAGTAAAGTCGCCCGCAACATCATTGAGAACTATTTTTGATAATTTATAGTTTTCGTAGACGTCAGAGAATCTAAGCGTGTAATCTTTATTTTGAAAGTCCATGAATTTTTCGATTTCATCGTTCGTATCGAGCTCGTCGCCTTTATAGACATAGGTAAAAGGTCCGAAGTAGTCGCTGAAATAGCTATATGAATTAGACTCTTCGGCATCCTGAATCATAATATAATCTCTTTGTTGACCGCCGCGTGGATTTATATCCGCTCCTTTATAACTGACTACTGGCGAATGGGAATATATAGTTTCTTCTTTGCCATACACTGTTTTTGCCATCGAATCATAGTACTGATAATCTGATCTTTCAGTTTCCGTATAGTTCTCATCTCTCCAAAATTTGAGGCCACTCAAATCCATTTTGTAACCGTATACTTCATCATCATTCTTCTCTATATAAGCGCTAGTGACAAGCCCACCCGACGCCATAAGGCTCGGTGGATTGAAACTGATAATGTCTGGGTTATTGGATATGTCGAGCCGTTTTATATTTGTGTCGGATAAATACAGATAGAGGAGTTCGGTATTTTGAGAGAGGTCTATTGTAGATAAGTTGTTGTTACCGCTTAAATCTAGTCCGATCAAATTCGGCATAAGAACTAGGCCGCGAATGTTTGTAATGCTGCGGTTCCGACAAGTAAGCATAGTTACGGCACTAAAATCAACTTGCTCGATGGTGGTAATGCTAGTCGAATGTTCAGTATTGTAGCTGTCGACGACACACTGGGCGGCATTGGCGTCAAAGTAGCTTGAGGAACCTTCGGCGAAAGTGTTGGTTGATAAACCGCCGAGAGCGAGGGCGCCGGTGAGGATAGCGCCAAATAGTGGCTTTGTTTTATTTTTAATGCGTGGAGACATGGTTTTCCTTTTTTATATTTATATTGGTTTTTACATATGACCTTTATGCTTTTAATTCACCCCCCCCCCCCCCGAAAAAGTCAATAGCGGGACGTAGTGGGGTCGTTGGGGGTGAGATAGCGAACGTTGATCGTTTTTTCTTTCTTATTAATTGTTACTGGTCCGAGGTTTTAGACATTCGACTTTTTTAGATCTGCTTCGTAACGGGTCTTTTGTTTTTCTTCCGCTGCGGCAATTTTTTCGGGCGTGTCAAGTCCAAGAGTAAGCAACATATTCTTTGGTAACCTACCGGGTGGATTTGGTGGAGGATTTTTGGCGGTAGCGGTAGAGGGCAGTGGCGGTGGAGATGATAGTGAGGACGTTTGAGCCGGAGAGAACATAGGTGCGGACGGAGAGGTCAAAAATGAGCCAGAGAGACTGATTAGCGAGCATGAGTTTACGGATATTTTGTTCGTTTTTAGCGAGGAGGGTGGCGCAGAAAATGAGGGCGCAAAGAATTGGGATAACGTCCAGCGGGCCGCGAAAACTCAAAATACCGAGGACGATATTGATGACAACGTAGAGGGCGATGATAATTTTCGGAACAGGCTTCTTGCGGTGCTCGAAGAGGGCGTTGATGGTCATTTCTAGAATGGCAAAAATGCTGATGTTGGCACTACCGAAGGAGTCGAGAAGGGCGAGGTTAAGGGCGGAGAAAAGGTTGAGTAGGAGTAGAGCAATCAAAATGTACTTGCGCTTTTTGAACTGCATCGAGCAGATACTGGCGACCATGCCCAGCCCACCGAAGATTTGCGCGACAACAAAATTCGTGTCCATGAATTTATTATAGCACTTTCGGGTGGCTACTAGCTAACGATTCCGCCGCCTAAACAGGTGTCTTTGTCATAAAATACGATGCTTTGGCCGGGGGCAATTCGCTTTACTTCTTCTTCAAGATATACGGTATTGTTTTTTAGTGTTGCGGGAATTAAGAGCGCACGGTGGCGGAGACGGACGAGGATTTTACCGTCCTTTGGCAAGTCGTTTTGGTCGCGGAAGAAGAGGTTTTCTAGTTTAATTTCCTTAGTCCATAAATCCGTGGCATTGAGGTTTTTGGAGACGTAGACGATGTTTTTGTCTAAGTCTTTGGCGACGACGTAGTAGGGGAGTCCACCGCCGATGTAGAGACCATGGCGCTGACCGATGGTGTAGAAGACGGCGCCGTCGTGGTAGCCGAGAATTTTTTCTGTTTCTTGTTCGCGGATTTCGCCAGGTTTAAGATCGATATACTCACGGAGAAAATCTTTCATACCAACGTCGCCGACGAAGCAGACGCCCATGCTTTCCTTTTTATAAGCATTAGCGAGGTTGTGTTTGGCGGCGAGTTCTTTGACTTCGGGTTTTCGCAAATCCGCTAATGGAAAAATGGTCTTTTCGACGGCTTGTTTACTAATCCGGTAGAGGAAGTAGGTCTGGTCTTTGTTCGTGTCTTTAGCAAGCTTGAGTTTGCCGTTTTCTGATTTAGCGTAGTGACCGGTGGCGATGTAGTCGGCGCCGCGCTTCAGACATTCGTCGAAGAAAAGTTTGAATTTGATTTCTTGGTTGCACATGATGTCGGGGTTGGGAGTTCTGCCGGCTTTGAATTCGGCGAGCATATAGTCGACGACTTTGGCTTTGTATTGTTGTTCGAAGTCGAAAACTTCGAAGTCGATGCCGAGCTTGACGGCGACGCGCTTGGCGTCGGCGAGGTCTTCTGCCCAAGGGCATTTCATGCCGGGGAGGTCTTTGGACCAGTTTTTCATGTAGACGCCGACGACTTTGTAGCCTTGTTCTTGGAGCAAAATTGCCGAGACGGAGCTGTCAACACCGCCGGACATACCGAGATAAACCAAGCCACGGCTATTCGCTTGCGGTCGACAGTTCGTTCGCCGGTCGAGTCCCTCGCTCCCGCCGTCGCGGGTGTCGCGCCCTAATACTCGGTCGTAACCTCCGCAATACCGGCGAGACGGACCTGTCTCCCCGCTCATAGCCTACTCCTCGTGTATTCTTCGTTTACTGCGTTCTTTATGAGTTCCCCGGCTTCTCTGATGTTTTCTTCATTGTTAAGAACGCCGAGGGAGATGCGAAGACTGCCTTTGATTTCTGCGTCGGAGAGACCGATGGCTTTTAAGACGTGGGAGGGTTCGCCTTTGCTGGCGGAGCAGGCGGCGCCGGTCGAGAGGTAAACTTCTTTATCTTCCAAGGCGAAGATGAGGCGTTCGGCGTCGAGACCCGGGAAAGAGACGGGGCAGAAGTTGGCGAGCTGGCGTTTTTTGTTGCCGAGGAAAATTGGTTCAACCTTGGTGTCTTTTAGTTCACTTTTAAGGATTTCCACAAGGCGCGTGTAATTTTTACGTTTTGCGGACTGATGACCGCGCAAAAGTTCGAGGGCTTTGGCGAAGCCGACCACACCAGCGACGTTTTCGGTGCCAGAGCGGAGACCGCGTTCTTGACCGCCACCATATATATATGGTGTTAGTTTAACGCCGTGGGCGATGTAAAGAGCGCCGACGCCCTTTGGTCCGCCGACTTTGGCAGCGTTTAAGGTCAGGAGGTCGACGCCGAGACGGGCGACGTTAATTTCTATTAAAGCGAGACCCTGCGAGGCGTCAGAGTGGAGGAGAAGCGGCGTGGTGATTCCCCGTTTGAGGCGGTCGAGTCTAGTTGCCTTGATGAGTTCAGAGATTTCCGCGAGAGGTTGGATTGTGCCGAGTTCGTTGTTGGCGAGGGAGACGGAGATGAGTCCGACGCTGTCGGAAAGTTTTTGTTTGAGGTCGGCGAGGCTAATGAGTCCGGTTCGGTCGACTTTTATGGTCTCACAATCGTATTTTTTGGCGTTTTCGAGGACGGAAGCGTGTTCGGTTTCTAGGACTAAAATTTTGGGCGATTTTACAGGGGTAGAATCGCCGTTTTTGCGGAGATTGCTCCCGCGCTCTAATAACTCGGTTTTTGCGCCCAAAACGGCGGTAAAGGCGAGGGCGTTAGCTTCGGTGGCGCCGCTAGTGATGACGAGATCGTTACCCTTGGCGCCGATGAAGTTGGCGATTTGGTTTTTGGCGATTTCGTAGCTTTGACGGGCTTTGGCGGCGGGGAGGTAGGGGGCGGAGGGGTTGAAAAAGTCGGTCGTCATGAACGGAATCATGGCGTTCAAGGCTTTCTCGGAGACGGGAGTTGCCGCCGCGTGGTCGAGGTAAATCATGAATATATTATATAATTATTCTTCAGTTTTTTCAAGTTCTTCGGGTGCTGGTTCGGCAGGCTGTTGTTCGGCGGTGCCGAGAGGGGCGAAAGTCGATTCGGTCTCGTCGCCTTTGTTTTTAACTGTGAATCTGTCGTTTTCTTTGTCGTAGCTAAATTCAAAACTGTTATTTAGTTCGTAGAGCCAGTCGGTTTTGATGTTCAATAAGTTATCTTGTTCGAGAGACCATTTCATGCTGTAATAGTTTTGTTTGTTGGTGGTGATTTCACCAGAGCCGTCGGCGCGGAAAGTCCAAATGACGGTCGGGGCGCCTTGTTTTTCCCAAGCGTGAGCGACAAGGTAGTCGCGGTCAGTGAGGACGATTTCTGGTTCTTCGTGTTTAAAAACGAAAAGGAAGAGGGCGACGACGATGCCGGCAGTGACGATGACGGCGGCGAAGATGATGAGAGCGAGTTTCGCTTTTTTCGACAAATGTTTTTTGGGTTTAGTGCCGGCGACTTGGTCGATTTTATCGGCGGGGTTCATCGGGTTCATAACCCAATTATAGCATAAGAATTGTTAATGCGTGTAGTAGATGTTGGTTTTGATGAGTTCGAGGTATCTGTGCGTGGCGGCGCGGAAGTTTTCTAGCTCGGCGCCCTCGAGTTTATAATAGGGCGAGCCGTTCATTTTTTTGAAGACGCCGTCGGGGCGAACTTCGTAGCGGAGAGTGATGGCATGTTCGACGCCGGAGTCAAGCCAAGATTCGTGCCAAATCCAGAGGTTTTTCTTGTGTTCGAAGAATTCGCGTTGATGCCCGGCGGGGATGGGACCAAAAATTGTGCGACCAAGTTCGGATTCGAGGTTGATTTTGTCGTCGAGCGTTTTGGTCAAGTATTTTTTAGGCTTGAGGTCGTTTAGTAAAGAATCAAGGCGCGACATCGGTCAATTTCCTCGGCTATGTTGTTTAGTTCGGCGAAGATTTCTTGGTCGCGAAGTTCAAGAAAGCTAGGCGCGGGGGTCGGCGCCGTGGTTTGGTTCGGGATGCGGAAGGTTGAAGATTGTTCTGGCATTTTTGGTAGTCCATTCTGCGATTTTGTCGCTTGAAACCCCAATTTTCTTTGCTAACCAAGAGGCGACGTCGGCGACGTTGCCTGGTTCATTTATTTTACCACGATTTGGTACCGGTGTCAAGAAAGGTGCATCTGTTTCTAAGATGACACGGCTGAGAAAATCAGAGGCGAGGTCTTTGTAGCAGTCGAGGTTGGCGAAAGTGGCGAGACCGTTGATGCCGATGTAAAAGTCGCGACTGAGTGCCTTGGCGAGGTTTTCTGGTGAGTCGGAGAAAGAGTGGAGGACGCTGGGTTTTAGCTTGGGGAAGTTTTTGATGACGGCGAAGAAGTCGTCAAAAGCGTCGCGGACGTGGAGGGAGCAAGGGAGGTCGAGTTGGATGGCGAGGTCGAGCATTTGTTCGAGCAGTTCGATTTGTTTTTGGCGGTCGTAGCCGGGGTAGTGGTAGTCGAGGCCGACTTCGCCGATGGCGACCAGCTTGCTGGATGGTTCGTGTTCGGGTTTCGTCCTGGTCCCCGAACACGAACTATCCCTAGCAAACTCTGGGTGGATGCCGTAGGTCCAGAAGACGTTGTCGTGTTTCTTGGCGAAGTCGCGGGCGGCGAGGGAGTCGTCATTATTCGTGCCGATGCAGATGATTTGGCGAATGCCGCGGGCGTGAGCGTTTTCTAGCATAGTTTTCGCTTGTGCTTCAGTGAAGAATTCGCGGTCGTGGAGGTGACAGTGGGTGTCGATTAAGTAAGACATGAATTTATTATAGCAGAAAAACTCCCGACGCGAGGTCGGGAGAAGCGGAAGTTATTTTGCAACATGGTAAGCGAGGAGGTCGATCGAAGCGTTGTGAGAAATCTGGTCAATCAGGCGCAGGATGGCGTCGTTTTGACCGGCGATTTTGAGCTCGGCAAGATAAAGCGGTGGGGCGCAAGCGAGGCTGGTGTTTTCGGTCGGCGTTTCGGACGCAGGCGTCGGATTTTCCAGAGGCTCAGTCGGCGCTTCGGTAGGCGGCTCGACATATTTTTCGACCGGAGGTTCGACCGGTGCTTCGGCGGCAGACTCGATAGGCTCTTCGGCGGCAAATTCGATAGACAGCCTGACGGGCTGCTTCGGCTCTTTAACGACCTTTGCTTCACGTTTAATCGGGTCGGTCAAAGAATCGTCGGGGTTGATAAAATGCTGCCAATCGTGCCCGGTCCAAGCGACGAAAGCGATGCGCTCCAGAGTGATGTCCGAGTTAGGGCGGTTAGTTGGAACCTTGCCGCGCGAGATTCGAGCGGCGTGGAACATGCCGTTGACGGTCGCCAGTTTAATGTTGTCGTCAAATAGATACTGAGCAATCATACTGGCGGAGACGTGCGGGAAGTATTCCGAGAGGCTAGTCAGGTATTCCTTGGACTTGCGGACAGCGCGGAAGTCGCGGTTTGGAGCGATTGGGCATTCGGAGATGATCTTGGTGACTTTGTCAAAATTATTCATTTTCTTCTCCTCAGTTTCCTTATTTTTCTCAATCTTTTCCTCTTCGGGTTCCTTAGTTTTCTTGATGTTCCGATGTCCTCTCTTCTCAGTTTTAGCTGCGAGCTGAAGTTCGTGAAGAAGTTCAGTTAATGCCTTTTTCGGAGTCAGCGAGGACATTTTATGCATCCTTTTGACAAGGTCGCTAACTTTAACGGTGTAAGCGGTCTTATCTTTGCCAAGGATTTTGCGCTGGAGTTCGTTCTCGGTGAAGGCAATGTTTTCTTCTGCGAAGCTTTCGTCGACATCAACGGCGCCGATACGATTCAAGAGAAAACGGACTTTATTGTCGGTTTCGGGACTGTCGATGGCACGACTGATTTGCTGAGTGCTACAGAGTCCTACCATGCGGAAGAAAACGACGAGTTCGCGGATGACATCGGGTCGAAAACGGTTGATTTCGGCGTAGGTCGGAAAGTCAGTATAAGTGACAGTACCAACAGTGACGGAGTAATTTGTGGTCTCCATCTTGTCCTCCCTTCTAGTCAATATGTAACAAAACAACAATAGCAAGGTGCTTAAAACCAACAGGATTACTGCCATTATTATAATATATTTTTGCTAATAGTAAAGTAGAAAAAACGCCCTGTGTGAACAGGGCGGGAAAAGGGGGAGGCGCTACGGCTAGCGCAATTTGGGGAGGGACTTCTTCATATTCCTCTCAGCGGATCCAACGGCGGAAGTGCCGCGACCATGCGGTCAATCATTGAATATTCCGTTGGCGTGAGCATTGGGAAGCGGTATTTGAGAACAAAGCGATAGAAATCCTTGTCCCGGCAATAGTACCGGAACTGCTCTTCGGTGCACATGATAATGTTACTCGGCGTGAATTCCAATTCAATCGTGCGTGAGCTACTGCGGTCAAAACTGCGGACGACGACGCTTTCGACAGCGTTGTCGTCACCTTTGATTTTGACGATGTTGCCTACGACGTAACGGTCGGGATTTTCCCGGAAAACTGCGACGCGAGTGCCAACCCGAACGACATATTCAAAGATGTTAGGCTTCGCTTCAAAGGTGTCGCTTTCGGTTCGGATGAGGCTTTCGAGAAGCTTGATGTTGCCCGTGCAGTATTCGATTTCGTCGTTTGCGCGTTCACGCGCCTCTGAGTTGTTGGTGGCGTTGCGTTTTTCGATGAATTTTTTCCTGCGGTTTTTCCAGAATTCTGCGAGCCAACGCAAGTTGGTTTTGCCAAGATAAAGTAGACTGGCGTTTCCGTTGATTCCGAGTTTTTCGTCAAAGTAGCTAACTGGGATACAATCGACAGCAGAGACGGGACGCATTTTTGTCACCCCTTTCTATAAATTAATGTACAGTTGCAAAAAGCAACATGAAGTCATGCTTCTATTATAGCACATATTTTACAATATGTAAATACTATGCTCTATTTTCGCGTTTGCGTTTGATGGGGTCGAGCTGACGTTTGCGGAGACGGAGGGATTTGGGCGTGACTTCAAGGAGTTCGTCGTCCAAGAGGAAGTCGAGACATTGCTCCAGGGAAAGTTGAGTGTAGGGCGTGAGCTGGATGGCGCCGTCAGAAGCGTGAGTGCGCATGTTGGTGAGCTGTTTTTCGCGGCAGATGTTGAGGTCGATGTCTTCTTTTTTGTTAGAGAGGCCGACGATCATGCCTTGGTAGACGGGCACTTGGGGCGGGATGAAGAGAGTGCCGCGGGCTTGTGCCATGTCGAGGGCATAGGCGGTGGAAGTGCCAGATTCAAAGGCAATGAGGGCGCCGTTGCGTTCCGGTTTATATTTGGATTCGACAGGTTTGTAGCCTTTGGGGATGCTGGACATAATCACCGTGCCTTTGGTGGCGGTGAGGAGGTTGTTGCGGAGACCGATGAGGGCGGCGGTGGTGATTTCGTAAGTGAAGCGAGTAGAGCCGGTGCTCGTGATTTCCGTGGATTTGAGGTCGGCTTTGCGAATCCCGAGTTCTTGGGAGACGGCGCCGACGTAGGCGGAGTCAGTTTCGACCGTGAGGCTTTCGACCGGTTCGGACTTGACGCCGTCGATGTCTTTATAGACGACTTCGGGGCGGCCAACTTCGAGTTCATAACCCTCGCGACGCATGGTTTCGATAAGGACGGAAAGATGGAGTTCGCCGCGACCGGAGACTTTGTAACCGAGGCCGTCGGGGACGATTTTGAGGGCGATGTTGGTTTCTAGTTCCCTTTCGAGACGTTCGGCGATTTGGCGAGAAGTCGTGAACTCGCCCTCTTTGCCCTTGAGCGGGCTGGTGTTGGGACCGATGTAGATGCTGAGAGTGGGCGGTTCAAGTTCGATGGTGGGTAAGGCTTCGGGCTGGTCGCCGGTGGCAATGGTATCGCCGATGTTGGCTTTGTCAATGCCGGTGATAGCGACGATGTCGCCCGCGGTTGCTTCCGTGACTTCTTCCTTGCCGAGGCCGCGGTAAGTGAAGAGGTTTTCGATTTTGGCGTTTGAAGTTTGTTCGCGGCCGA
>CAYRNS010000008.1:0-29651 GCA_964425805.1 uncultured Candidatus Saccharibacteria bacterium
GAGGTATGACCTACGATACGATGCACTCTGCTGCTTCTGAAGATGCGCGCTTCGCTCGACGTATGCCAAATACGTCTCGCTCCAGTGCTCCTTCATCATTGCATAGCACATCGTCTCGTAAGTCATTAGCTGTTTATGATATAGAAGAGGGGGAGGTAGTATTTGATATAGATAGGGAAAAGGAAACGATTTGGGCGACGCAGGAAGAGATGGCAACGATATTTAATGTGGACAGGACGGTGATTGGACGGCACTTAAGGAATATATATAAGGATGGGGAATTGGATGAAAATCGAACATGTGCAAAAAATGCACAAGTTCAAATTGAGGGCGGAAGAAGGGTTAAGCGCGAGCGACATCTTTATAACCTTGATGCGATTATTTCGGTGGGATATAGGGTGAACTCGAAGAAAGCGACGAAGTTTCGCGTTTGGGCGACGAGTGTTTTGAAGCGGTATGTGGTCGACGGGGCGGCGGTGAACGAACGGAGGCTGCAAGAGTTGCCGGAGGCGAAATTGGCGGAGTTGGAGGGGGCGCTGTCGATGGTGAAGCGGTTAATGGCGAAGCAGGAGCTTGAGGCAGGGGAAGCGAAAGGGATTTTGGAAGTGATTTCGCGTTATTCAAGGGTGGCGGAAACGATTTCTGATTATGATGCGGGCGAAGTGCCGGTACAGTTTACGCAGAAAGGGAAGTTGAGGAAGAATTTGACGATTGGCGAAGTGCGGAATTTGGCGGATAATCTTCGGGAGCAGCTGGGGGAAGAAAAGGGGTTTGGTGAGTTTAAGGATGAGTTGAGATTTGAGAAATTCTTGGCGAGGCTGGGGAGTGACGAAACAGGGAAGAGTGTGGCGGAGAAAGCGGCGAGACTGTTATATTATATGGTGAAGAGTGAGCCGTTTCGGGCGGGAAATGCGCAGATTGGGGCGTTGATTTTTATTTATTTTTTGACGGCGAACGACTGTCATTTGTCTTCTGATGGTGAGACGAAACTGTCTGATAGAGCGTTGACAGCGTTGGTGTTGTTGATTTCTGAAAGTGAAGCGAGCGAGGAGGAGTTGATTATAGGGTTGGTGGTGAGGTTGTTAGAGTGAGTGGAAAAGCTTTACTTTTTTGATAAAGTGTGGTATAATAAGATATGGAGTCTTTGACTTCATATTTCATTTTTAAGGGGGAGTACCTTATGGAAATCTTGGTAGGAATTGTCGTGGGTATTTTGGTGCTGGCTGGTTTCAGTTGCCTCATGGGGGATGATGGTAGGAGCTACGAGGAGTACAGAAGAGCGGAATATCGCAACGAGTATCTCTGGGAATCCAGACAAAGACGCGACGACAATTACTTCCTTGACGTGATGGCGCTTCGGCGTCCGTAACATTTCCCAACTGACCGGTCTTGTGCCGGTCATTTTCATTGTGTTTGTAAAGGTTTTTATGGTAAAATAGGGATATTATGGAAGAGGTAAAGAAGTCTAAAAAAGACAAAAAGAAAAATAAACCTGCGAAAGAGGAGGTGGAAGAACTCGTGAAAGACGAAGAGCTTGAGGAGGTTGAGGCGAAAGCTGAAAAGAAGAGCGAAGTCGAGGTGAAGAAAAAAGAGGATGAAGAAAAACCTAAGAAAAAGGGCGGAAAAGTCTTTTTGGTGGTTTTGCTGATTTTGTTGATTTTGGGCGGCGGGGGATTTGCCGTGAAGACGATTTTGACTCGGACGACTGTGACGACGGAGACGGTGAAGTTGGCGGATGATGCGAGAGGGTTTTCTAATTATTTTAAGGAATATCTTTTAGACCGTGTGAAAGCGGAGAGATTGTTTTCTTATAGTTTTAGGAGTTTGTCGAACGAGGAGATTTTGAACGAACTGACGGAGCTTAAGGACGGGTTTTCTAAGGTGTCGCGCGGGGTGAATGGTGCGTATCGAAATTCGGAGTATAAGGAGCTGGCGGAAGTGATGGAAAATGATAGTTCGATTTATTTGACGGCGGTGAGGGAGCTGAGAACGGTGATGACCGACGGTGCTTATGGCGATAATGGTGACAGGCAGCTGGCGTTTATGCGGAAAGTGGAAGAGACAACGAAAGAGCTGAGGAGCGCGTTATATACGGCGGGGGAGGCGTTTACGGAGGACGTGTCGGGGCTGAGTTCGAAAGGCGTGATTTTGTTTGAGGGAGTGGTGTTGGCGGAAGTTGGCGGGGGTGTGATGAATATTTTGGTGGGGGATGGGTCGGTGCCGGTGACGGCGGTGACGACGAATGATATGGAGGGGACCGTGAAGACGATTGACGCCAAGGGGCTGTATGGATATGTGGGGTCGAGAGTGGTGAAGCTTGGTGAGGGGATTGCGGCGATGCTTGATGAGGGGTGGGTGAAGCATATTAAAGCCGAAGTGAAGACGAGCGAGGCGGTTTTGACGACAACGAAAGTTAGTTTGGTGATGAAAAATGTTTGGGGGATGGATGAGGAGCTGAAAGCGCAAGGGATTGAGGGGCTAGTGAATACGGAAAAGATTACTGTTGAAGAGCAGCTTGATAAGGTGGTGAAAGGAATTGAAGGTAAAAAATAATGCCGGAGCTGCCTGAAGTCGAGACAATTCGGAGAGGACTTTCGGAATGTCTGGTGAAAGAAAAGGGTGGTAAGGTTTTACGAGTGACGGTTCTGTCGGGGAAGAGTTTTACGGGTGAACCGTCGAAGATTATGGGGACGGAAGTGGTGGAGATTAGGCGCAAAGGGAAAGCGTTGATATTTGATTTTGCGAATCGGATGAGCGTGATTTGCCATTTGCGGATGACCGGACAGCTAGTGTGGTGGGACTTTTCTTATTCCGAAGAAAAGTCCCAACGAAAAGAATCGAGTAAGAATTTCGAATCGAAAAGCGCGGTTTCCGATTCGAAATTGGATTATGATGAGTTATTAAAACATACTTTTGGTGGTGGGCATCCAACGGACGGTTTGTTGGAGTTGCCGAATAGTCATACTAGAGTAATTATCAAATTTCAGAAAGGGACGCTGTTTTTCAACGACCAGCGAAAGTTTGGGTTTATGAAAGTTTTGCCGACGAATCGGGTGGAGGACGATGATTTTATTCGGAGTTTGGCGAAAGAACCGTGGCAAATGAAGCCGGATGAGTTTTATCGTCGGATTCAGAGGCATAAAAATGCGCCGATTAAGATGGTGATTTTGGACCAGACGGTGGTGGCGGGGCTGGGGAATATTTATGCTGATGAGTCGCTTTATTATGCGAAGATTCATCCGAAGCGGAAAGCGGGGGAGATTTCTGAGAAAGAAGCGAAAGTTTTGCTTGAGGGGGCGAGAAAAGTGATGGAGAAAAGTTTGGATGCGGGCGGGTCGACGATTCGGAATTATGTGAAAGCGGACGGGACAAAGGGAGATTATCTTGATTTGTTTGCGGAAGTTTATGGACGCGAGGGGGAAAAGTGCCGGAGGTGCGGTGCGGAGATTGTGAAGATGAAACTTGGCGGACGCGGGACGCATTATTGCCCAGAGTGTCAAAAGCGAGAATGTTTGGTAAAATAGGAGAAAGGAGGAACTATGGAGGAAGAGAAAGATTTAGAATTACTTGAAAGCGAGCGGGAGGACAATTTGGACGCAAATGAAGAGAAAGGTGACTGTGGGGATTAGGGTTTTTACCGGGGATGATCGGGTAAAGATTTCTGACGAAGTTCGGCGAGTGTTGGGGGAGGGCTATGAAGTGTTTGAGGGGGAGAATATGGTTGTTGGTGATTTGCCGAGTTTGTTTTTGGGTGGGTCGTTGTTTACAGTAGGTGGGCGACGAATTTTGATAAAAGATTTGGGTGAGAATAAAGAAGTGTTTGATGATTTTGCGGAGAAAATTGCGGAGTTTTTGAAGACGGATGCGGAAGTGGTGATTTGGGAGACAAAGCTTGATAAGAGGCTCGTGGCGACGAAGGCACTCGTGAAAGCGGGGGTGGAAGTGAAAGAGTTTAAGCTGAGCGCGCCGGTGGATATGCGGGCAGTGTTTAATATATACGACATGGCTTTGCGTGACGGAGCGAGGGCGGTGGTGGAGCTTGAGAAGATTGAAAGTACGCAGGACCCGTATATGTTTTTTGGTTTGATGGTGTCGCAGGCGCTGAAAAAACTTGAGTGGCGACCGAACGGAGTGCGAGAGAAGAAGATTTTGAGAGAACTGGCGGAAGTGGATATGCAAATGAAATCCACGGCGGTGGAGCCGTGGATGTTAGTGAAATCGTTTTTATTGAGAGCTGCTATTTTGTAGCTTTTTTGACTGCTTTCTTGGCGCCTTTGACGGCTTTTTTCTCGACTTTGTTGAGTTCTTTGGAGAGCTTGGCAAGGCGAGATTTGCGGCGAGAAGCGGTGTTTTTCTTTAAAAGACCTTTTTTGACGGCTTTGTCGTATTCGCTCTGGATTTTTTTCATGTTCTCGGTGGTTGGGTTAGCCTTGAAATTCTTGAGGGCGGTTTTGATCGCCTTTTTGATTTCTTGGTTTTTGGCGGTGCGCTTGGTGGTCTGACGGGCAGCCTTTTTGGCGGATTTGATAATTGGCATTTAGGTTCCTATAAAAAATTAGTAGTTTTTGATGATTTGTTATATTATACTCTATTTGAGAAGATTTTACAAGGCTCTCTCTTATGTTGTAATGAAGAAGTTTTGGATTTTTTAGAAAAGCATGAGTTTTATGGTATACTAGATTTGGAAGATTATATTTTTATGAACGATAAAGAAAATAAAAAGCCTAATTTAAGTTCGAGCAAGGGGAAAGCGGGGCGGGACGTGTCCGACCCGACGCTGAAGAAAGTTTTAGAGAAGATTGATGATGCGGAAAGCGTGTTGGTTGCGCTTTCGAATGACCCGAGTGTTGACGAGATTGCGGCGGCGATGGGGCTGTCGATGGTGCTGGATGAGGCGGGGAAACACGTGACGGCGATTTATTCGGGGAAAACGCCGAATGTGTTGCAGTTTTTGAAGCCGGAAGAGCGGTTTGAGACGGGAACGGAGAGTTTGCAGGATTTTGTGATTGCACTGAATAAGGACAAGGCGGACCACCTGCGCTATAAGATTGATGGTGATTTTGTGAAGGTGTATGTAACGCCGTATAAGACGACGATTTCTGGGGATGATATTGAGTTTTCTCGCGGGGATTATAATGTTGACCTTGTGATTTCTTTGAACGTGCCGGCGGCGACGGAACTTGATGCGGCGCTCAAGGAACATGGGCGGATTATGCACGATGCGACGTCGATTAATGTGACGAACGGGGCGGCGGGGAAGTTTGGCGATGTCGAGTGGGTGGATGCGAAAGCGAGTTCGATTTCTGAGATGGTGTCGAAGTTGGCGTTTGAGTTGGTTGATAAAATGGACGCGGCGACGGCGACGGCGCTTTTGACGGGCCTCGTGGCGGCGACGGATAGATTTAAGAATCCGGCGACGACGCCAGACGCGATGGTGCTGGCGGCGAAGTTGATGGGGGCGGGGGCAGACCAGCAGTTAGTGGTGCAAAATGTGCAAGGGGAAGTTGTCTTTGATGGTGAGGGCGCGGGCGCGAAGAGCGTGGTGGTGCCGGAGGTGGAAGAGACGGCAGACGTGCCGGGGGAAGATGGGCTGGCGGATGAGGTGAAAGAGAAAGATGCGTCGGGAGAAGGTGGTTCGGCGGATGAGGTGAAAGAGAAAGATGCGTCGCATTTTTCGATTGATCATGGTGAGGGAGATGAGGTAGAGATGCCTGTGGAAACGGGTGCAGGAAAGCCGATTTTGGAGAATATCGAAAGTGGTGGTTCTGAGACGCAAGAACAGGGGTCGGAAGCTGAAGCGAGCGCGGAGCAAAGTTCCGCAAATGTTGAAGCGGCTGCGCCGGCGGATGGGGGTGAAGTTGACCCGGTGAAAGCGGCGATGGCTTCGGCTTTGGGTCCGATGACTGCGCCGGCGGCGCTTGCGAATAGTGGTACGGTCGCGGGGGTGGATGTGGCGGTAGTGCCGGAAAATGCAGATGGTTATGCTGGGGCGACGATGGCGGATCAGATTTTGAATAATCTTGAGCAGGGGAAGTCGAACGTGGGGGCGACGGATTATGGGAAGATGATTGATGAGGCTTTGGACGAGCCGTTGCCTGGTGAGGGCGGAATTCAGGTGGGGCAACAGGGGGTGAACGGTGCGCAGGTGAATACCCAAGATGTGGATAAGATGGACGTGCCGCAAGGGAATCCGATGGCGGGGATTGGCACGATGCCGACGCCGGCGCCAGCAGTCAATGAAGAAGAAGAGGCGATGAATATTATTAAGGCAGCACAAGCGGAGGCGAATGCGCCGTTGCCGGGGATGGCGCCTGGGGGTGAATTGCCGAAGATTATTACGGGCGGGGGGATGACGATTGATGAGCAGCCGGTGGGGATGGACCAGAATCCGGCGATGAGTAATGCGCCAGCGGTGGGAGCGGCGCCGGAGATGGGGGGTGTACCAGAGATGAATTTTGGAGCGGAAGAAGCGCCGGCGGGTGCTCCCTCGGCGATGTCGATGAGCATGGCTAGCGATTTAATGGGGGCGACGGCTGGACCGAATCAGATGCCGATGCCTGGGCAAGATACTTTGCCACCGCCAGTGACACCGATGCCGGATTTTGGAGCGATGCCGCCGAGCGGGATGCCGATGGGGGGCGAGCAGGGGGTTGGGGCGATGCCAGTGGAGAATACGATTCCAGTGCCGGAAGCGGCGCCAGCGCCTGATGTCAGAGTGGGGGTGGATGCAAGCTTAGCGACGACACCGACGATTGATGCGTCGGGAATGCCGCAAATGCCTGCTGTGGCGGGAGCGGGGGGATTAGGAAATGAAGCGGTGGGGATGCAGACGGGGGCGGGGAATTTTCAGAGTCAAGAACAGGTAAGTAATTCGATGAATAATTCGGAACCGAATGACCCGAGCGCATTTAAGATACCAGGGATACATACCTAAATTGACACGAGTTGTCTCTCAGTTCTGTTTTTGTTCAGGTGCTCCGCGAACCCTATAATTTTGACACATGTTTCTCCCTATACTCGCAAATGCGCCTCGGGTAACACCGGCCGTCGATTTGCTCGTATGGGGAAAATGTTGTCAAAATTATCGGGTCTTGTGCGCGATTGAACAAAAAATAGAACAGAGAGCCAACCAAATGATATAATGTAGATATGGATGAGATTATTTTGATTGATAAGCCGGCGGAGATGACGTCGTTTGGGGTGGTGGCGAGAGTGAGGAGAGTGTTGTCGGAAAGAGCGGGGAAGAAAGTGAAAGTAGGGCATACGGGGACGCTAGATCCGTTTGCGACGGGGCTTCTGATTTTGATGGCGGGGAAAGCGACAAAAAAGTGTTCAGAGTTTATGAAGCTAGATAAAGAGTATGTGGCGGAGATTCGGCTGGGCGAGACGTCGACAACAGGGGACCCAGAGGGGGAAGTGCAAAAAAGTTATACAGGCGAGGTGCCGGATTTTGAGGTGGTTAAAAAAGTTGTTCAGAGTTTTGTAGGTGAGATTGAGCAGAGAGTGCCGGTGTTTTCGGCGGTGAAGATTAAGGGGCGGAGGGCGTATGACTTGGCGCGAAAGGGAATTGAAGTGGAGATGCCGGTGAGGAAAGTGAATATTTATAAGATAGAGATTTTGGAGTATGAGTGGCCGGTGTTGAAGATTAAGACTAAAGTGTCGAGTGGGACGTATATCCGGACGCTGGGGGAAGATATTGGTGAGAAGTTGGGGACGGGAGCATATTTGACGAATTTGCGACGGACGAAGATAGATAAATATATCGTTGAGGAGGCGACGCCTCTTGAAGAATTTATGAAAATATGATAAGATTGCGGGTATGATTAGCAAAGATAAGAAAGCAGAGGCTATCAAGAAGCTCGCGCGTTCTGAAAAAGACGTCGGTTCTCCTGAGGTGCAAGTTGCGATCCTGACCGAGAGGATTAAGGAAGTGACGGAGCACGCGAAGGCGAATAAACACGATTTTATGGCGAGGCGCGGACTTATGCAGATGGTCGGTAGGAGAAAGAAATTGTTAAAATATCTCGAATCTACCAACTTTGAGCTTTACAAGGATACTGTAGCTAAGCTCGGACTTAGAAAATAGCTTTTTAGCGAATTTCTTCGTCAGAGCCTCCACTACTCGCTCTCCGTACGTTAAGTATGGTTCGCTCCGTGGTTCGGCTCTTCCTCGAACTTCATCTAAAAATCTACTTTCTCCTGGTTCTGCACTGTATGATTAGTCTCTGCTCAGAGAAAAGCGAAATCCCCCGATTGATCGGGGGATTTTTGTAGGAGGGAATTAGGTCTTTTTGGAAGCCTTGCGGGGTTTTGCTGTTTTGGCGTGTTCGGGATGTGCTTTGAGGTATGCCTGACGGCGTTCTTCCTTGGTGAGGCGTTTTTCCGCTTCGGATTCCGGTTGGCGGAGACCGATGGAAAGAAGAAAAGAGTGGATACTTTCCTTATTACCCTCTTCGAGGAAAAGTGCAAGACCATTGTCGGCTTCAACCCAAGTGTCCAGAGTGTCCTGGAGGTCGGCGAGGAGTCGAGGTTGGATTGCTTTGAACTCCGAGGCGAGGAAGCGCCGGTCGACTTCTTTTTGGCGACGTTCGCCTGGGCAATAGGACAAGACGTAGGTTCTTGAGATTTTGCCTTTGGCAACTTTCTTGTCGGTCCAGGGACCGGAGGTGGCGACGATGTGAACGTCGTGCTCTTTACGGATTCTGTCGCGTAAAGGGCGGAACAGTTCAACGATGGGGTCGATGACAGAGATGTCTTTGTTGTGGTAAGCCCATTCAACCTGGAAGTGTAAGGGGTCAGCAGCGTCAATGATGACGTGCGGACGGTCGAGTTTTTCGGCTTTTAGCATGGATTCCGGTGTAAAAGGCATATTTGATGCCCCCCTTGTGAATGTACTCTATCTTTGCAGATAGGCTTATATCTATATTATATCATACATAAGCGGAAAAGTCAATGTTTAAGAGGTGGATTTTTGTGGTATAATGGGGGTAGTAAATTAATTTAGGAAAACGACAGAGAAGAGTTGTAAAGGGTTTTACGGTTGTTCTCTGATGTTTTCCTAGAAGGAAAGGAAATAATGGATATTATTAATCCGAGTGGGAAGAAAACCACTGTGGTAAAAACTAACTGGCTGGGGCGGGAGCTGAGTTTAGAGGTAAACAGAGTCGGGTTTAGGACGACGTCGTCGGTGTTAGTGAAATATGGCGACACGGTCGTTTTAGGTTCGGTCGTGGTGGGGACGAAGCCGGTGGTGCAGGACTTTTTCCCGCTGTCGATTGACTATGAAGAGAAGTTTTATGCTTCGGGGAAGATTTCTTCTTCGAAGTTTATTAAGAGGGAGGGGAAACCGTCTGATAATGCGGTGCTTGTGGGGCGATTGATTGATCGTCCGATTCGCCCGTTGTTCCCGAAAGGGTATCGTCAAGAGGTGCAGGTCGTGACGACGGTGCTGTCGATGGATCCGTCGTTCCGCCCGGATGTGGTGGCGATGGTGGCGGCATCGGCGGCTTTGATGAATGCCGGCGTGCCGTTTGATGGACCGGTGGCGGGACTGAGAATCGGTAGGATTAACGGGGAGTTTAAGGCGTTCTTGACGCCGGAAGAGCGTGAGAAATCGTCGCTCGATCTTGTGGTCGCTTGTAAAGATGGAAAAGTTGTGATGGTGGAAGCTGGCGCGAAAGAAGTGCCGGAAGAAATGATTATCGAGGCGATGCACTGGGCGGTGGAAAATGTGCAGCCGGCGCTTGATTTGCAAAGAGAACTTCAGAAAATTGTTGATGCACCGGAGCAGGAATATGAACTTGTGCTCCCGGACCCAGAGATTCAGGAAAGGGTTGATAAATGGACGGAGGGGAAGTTTGGTGAGAAAGTACGTGGGAATGTTTTGGAGCGGGCGAGAGTGCTTGACGAAATGAAGTATGAAATGCATGACCAGTTTGCGCTTGAGCTCGGAGAGGGGGAGACGGATAACGAGAAGGTTGAGTGGTATGATGCAAATTTGCGTGACCAATATAACCAAGCATTTGAGCTTGCCGTGCATCATGAAGTACGTCGTTCGATTGTTGAGGATGGGGTGCGCCCGGACGGACGCAAAACGACTGAGGTACGACCTTTGTCTTCACAAGTGGGGATTTTGCCAAGGACGCATGGCTCGTCGCTGTTTACCCGTGGAGTGACGCAGGCGATGAACATCGTGACGTTGGCACCGCTATCTCTCGCGCAGCTCGTGGATACGATGGAAGTGACGGACGGTAAGCGTCGTTATATGCATCACTATAATGCGCCGGCTTATACGGTGGGTGAAGTGGGGCGGCTTGGTTCGCCGGGGCGCCGTGAGGTGGGACATGGGTATCTTGCCGAGAGGGCATTGCTGCCTGTTTTGCCGGACGAGGAAGAGTTCCCATATGCGATTCGTTCGGTGACGGAGATTATGTCGCAGAATGGTTCGACCAGCATGGCGGCAACGTGTTCTTCGTGCTTGGCGTTGATGGATGCTGGTGTGCCTTTGAAGCGACCAGTTAGCGGTGTTGCTATGGGTCTGATGGTGGATGTGCCGAAAGGTCAGGAAATCACTGCGGACGATATTGATAAGGCGTATGTGCTGACGGATTTGATGGATGCGGAAGATTTTGCTGGAGATATGGACTTTAAAGTGACGGGGACAACGGAGGGGGTGACGGCGCTGCAGATGGATATGAAAGTGCATGGGTTGCCGGTGGAAATTCTTGAGAAAGCGATTAAACAGTCACACGAGGGTAGGATGTTTATTCTTGAGCATATGTTGTCGGTGTTGTCTGGTCCGCGCGAGAAGATTTCTGAGTATGCGCCGAGAATTGAGAAGTTGATGGTGAAACCGGACAAGATTGGCTCGATTATCGGGAAAGGTGGGGAGACTATCAATAAGATTACGAGCGAGACGGGGGCGGCGGTTGATATTGAAGATTCCGGTTTGGTGACGATTTCTGGAAACGACCCGAAAGCGATTGAGAAAGCACTCGATTGGATTAAGAGTTTGGTTGAGGAACCGGAGGTGGGGAAGATTTATGAGGGTACCGTTGTGACGATTAAAGATTTTGGTGCGTTTGTGAATATTATGCCAGGGATTGACGGCATGTTGCATGTGTCGCAGATTTCTGATAAGCGCGTTGAAAAGGTGACAGATGTGCTGAAGGTGGGGCAGAAAGTGCGTGTTAGACTTACGGCTATTGATGATAGGGGCAAGTTATCATTATCTATGCGGCACTTAGATTAATAAAAAATAGCCCTGCGGGGCTATTTTTTTGTTTTTTCTCGTATTTTATGCTATGATGATAGTTGTTATGGCTACGAAGAAGAAAACAACAAGTCGTGGTGGGAGGAGTTCGGGAAGAGGGGGAAGCCGAGGGAAGACTGCGGGAAAGCGCAGTACTAGAGAAGTGAGAAAAAAGCAAGAATTGCCCGGTGGCTGGGGGCAGCAGGTTTTTGCGCTGATTTTGTTGGCGATTTCTGTGATTTTGGTGGCGACGTGGTTCTCGGGGGAGCAGAATCAGGCGTATAAAATTGTCTTTTCGGTGATTGGTAATGGGATGTACGTGATTCCGTTTTTATTTACTTATCTTGCGGTGAAGATTTTTAGGAGTGAAGACAACCGGTTGCCGGCGATTGTGTGGATTGTGTCGGTGCTTTTGGTTGTGTTTGCGGCGGGGGCGAGCGGCGTGTCGACGTTTGGAGAAAAGGCGGCGCACGGGGGAGCGGTCGGACAGTGGATTAATGAACTGGTTTTGCCGATGTTTGGGCAGGGGACGACGATTTTTGTGTATGTGGTCTTGATTGCGGTTTGTTTGTTGTTTATTTTACAGAAGACGCCGAGTGCAGTGGTGAGGGGGATGAAGCGGTCGCTGAAAGGGAAAGAGAAGCAAGAGTTGCCGATGGATAAGGATTTGAAAGATGGTGAAATTGAAGAAGTGGAAGATGGCAAGAAACGGAAGTTGGAATTCCGTGTGAATAAAGGTGTAGCGGTGGAAGAGAAGAAAGAAGAGGCGATGCCAGCGAAGAAACGTGGATTGTTCGGAAGAGGGAAGATTGAGGAAGTCGAAGCACCGGTCGGGAAGACCGAAGCGAAACCGGAGAATAAAGGAGCTTTGACGTCGGTTGCGGATAAAGATTGGAAATTCCCGACGGTTGACCTTTTGGAGAAGAAGCAAAGCCCGGCGGATGCAGGGAATATTCAACAGAACGCCGTGGTGATAAAGTCGACGCTGGCGGAATTTGGAATTGACGTGGAAATGGAGGGGGCGAATATTGGTCCTCGCGTTACTCAGTATACAATGAGACCGCCAGCGGGGGTGAATCTTTCGAAAATTTTGGCGCGCGATAAAGAGTTGGCGTTGAACCTTGCTGTTGACAAGATTCGTATTGAAGCGCCGATTCCAGGGACGCGTTCAGTTGGGGTGGAAATTCCGAACGTGAAGAGTGCGAGCGTGATGCTTAGAGGAATCATTGATTCTCAAGAGTGGAAGAGAGCAAAAGATCCGCTGACTTTTGCGGTGGGGAAAGATATTTCTGGTAAAAGCGTGGTGGCGAATCTGGCGAAAATGCCGCATCTCTTGATTGCTGGTACGACAGGTTCAGGTAAGTCGGTGATGACGAATACGTTGATTTCTTCGCTTTTGTGGCGAAACACGCCGAGTGATTTGCGTTTGATTATTGTGGACCCGAAACAAGTGGAGATGGCGATGTACGACGGAATTCCGCATTTGCTCACACCGATTATTACGTCGACCGATAAAGCATTGTCGGCGCTGAAGTGGGCGGTGAACGAAATGGAAAAGCGTTATACTTTGATGGCGGAGAAAAAAGTGAAGAGCATCGGAGATTATAATACGAAAATGGTAGCGGAAGAGGGGAGCGAAGAGGCGAAAGACGAGAAAGCGGGTGACGAGTCGAAAGAGGGGAAGATGCCGTATATTGTGGTGGTGATTGACGAGATGGCGGACTTGATGATGATGGCAGGGAAAGATTTGGAGATGTTGATTGTGAGGATTGCGCAGAAAGGTCGGGCGGCGGGGATTCACTTGGTGCTGGCGACTCAGCGTCCGGAAGTGAAAGTGATTACGGGTCTAATTAAAGCGAACGTGCCGGGGAGGATTGCCTTTGCGGTGGGGAGCCAAATTGATTCGCGGATTATGCTTGATCAGGGTGGGGCGGAGAAGTTGCTCGGTAAAGGTGATATGTTGATGTTGACGACGGAGATGATGGGGAAGCCGCGACGAATTCAGGGCGCGTGGGCGTATGAAGATGATAAGGGCAATGGCGATGTGAAGAATTTGACGGATTTTCTTCGCGCACAAAGACCACCAGAGTATAATCCGGAAGTGATTGCGCAGCCGGTGCAAATTAAAGGGATGGGACCGAGTGACGGCGGGGCTTTTGGAGACCTTGGGCGGAAGTATGACCCGAACGATCCGGTGGTGCGAAAAGCAGTGGAGATTTCGATTTCTAAAGGGAAGTTCTCGACGGCGATGTTGCAGACGTATCTTGGAAAGGGACATGGGTTTGTGTCGGGATTGGCGATTTGGTTTGAGGAGATTGGCGTTATAGGTCCGCAAAATGGGAATAAACCTAGGGACATGCTGATTAAATCTCTTGAGGAATTCGACCAACTAGCTAATAGTTAGAAAATTGCGGAAGCTCCTTTTCGCAACGGAAGTCTCGTCGCAGTCGTCAAAATAACCTTAATAGCCTATTTCCTGTGCCCTATGACAAGCAAGTGCTCGGAAATGGTATCAAGGTTATTTTGACTGCTGGTCTCGACTTTTTATCGTTGCGAGAAAGGACTTCCGAACAATTTTCTAGACTTCTTATCCCTTATGTGGTATAATGTGGATAATATTAACTCAGGGAGCGGATTTAGTCGCGTTCCCGTTAACCAAAGGAGCAAATCGTGAAGCAATACGAACTTACGTTCTTGATTCATCCTGATTTAGAGATGAATATAGAAGCTGTAGTCAGTAAGGTGAAAGAGCTGATCGATACCAATGGTGGTAAAGTCACGAAAGAGGCTAATGAAGGCAAAAAACGCCTTGCTTATACCATCAAGGGTCAAGATTATGCTGTTTACTATTACTTGGAAGCTGATTTGCCGGCAGAAGCGCCAGCAAAGATTTCCGGTGTACTGAACATTACTGATGAAGTATTACGTTATCTTCTGGTCGCTGTCGACGAGCGCAAGCTGAAGCTTGAAGCTAAGCGCGCTGAACGCCGTGCCGCTCGCGCCGAAGAAACACAAGATGAAAAAACCGAGGAGGAATAATTTATGCGTGGCTTTAGTAAAGCTATTATTACAGGAAATTTAACAAGAGATCCAGAGCTTAGAACGACTCCAAATGGAGCGAGCGTTTGTTCGTTTTCCGTGGCGGTGAACCGTGTTTATCGCGATTCCAGTGGCACTCAACAAGAGTCGGTGTCGTTTATCGATTGTTCGGCTTGGGGTAAGCTCGGCGAAATGATTGGGCAATATGCCAAGAAAGGTGCCGGCGTGCTTGTGTCGGGACGTCTCGATCAGCGTAGCTGGGAAGATAAGAACTCTGGACAGAAACGTAGCCGAGTGGAAATTGTGGTGGAAGATTTTAACTTTACTGGGCCGGCGAATAATGATAGGAATAGTGGCGGTGGGTATAACGGCGGAAACTTTGGTGGCGGAAGCGCTGCGAAAGAAGAAGCTGCTTCTGCGTCAGCGGAAGAACCGACTGATGATGAAGAACCTATTGATTTATCCGAAATTCCTTTTTAACTAGTTTAGTTTTGGATAGTGAATTACTGCGTCAGTAGATGCGTTGCGTCGGGTTTCGCCCTCGCAGCGTCCCAAGGGGCTGAGCGCTCTCCGTACTTTAAGTACGGTTCGCTCCGTTACTCCTACTTCCTTGTACTCCATCTATCTAAAACAAAACTAGAACAATTATAATAACTTTAATAGAAAGAAAATATATATGCGAAGAGTTAAAGTTGACTCGAATATCTATTTTGACTATAAAGATGTGAAAACTTTGCAAAAGTTTCTTGATCCTTATGGTCGGATTGAGGCGGGTGCTCGTACGGGCTTGACCGCTAAGCAACAACGTCAGTTAGCGGTCGCTGTGAAGCGCGCGCGTCATTTAGCGCTGTTGCCATTTGTGAGCGCGAATTAAATTGCACAGGATAGCGAGCTACTGCGTCAGCAGATGCGTTGCGTCGGGCTTCGCCCTCGCAGCGTCCCAAGGGGCTGAGCGCTCTCCGTACCTTTAGTACGGTTCGCTCCGCTGCTCCTGTTTCCTTGTATCTCATCTATCCTGAGCAGTTTATAAATATAATGGGGGAGAAAGGGTTTTATATATTATGTATGGTCCAACGGACTTGAAGAAGAACGTCTTGATTACGCTGGATGGGCAACCGTATAAAGTGGTTGAGTATTCGCAGAAAGTGATGGGGCGGGGCGGGTCTATCGTCAATGTGAAAGTGAAGAACTTGATTACGGGTGCACTTTTGCCGAAAACTTTTAAGGGACAAGAGAAAATTGAACCAGCAGAAGTAACAACACGCAAAGTGCAATATCTCTACAAGGACGACGAGAAGTTCTATTTTATGGATCCGGAGTCGTTTGAACAGTATGAGTTGCTTGCCGAGATGGTGGGAGACATGAAAGATTTTATGAAAGACGGGGATGAGATGGAGATTCAGTTCTATAACGGAACTCCGATTAACCTTGTTTTGCCGAAAAATCTGTGGCTCACGGTGACTTATACGGAGACTGCCGTGAAAGGCGATACATCGACATCGGTGATGAAAGATGCGACGCTGGAAACGGGCGTGGTTATTAAGGTCCCAGCCTTTATCAAAGTTGGTGACGTAATTAACGTTGATACGGAAAGTTATGTGTATCGCGAACGTCGTAAGTAGAGCAGAAATCAAAATAGCAAACGCCGTACAGGCGTTTGCTTTTGATTTTCGCGATAAAGTAGTATTGGACATTGGGTCGAGTACGGGAGGGTTTACGGAGTATGCGCTGGGTCGTGGGGCGAGGAAAGTGGTGGCGGTTGAAAAAGGAACGAAGCAGATGAAAGCGCCACTGAGGTTTGATCCGCGGATTGAGCTGCACGAAAAGCAAGATATTTTTGAGTTTAGGACGGACGAGAGGATTGATGTGATATTGGCGGACGTGTCGTTCGTGAGTCTTGTCAAAGTTCTCGTCTATGCTAAACAAAATCTGGCGAGTGAGGGGACGGAGTTTTTAGTGATGTTGAAGCCACAATTTGAAGCGAAACCCGAGCAGCTTGTTAAAGGGGTGGTAAAAAATGAGAGAATGCGACGAGAAATAATTAAAAAATTTGAACAGCAGCTCGTTGAAAATGGATTTATTGTTAAAAATAAGAGAGACAATAACTTGGCGGGGAAGAACGGGAATGTCGAAAGATTTTATCTTTTGGCGCTTGCAAAAAAATAAACACAAGCATATAATATATAATATGAAATTATTACAAGGAGTGGGCGATTTCTTCGCGATGGACATTGGGACAACGTCGATTCGGATTGTCCAACTAGGTGGCGACCAGCAGCGTGGCTGGAGTTTACAAAGATATGCTTATGTCCCGGTTGACGAGAAAACGTTGCAAGATTCTTCCGATCTTGGTAAGAAAAAGTTCCAAGATATTATTTTGACGGCGGTTAATCAAGCCGGAATTAGGACAAAAAATATTGCGGTGGGGTTGCCGGCGGGGAAGACGTTTACTTCGATTGTGGAAGTCGACAATCAGGATCCGAAAGATTTGGCGAAGACAATTAAATACCAGCTTGATCAGTATATTCCGATGGCGGCAGATGAAGCGAAAGCGGATTTCGTGGCGCTTGGCTCGTCGCCTAATGACCCGGCGAAAGCGGAAGTTTTGGTATCGTCGACGGCGATTGATTATGCTGAGTCGACTTTGGAAAGAATTGAGGGGATGGGGCTTAATGTAATTGCGATGGAGCCGGAGCCGCTCGCTATGGCGAGAGCTTTGATGCCTCCGGGGGTGGTGGATGCAAGAATGATTGTTGACCTTGGCGAAAGGTCGACTGACCTTGTGGTGGTGTTTCACGGAGCGCCGAGGTTGGTGCGTTCGATTCCAGGCGGTTTCGATGCTTTGGTGAAGACCGTGGCGTCGTCATTGTCGGTGCGTGAAGATCAGGCGCGGCAGTTTATCTTGAAATTCGGTTTGGCGCAAGATAAGATTGAGGGTCAAGTGTTCAAAGCACTCGATTCAACATTGGAAGCGTTTGCGTCGGAGTTGACGAAGTCGGTGCTGTTCTTCCAAGGGAAATATACGAATGTGAAAGTTGGCGGGATTATTCTTTCCGGCTTTGCAGAAATTATTCCGTTTATTGCGGAGTATATTGAGGCGAAGACGGATGTGCCGACCATGCAGGGGAACCCATGGCAGATGGTGCGGGTGTCGCCGGAGCAACAGAACGCGTTGATAAATGTGGCGAGTGAATTTGCCGTGGCGATTGGTCTTGCGGAAAGGAGTAATGCGTAATGTTTGAAATTAACCTTGTTCCTGATGTAAAAGCCGAGATGATTCGTGCGCAGAAGAAGCGCAACGTGGTGTTTTTCGTGTCGGCAGTGGTTTCTGCGATTGCGGCGGGGCTAGTGGTGGTTTTGCTTGGCGTGAAAGTTGGGCAGGACGTGAGAATCAATGCGCAAGATTCGCAGTTAAAGCAGATGTCTGACAAAATCGAAAGTTATGATGGGCTTTCCGAACTTTTGACGGTACAAAAGCAGCTTTCTGATTTGCAGACGATTAGCGAGAATAAGAAGATGTTGTCGCGCGTCTTTACTGTGTTGTATTCGATTGTACATTCGACGCGAAACGGCGATACGGTGAATATTTCTACGCTTGACGTGAACCTCGAAACTTCGGATTTGGATTTTGACGGTCAGGCTAATGCTGGTTCGTTGACTGATGGTGTTGACTTCCGTGTTTTGGAGTCGTTCAAGAAGACGATTGAGCTGATGAAGTATGATTATGGTCGCTATGTAGATAAAGACGGCAATGAGATTCCGACGATGTGTATTTTCGAAGCGAATACGAACGGCTCGCCGTATACGGACGACAATGGAAACATTTATGCGATCTGGGCGAAAGGTGCGGATGGTTGCGACCCGTCGAAGACGACCGATGATTATTCGTCGAACAGCTCGGATAGTTCTAGCTCGTCGAGTAGCGAAACGAAAACGTCGTTGCAACTCGCCAATATTGATTTGAGTCAAGGTTGTTCCGGTGAGGGGCTGAAATGTATTTATCGTACGCCGCAAAAGAGTTGGTACGAGAACGAGGGGAGCTATATGAGTGATGACGGTGCGATTTCTAATATCGAGCATTTTGAAAGCCGTTGTATTACTTATGGTGTGACTGAAGACCGAAAATTGACGAGCGAGAACTCTTGCGATATGTCGCCGGATGGGTTGGAGGTGATTAGCTCGACTAACGGTAAGGCGGCAGGCGGGGAATTGGTGCTGATGTTTAGTGCGGTGTTGCACGTTAATCCAGAAGTGTTCAGCTTTGCGAATAAGCATATGATTACGATTACACCTTCTGGTCGTCAGAACGTGACTGACTCGTATATGCAAGTTGGGGATATGTTTACGGAAAAAGCTAAGGCAATAGGAACGGAGAACTAAAGATGGCAAAAAATGTTGCAATCGGCAAAAGATTAAAGATTGATAAGGCTAAGCAGAATATGCTGGCTGCGGTGGCGGGGGCGTCGCTTATTCTTGGTGTGAGCTTGGTGTTTGCGGTGTATTTCTTACGCTATATCCGGTTTAACAGTAAAGTGATTTCTGAGAAAAATGTGGCGATTCAAGGTTATAGCGATGCGATTCGGGATATTGGGATTTGTCGAAAACCGAGCGGTAAGGTTTATAACGGCTCGGAGTTGAATGCTTGTAACCCGAATGATCCTGACATTTTGAATTCGGTGGTTGGCTCTTTGCGTTATGAAGTGATTACGAATCTTTCTCAAAACGAGGCGCTGGAGAGCGTGGGGCGGACGGGGCTGCCGGTTTGTTATGATACGTCGACAGGGGAACGACGAAGCCTCGACAGCTTGCTTGAGCGGTATCGCTATGCGACAACTGATGCGGCGAGAGAGAATTATTTGAACATGATTGGTATGTGTTCGGCTCTTCGCGTGATTCCGGATGCGTTGCCGTCATCGGCGAACCAGTTGGCGCTAGGCGCGAGCTTGAATAAGATTTTCCAGTTGTCGAATTATGAGCCGGAGGGAATTACGCCTGGTGATACTGGGGAGAGCGATTTGCCGGGGATTGGTTCGATTGGCGTCAACTTGCAAGTTGAGAGCAACGCAGAGACGACGATGAAAGTTTTGGACAGCCTTGAAAAGTCGATTCGTGAAATCAATATACGTACGGCGAGGATTGAGCAAAGTAATAATCAGCTACGATTTGATGCGAGTGCGACAGCTTATTATACTGAACCGGCTATGATTAACGAAAGTATCGAAACTGTGTTTGGGGACGGAAGAGTAGTGAAAGGAGGAGCTGAATAATGAAAACTTCTGATTATGTGACGGTAGGTTTTATTGCGATTTTCGTGACAGTGATTGCTTATTTCTTAGTCAATTCGTTGTTGGGCGATCCGAGTGAAGCGTCGGTGCGGTTTGAATATCTTGAGTCGATATCAAGTTCTTTGGCGACGCCGGATGCGGAGATATTTAACGTGGCGGCGATTAACCCGACGGTGGAGGTTTATATCGGTTCTTGTGAAGATACGAACCTTGATGGTGAGCTTGATGATGACGAAAGACGGGCTTGCGGTCTTGATACCTTGGAAGATGAAACTAAAAATGATGCGAATTATCTTGAAGCGAATGGTGGTTTGAGCAACGATGAGAACGAAGCGATTAACAGCCAACAGAATTATGCAAAAGGAACGACGGCTGACCAACGTAACGCCGTGGAGAGTAGTGTGAACGAATATCAACAGCAACAACAAACACAAAATCAATCAACCCAAAGCGCTGAGGATGCAGCGGCAAGGCGAGAAACTGTTTCGGGGAGCTAGAAATGGCGCTCTTGACGAAAGATATTCAAGAAAGAGTCGTATCGGTACTTCAAGATGAGGGGCTGATTGATGCGCAAAAGTTAGCGCAGATTCGTCAGAATGCGACGCTGTCTAAACAGCCGATTTTGGCGACTTTGATTTCCCAGAAGTTGACAAGTAGCGAGACGATTACACACGCGACGGCGGAAGTAATGAAAGTGCCGTATGTCAATCTGAAAAATGTGAAGATTGAGCAAGAGATTTTGTTGAATATGCCGCAAGATGTGGCGGAACGCAGTATGGCGGTACCACTCTTGGAGAGCGACGGACGGTTGACGGTGGCGATGCTTGACGTGACGAACGTGCAGGCAACGGATTACTTGGCGACACTTGTGAAGAAGCCGATTCGAACGGTGATGGCGAGCGAGGATGGGATTCGCGCGATTTTGATGCAATATCGGAGCGATTTTTCCAGCGTCAAGAAAGCGGCGCAGTCATCGCAAGAGGAGCAAGCGCAGAAGCATAGTTCGAACGTTAAAACGATTACGCAGGATTCGCCGATTTCTAAGGCGTTGACGACGATTTTGGATTATGCAGCGAAGTCGAAAGCGTCGGATATCCACATTGAGCCGTTGGAAAATTCGTTGGTGATTCGGTGTCGGATTGATGGCGTTTTGCGCCAAGTGATGGAGTTGCCGAAAGCGATTGAGCCGGCGCTAATTTCTCGTATTAAGATTTTGTCTAATCTCAAGATTGATGAACACCGTGTGCCACAAGACGGTCAGTTTACGGTGGCAGTGGATGATAAGGAAATTGATTTACGTATTGCGATTTCTCCGGTGGTGTGGGGCGAACAGTGCGTGATTCGTCTTTTGGATAAGACGGGGACGGCGATGGAAGTGGAGAAGATGGGTATGGCGGGAAGAGCTCTCAGAGCCGTGACAAAAGGTATTGAGAAGCCGAACGGGATGATTTTGACGTCGGGTCCGACGGGTTCTGGTAAGTCAACAACTTTGTATGCCTTGATTAAGAAGATTAAGTCGGAAGCGATTAATATCGTGACGCTGGAAGATCCGGTTGAGTACAAGATGGACGGTGTGAACCAGATTCAGGTGAACGTGGATGCAGGGCTGACTTTTGCGTCGGGGCTCAGATCGATTTTGCGTCAGGACCCTGACGTAGTGATGGTTGGGGAGATTCGTGATGGTGAGACGGCGAACTTGGCTGTGCAGGCGGCACTGACGGGACACTTGGTGTTCTCTACGCTACACACGAACTCGGCGGCAGGTATTTTACCGCGTCTGCTTGATATGGGAATTGAACCATTCTTGATTGCATCGACGCTTAATACGGTGATTGGTCAGAGGTTGGTGCGCCGCGTTTCTGATAAGAAGGAAATTGTGCAGTCAAACGAAATGGAAACGCGAGAGATAAATGATGTGCTTGGAAAAGTATTGCCAAAAAGTCAGCAGGAAGTGCCGAGTCTTTCGGAAGATTTGGGTTATCCTGGATTGCCGGTTTTTAACCAAAAAGGATATGCGCTCGCGAAAGGGGTGGAGACGAGGGAAGCGCCTGGTGGGTACGTAGGGCGCGCGGGTCTTTATGAGGCGATTGAGGTTGACGAAGATATTCAGAAATTGATTGTGGCGCGAGCGACGGCTGGTGATATTATGAAAGTGGCGAAAGCGAAAGGTTGTATTACGATGCGACAAGACGGAATGTTGAAAGCACTTTCAGGAATAACAACGATAAAGGAAGTGGATCGTGTTGCTTCGGATTTGGCATAATTTGTGCTATTTTTCGCTATCTCAGAATTTTTCCGAGCTTGCTCGATAATAAATCGCGCTTCGCTCGGAGAAAATCCTAATCTAACGAAAAATATCTACAAATTCTAAAATGGTTATGTTATAATGTTTGTATATGGAAAATAGTGGGCTGAGAATTGAAACTTTGCTTGAGGAATGTATCAAGCGAAATGCGTCGGATTTGCACATCCAAGTTGGGTTGCAACCGATTTTGCGTGTGGATGGGGCGTTGGTGGCGATTGCTAACACGCCGGTTTTGACGCCGCCGATGATTGAGCAGTTGATTTTTGCGACGCTTGATGAGGCGCAGCAAAAGATTTTGTTGAAAGATAAAGAGTTCGACTATTCGTTTGCGTTTGGTGAACTTGGTCGTTTTCGTGCGAATGCGTTCCATGAAAGAGGGAATCTTGCTTGCGCGTTCCGTTTGATTCCGAATAAAATTCAGACGATTGGTGAGCTTGGCTTGCCTGGGGTAGTGGAGAACTTTGCAGATTATCCGCGCGGTTTGGTGCTAGTGACTGGTCCGACGGGTTCGGGTAAGTCGACGACGCTGGCGGCGATTGTTGATAAAATCAATCGCGAGAAAGCGGTGCATATTTTGACGATTGAAGATCCGATTGAATTTACGCATAAGTCGCAACGTTCGGTGGTGGTGCAGAGGGAAGTGCACTATGATACATTTTCTTTCTCGGCGGCGCTACGATCGGCGCTTCGCGAAGACCCAGATGTGGTGCTGCTCGGCGAGATGCGCGATCTTGAGACGATTTCTTCGGCGATTACGATTGCGGAGACGGGGCACTTGGTGCTTGCGACTTTGCACACAAACTCAGCGGCGCAATCGGTTGACCGTATGATTGACGTGTTCCCAGCGCACCAGCAACCGCAGGTGAGATCGCAGCTTTCTAATATCTTGATGGCGATTTGTGCGCAGAGACTTGTGCCGGCGATTGGTGGGGGAAGAATTGCGGCGGCAGAGATCATGGTGGCAAATTCGGCGATTCGGTCGCTGATTCGTGATGGTAAAACACACCAGATTGATTCGATGATTCAGACGGGTGCAAGTGCGGGGATGCAGACGATGGATGCGACGTTGGCGAAGCTCGTGAAAGCGGGGACCGTGTCGTATAATGATGCGCGTGATTATGCTGTGGACGTGGAAAACTTTGATAGGTTGACGAGAGGTTAAAATGAAGCGATACGTTTATAAGGCGACGGAGAAAAGCAGTAGGAAGACTGTTTCTGGTACGATTCAGGCGGAAAACGAACGAGCGGCAGGGAAGCTTTTGGTTGATCAAGGGTATATCCCGGAGAAGATTGAGGAAGAGGATAAGAAGAGTTTATTAGCGAAGCTGAAGAATAAGGTTTCTACAAAAGACCGGATTATCTTTACTCGGCAATTTGCAACGTTGATTGGTGCGGGTTTGCCGATGTCGCGAAGCTTGAAAACGGCGGCGGAGCAATCGACTTCGAAGCCGATGAAAGCAGTGATTGAAGATGTGACGGCGAGCGTGGAAGCAGGTAAAGCTTTGTCGGAAGCGTTGTCGCAGCATCCGGATGTGTTCGGCGATGTTTATTTATCACTGGTGGCGGCAGGTGAAATGTCGGGTACGCTCGATACGGCTTTGGCGCGATTGGCGACGCAAGATGAAAAAGACTCGAATATGATTTCTAAGATTCGCGGAGCGATGGTCTATCCGGGGATTATCTTCTTGGTGATTATTGCGGTGTTGGCGTTCATGTTGGTGGCGGTGGTGCCGGAAGTGCGGAAGCTTTATGAAGATATGAATAAGGAATTGCCGGGGATTACGCAGGCGTTGGTGAAGATTTCTGATTTCTTCGCAAACCAGTGGTGGATTGTGGCGATTATTCTAGGTGCGTCGATTCTAGGGATTCGGGCATATCGCCGAACGGACGCAGGGAAGAGGACTTTTGCATTGATTAAGTTGAATGTGCCGGTGTTTAAGAGCTTGTTCCAGCGTCTTTATATGAACCGTTTTTGCCGAACGATGGAGATGTTGCTCGGGACTGGCGTGTCGATGCTCGATGCGATTCATATTTCTGCGCGAGCGACGTCGAATTATTATATGCAAGAACAGTTCGAAAATGCGGCGGAGAAAGTGAAGTCAGGTAAGGCGCTTTCTGAGTCGGTGCAGGATCTTGATTACGTGTTGCCACTGGTGCCACAGATGATTAACATTGGTGAGCAGTCGGGTAAAATTGATGAGATGATTGGGAAAGCGGCGGAAGTGTATGAGAACGAGTTGGATGAGAAGATTGCGAATATTTCTACGATGATTGAGCCGTTCCTCATGGTGATTATGGCAGGGCTAATCGGAATCGTAATTGCCGGGACGTTGCTACCTATCTATTCACTTGTATCTTCTATCAGTTAATATTTAGCTTGGCGTCTTGTCATTCGGTTTTTGTCCTGGTGCTCGACTCGCAGTCGTCCAAACCACAACATTTAGTCCTGCGCTCGTCGACGACGTCACCTCGAACTCGCTTGGTAAATGTTGTAGTTTGGACTGCTGGCGTCTGCGCATTCGGACAAATAACCGAACAACAAGCCTCCTAATATGATATATAATATATATATGAGTATTTATAGAATTATTTTAACAGTGTTTTGTGCGATTATGGGGGCGGCGTTTGGGAGCTTTGCGTGTTGTCAGGCGTGGCGGATTCGGCTGAAAGAGGAAAAGAAAAAAGACCCGGGGAAGCGGAGCGTGTGCATGAGCTGTGGGAAGAAGCTGAAGTGGTATGAGAATGTGCCGATTTTGTCGTGGCTTTTGCAGGGAGGAAAATGTCGGAAATGTGGGGCGAAGATTGGTAAGGCGGAGATTTTGACGGAAGTTTTGGGGGCGGTGAGCTTTGGGGTGTTTGCTTGGAAATTCGTGAGTGCGGTGCCGGCAGATGTGGTAGGAGTGACGGGGTTTTTAGCTGAGTTTGATTTGGCAAGGTTGGTGGCGGTTTGTGCGGGGATGGTGGGGATGATGATTTTGTTTGTGTATGATGGAAAGTGGGGGGAGATGCCGGTGGGGATATTATTATATACGATTATAATGGGGGCGGTGTTTGCGGTTATTACTGTTGTGAGAGGTGGTGATTGGTTGAGTTTATTGGGGGGCGTGGGGTTGCTCGCAGGAGTGTATTATTTGTTGTATTTCTTTTCCAAGGAGAAGTTGGTGGGGGGAGGGGATTGGATGTTGTGTTTGGCGATTGGGCTGTTTCTTGCAGATTGGCGTTTGGCGCTTTTGGAGCTGTTTTTGGCGAACTTTTTGGGGGCGCTGGTGATGTTGCCGAAGAAGCGAAGAAAGACGGCGTTTGGACCCTTTCTTGTGGTGGCATTTGTGGTGATTTTTGCGTTTTCTGAAATGTTGCTGACGACGTTAGCGGTGAATTTGTAGTTTAACTTAGTTCGCTGTGGAACTTTTCGTGAATTTCGCGGAGGTGGGGGTCGGTGACGTGGGTGTAGATTTGGGTAGTGCTGATGTTGGCGTGACCGAGCATGGCTTGGACGCTGCGGAGGTCGGCGCCGTTCATGAGGAGGTCGGTGGCGAAAGAGTGGCGGAGAGTGTGGGGGGTGACGTGTTTAGTGATGCCGGCGGCGCGGGCGTATTTTTCGATGATGCGCTGGACGGAGCGGGGAGTGAGTCTTCTAAAATTTCCGGAAGTGTCGACGGCGTTGAGGTTTTTAGAGTTGTTGAGGAAGAGAGCAGGGAGGGAATCGTCGCGGACGGCGAGGTAATCATTGGTGGCGGAGGCGGCAGCCTCGGAGATGAAGATGGGGCGGTCTTTTTTGCCTTTACCGCGGACGATGAATTCGCGGCGGTCGAGGTTGATGCTGTCGCGATTGAGACCGCAGAGTTCGGAGACGCGAAGACCGCCGGAGAAGAGAAGTTCGATGATGGCGCGGTCGCGGAGACCGGATTCGGTGTCGTCGGGGATGGCGTTGAGTAAGTCTTCGACTTCGTCAAAGTGGAGGAAAGTGACTTGTTTTTTGACGGCGCGGGGGAGGTCGACGAGGGAGGGGTCGAGAGATTTGATGTCTCTTCTCGCGAGGTATTTGAGGAAGCCGCGGAGGGCTATTAAGTGGTAAGCTTGAGTGAGGGCAGAAAGACCTTCGTCGCGGACGTCGTTGGTGTAGCGGTTGAGCTTGAGACGGTATTTGCGGAGAAGTTCGGGGTCGATTTCTGAGGGCTTGATGTCGTCTTTGCCGAGGATTTCTGAGCAGATTTCGTAAAAGCGGAAAAGGTAGAGACGGTAGTTTTCTATCGTTTTTTTGGAGCGCCCTTTTTCAACTTCAAGGTGTTCGAGAAAGTCGTCGATGAGGGAGTTGATGTCGGGCGCGGGTTTAGTTGAGTCGGTAGCCATAAGGGTATTATAACACAAGACATGATATAATTAAGGTGATGAAAAATATGAAAGATAATGTAAGAAAGATTTTAATACTTAGCGCAGTATTGGTGGTGGCGGCATTTTTGGTGACGCTTGTGATGGGAAAGACACAGACGGTGAGTTTTCTGCGGGGAGAAGGTGGGAATGAGTTGACGGTGGAAAATGGAACAGGGGAAGTGGAGATTTTGAGCGAGCGAGAGGTCGGAGATAGATATTTGGTGACGGTGCGGGGGAAGAAACCGGGGAAGGCATATCTTAGTTTTGGGGATGAAGATTTGCATAGCATAGAAGCGTTTTATGTGTATGAAAACATGATAGTTACGCGGGATAATTATTTTGGTTATGCGACGGGGTCGGAGAGCATCGTGGTGGCGGTGATAATAATATTGATTTATATTATATATTTATTAATTCGAAGATATCAAGCGAGCGAGAAAGAGAACATTTATCAGTATAGAAATATTGCGTTACTGGGTGTGATTATTTTCTTGGTGATGTTTGCGATGAATAATGCATTATCATTGGTTAATTATCAAGGTTTGTTTGACACGGTGGAGCGAGTGATAAAATCGGTGGCGATGACTTCGATATTTTTGCTGCCGTTATCGATAGTGACGTTTGTGTTGGTTACGATTAGTAATATAAATTTGATTCGGAGAGAGGGGTGGACGGTGAAGAATATGCTCGGGCTTTTGCTGGGACTGTTGATTATTGGGCTGACGCTAATGCCGGAGTGGGTTTATAGGATGTTGATGGAATCGCAAGCGGTGGATATCTATAATTTGAATAGTGCGGGACCGTATATTTATAGTTTTTTGGAGACGGTAGTGTATTTGACGATTGCATATCTTGAGTGTATTTTGATTGCGACGATTATTGTGGCGGTGAGGGCAGTGAAAAAGAAAGTGCGACATGATAAAGATTATATGATTATTTTGGGATGTAAAATTCGGGATGACGGGGCACTTTATCCGTTGATTCGAGGCAGGGTAGATAGAGCGATTGAATTTAGGAACGAGCAGCTGAAAGCGACAGGGAAAGATTTGGTGTTTGTCCCGTCGGGTGGGCAAGGAGGCGATGAGGTGACTAGCGAGGCAGAGGCGATGAAGCGGTATTTGGTCGAACAGGGAATTAGCGAGAAGCGGATTTTGGTGGAAAATCGCTCGAAGAATACAGAGGAGAATATGCGGTTTTCTTATCAGTTAATTAAAGACAAGAAAGCGAAGATTGGGTTTGCTACGACGAATTATCATGTGCTTCGGGCGGGGCTGATCGCAACGGAGCAGGGCTTAAAATTGGATGGGGTGGGGTCGAAAACGAGGTCATATTTTTGGGTAAATGCATTTATCCGGGAGTTTATCGGGACGTTATTTGTGGAGAAGAAGAAACATTTGGCGGTGTTTTTGATGCTAGTTTTGTTTATTGCGTTGATGGTAACGGTGACGTATTTTGGGAATAATTTATAAAAAATATCTCCCGTTTTTGGGAGATATTTTGGGTTTAGGGATTAGCGGGTGTATTTTTCGTTAAGGTCGGAGTAATCGTAGAGTTCGTCTTCATCGAACCAGAGTTTAATCTCTTTTTTGGCTTCTTCGGGAGAGCCGGAAGCGTGAATCAAGTTCGGAACGCCGATGCCTTTGGCGTCAGAGTAACCGAAAGACATGTGAGAGTAGTCGCCACGGATGGTGCCCATTTCGGCAGACTTTGGCTCAGTTGGACCGACGATTTTGCGAACGAGAGGGACACATTCGACGCCCTCGAGGACGATGGCGATGACGGGACCAGTCATCATGTAAGCGACGTTGTAGTGGAAAGCTTGCTCGCCACGGCGAGTAATCATTTGTCCGATGTCTTCATAGTGGGCGCGGTAATGGTCTTCGGACGGCTTGACCATTTTCATGCCGACGATTTTAAGACCGACGCGCTCGAAACGCTGGAGGATTTCTCCGGCGAGACCGCGTTGGACGGCGTCAGGTTTTAAGACAACTAGACTGCGTTGGATGAGATCTTTTTCTTTTCCCATATAACTCCTTTTTGAAGATTATACCACATATTATAAAAAATGGTGACTTGGGCGGGAGTTGAACCCACAACCTTCTCCTTAGGACGGAGCTGCTCTATCCAATTGAGCTACCAAGCCAGGTTTCAATAAAACAGCTCGAGTTCGATAAAAATCTACTTCCGCTCTGCTTTAAAATAGAAAAGACAAGAAACGGTGGTCGAGCTGTGTCTACATTATATCATAGGTATATGGTATAATAGTAATATGAATTTGAAATTGCCGCTGAAGAAAAGTGCAGATAAAGAACGCAAGACTGAGAGAGAAAAAGTCGAAGAGCGTAGGGAAGAGGTTTTGTCGCGCGGGCGGAAGTTTAAATATCCACTTCAATATGCGAAGCATAAATTGGTGATTAATACGGTGATTATTGCGGTTGTGGGGGTAGTTTTGCTCGTGGTCGCGGGCTGGGCGGCTTTGTATAAGTTTCAAGATATGGGCGATATCATGTATCGGATTTCTTGGGTGGTGCCGGTGCCAGTGGCGAATGTGGATGGGGAAAATGTGCGTTTTTCTGATTATTTGATGACGGCGCGGAGTAGTTTGACGGCGCTTGATCAGCAGTCGGCGTTTGATGCGAAAGAGGAAGATTTTGAGGCGGTGGAAAATGGCTATAAACGACAGGCTTTGACGCAAGCGGAGGAGCTGACTTATGCGCTTAAGCTTGGTGAGGAGCTTGGGCTGGCGGTTTCCGACGAAGAAGTAGCAGCGGCGTTTGATGAACACCGGAAAGTTGGTGGAGCGGAGAGAAGCGAAGAGAGTTTCTTGAAAGTGTTAAGCACGAACTTCGGGCTGTCGAAAGATGAGTACAATCGGATGTTGTATCTTTCTCTGATGAAGAGTAAGGTGGCGGAGAAAATTGACGAGGAGGCGGGAAAAGTAGCGAAAAGAGTGGAGCAGATTTTGCGCGAGAACGGCGGAGATTTCCAAGCAGCGAAAGATGCGCTCGGGGAGAAAGTCGAATTTGCGACGACGGGTGGGTTGATTGATAACAAAAATGTCGACGGGGGGAGAAGCGGGAAAGCGATGTCGCTTGGGGTCGGCGAGATGTCGGGGCGGTTTCTGTCGGCGAACGGAGATGGGTATTATTTTGTGAAGACGATGGATAAGAACGATACGCAAGTGAGCTATGTGTCGCTGTATATACGGTTTACGGAGTTTGCGAAGAGGTTTGAGGAAGTGGAGAAACAAGGGTTGATAAAAGAGTATATAAATATCAAGGAATTGGAAGATAATAGTGGAGAATAAAAAATCAGTCGTTGAGACTGATTTTTTGATGTTCGATACTGGAGCCGATGGCAGGGATCGAACCTGTGACCTGCTCGTTACGAATGAGCTGCT
>CAYRNS010000009.1:0-26666 GCA_964425805.1 uncultured Candidatus Saccharibacteria bacterium
CAACTAATAAAGCCAAATATGGCAAAGAATTTTATGCCAATATTGGTCGCAAAGGTGGTCAAAATGGCCACACCGGTGGTTTTGCTGCTAACCCTGCGTTAGCTAAAATTGCTGGTGCTAAGGGCGGACGTATTTCTCGTCGCGGTCCTGCGAAAAAATCTAAATAACTAGATTTCTTAATTAAAAAAGTCCCTGCGAAACAGGGCTTTTTTAATGCTTAACTTTTTAATAATTCATGATGTGCGATATAATGGCGGGAAAGAAAGGAGGTAGAGATAAAGATGAACGAGTACCAAACGCAAGCAGCGGTGTATGACCTGTTTAAAACGACGGGGAATTACAACACGGTGGCGTTTGTTGAGAAAGTTCTGGGGTTGGTGGGCGAAGCCGGAGAAACGGCAGATAAAATTAAAAAGATTCTGCGAGACAAGGATGGGGTGATTTCCGAGATGGACAAGGCTGAAGTTGCGAAAGAATTGGGAGACGTGCTTTGGTATGTGGCGAGCATCGCGCGATATTTGGGCGTGCCGCTAGAGGACGTCGCGAAAATGAACCTCGAGAAACTTGAGAGCAGGAGAAACCGTAATTTACTTCACGGAGAAGGAGATAATAGATAATGTGGTTCCAAATTCCACTATGGACAGTTAGATTGTTTTTTGCGCCGTCTTATAAAAAGAAGATGACTTGGGCTTAGCGTTGATAAGTCTTTTGGCAAAAAGGGCAAAAGAGACTCTCTGAGGAGACTTCGAGGCAGGTTTGACCGCAAGTCTTGCAGAGAGTTTTTTGATGGACCCAGTCGCGGTAAGTGTTGAGCTCGGCTTCGGCGAGAGATTCGTCAAAGGGAACGTTGTGGGTTTCGCAGAGGTCGCGAGTCTTTTCCCAGGCGTCGCGTTCGATGGCGAGGCGTTCGAGGGAACGGGAGAAAGAGAAGTGTCCGAGGAGAGCGTGGGCGAGTTCGTGGAGGAGGAGGAGACGGAAGTTCTCGTTGGTTTCGAGGTAAAAAATGGATTTTTTGGGTCGAAAGAGAAATTTGCGACCGGATTTGAACGCGAACTCGGGATAGGAAGTTTTTAAAGTGTCAAGAAAAGCGAGGTTGGCGGCGGAGAGCAGAGAAGTTTCCTCGGGTGGGCGAGGGGGTGTTTTTTGTTCGCGGACGTTGTCGGAGAAGATAGAGGCGGGCATGAGCTACTTTCGGTAGTTCTGTTTAGAATAGAGGTAGGCGCCATAGATGGTGGAATCGGTGGGGCGGCGAGCGCGCTTGAGCTTGAGGAGTTTGGCAGAGGTTTCGGAGCGGAGTTTGGCGAGGAGAGGTTGTTTGAATTTTTTAAACAGGAAAGCAAGGGGACCGCCGATGATAAGAGTTTCTGGGGATTCTTGGTTGACGATGTCGATGAGACCGAGGGAGAGACGGAGGAGGAGATCTTCGAGCGTGGTATCGTCGAGAACGAGGTTTTGAACGGAGTTGATATGATAAGCGTCGACGATGGCTTTAGCGGAGGCGAGGTCTTCCCATTCTGCGGAGCGGTTTTTGTAGCTATATTTGACGTGACCTGGCTCGAAAGCATCGGAGGACTTGAGAAGTTTGCCGTTTTTGGCGATGCCACCGCCGATACCGGTGGAGAAAGTGAGGTAGATGGACTTGCCGGCTTGACGCGAGAAGCGAGTGGACTCGTAGAGAGTAGCAAGATTAGCGTCATTGGCGAAGAAAATTTTGCAGCTGAACAAATTTTTTATTGGGGTGAGGAGGTCGATTTTGTGCCAGTCAAGGTTGCCGAATTTGAACGAGCAAGAATCTGGTTCAACCTTGACGACGCCTGGGATGGCGACGGTGATTGCCTTAATGTGGCGACGGCAGGAGGGGTTCGGCAGGAAAGACTGGAGGTTTTTCGAGAGGGTTTGCTCAAAAACGTGAGGGTCTTTTTCGGTGGGGAATTTGAGGCGTTTGAGGCAGAGTCCGTGCGGGGAGAAAAGTGCTAATAAAGTTTTTGTACCTCCGATATCAATGCTTAAAAACATAATATAATTATATAGCAGAAGAGTGGAGGGCGCAAATCTTTACTTTTGGGGTGTAATATGATAAAATGAAAAAATATTTTAAGGTTGCTTTGACAACTTTAAAAGGAAGGAATAATAACTATAATGGCTAATGCCAAAAAACTAAGTTTTGACGAGCTTCTCAACGAAAATGCGGAGCTTGCAAAAAGGACTGTGGTCGGCGATACTATTAAAGGTATTGTCACATCGGTTAAAAAACACGAAATTTTAATTGACCTTGGTACGCAAGGTACAGGTTTGGTTTCTCGTAAAGAAGCTAGCTTTGCTAGAAACTTGAACGTTGGCGACGAAGTGACCGCTTCGGTTGTCGACACGGAGATGCCGGACGGAACCGTGCTGTTGTCTTTGCGCAAGGCAGTGAAAGATAAGGGTTGGGACGAAATCCAAGTCAAGTTTGATAATGCGGAAATCGTTGAAGTGCAACCGTTTGATGCAAATCGCGGTGGTCTCCTTGTTGAGTATGAGGGAATCCGCGGGTTCTTGCCAGTTTCTCAACTCTCTGCGGAACACTATCCACGAGTTGGTTCAGCGGATAAAGACGAGATTCTGCAACGTCTTAATTCGTTGGTTGGGAAGAGCATTCGCGTGCGAATTCTTGACGCAAATAAAAAGGAAAATAAGCTTATCTTCTCCGAGAAAGAAGCAATTAAAGACGGTCTTGCCGCTAGATTTGCTGAACTTGCCGTTGGCGATGTCGTAAAAGGCATTGTGACGGGCGTGGTTGACTTTGGCGTTTTCGTTAATGTTGACGGAATTGAGGGCTTGATTCACATTTCCGAGATTTCTTGGGAGAGAGTGAACAATCCGGCTGATTATGTTAAGGTTGGCGATACGGTTGAAGCGAAGATTATCGCTATTGATAAGGAACGCTTGTCACTTTCGATGAAGCAACTCGTGGAAGATCCATGGTTGTCTGAAGTTGCTGACCTTAAGAAAGGTTCGAAAGTTGAGGGAACTGTGACACGCATTACTCCGTTTGGTGCATTTGTGCAGATTTCTCCGGCAGTTGAAGCCCTTGTTCACGTTTCTGAGCTCGGTGAGGGTTCGGACGTTGACCCAGAGAAAGTCTTTACGCTCAACGAGCGCAAGAGCTTCAAGGTGCTTGATATTGATAAAGAGGGTCGCAAGATTTCTCTTTCGATTGCGAAATAAGCAAGTTTATACAAAAGCCCCTCGTGAGAGGGGATTTTTGTTGGCTCCTGGGACTGGACAGGTCACGCGTCCCAAGGGGCGATCGAACCAGCTTGCTGGTTCGAGAGCTTGCTTCGCGAGCAGCCACAAAAATAGACCCTAAAGGGTCAATTTCCGTGGCTCCCGGGACTGGACTCGAACCAGCAACCTCGAAGTTAACAGCTTCTTGCTCCACCATTGAGCTACCCGGGATTATCAAAGGATAGTGCTATTATATCTCAAAAAAAGATTATATTCAAGGGGATTCTTGGCAGAAATTAAGGTTTGTGGTAAAATAAAAAGATAAGTTAAAGAAAGGAGCGTTTTTGATGGCAGAGGCGGAAGCTAAGGTTATTCAGATTGCGGGTTCAATTACGGTTGACGAGCTGGCGAAAGCGCTCGGGCTTTCGGTAACATCTTTGATTGGGGAATTGTTTAAAGAGGGGATTGTGGCGACGATTAACCAGAGATTGGATTTCGACACGGCGTCGCTAATTTTGGATGAGTTGAATATTAAGGGGGTGAAATTAGAGAAGAAGAATACGACGACGCAGATTTCTGAGCATCGCAGAGAGCTTTCTGATAAGGCGATAGGACGTCCGCCGGTGGTGGCGGTGATGGGGCACGTTGATCACGGGAAGACGACCTTGCTCGATACCTTGTTCCATAAGAAGACTGTGGAGGGGGAAGCGGGGGGAATTACGCAGCATATTTCGGCGTACCAGCTGGAATATCAAGACCGGAAGATTACTTTTCTTGATACACCGGGACATGAGGCGTTTGCGGCGATTCGCCAACACGGGGCGATGCTGACAGATATCGTGGTGATTGTGGTGGCGGCAGATGACGGGGTGAAGCCGCAGACTGTGGAAGCGATTAAGTTTGCGCAGGGGGCGAACGCGAAGATTATTGTGGCGATTAATAAGATTGACCGTGAGGGGGCAGATATTCCGCGAACGATGGCGGATTTGTCGCAGCATGGGTTGCAGCCGGAGGAGTGGGGTGGCGATATTACGATGGTGCCGATTTCTGCGAAGCGTGGCGATAACCTCGAAAAGTTGCTAGATATGATTCTTTTGACGTCGGATATCGAGGAGTTGAAGGCGGATGTGGACATTCCGAGCGAGGGCTTGGTGATTGAGAGCCATATGGAGATGGGGAAAGGTTCGGTGGTGAATCTGCTAGTGACGGGCGGGGAACTGAAAACCGGCGAGTTTATCGTGGCGGGGACGACTTATGGCAAAGTGCGGACGATGTTGGATTTTCGTGGGAAACCGAAAGGCAAGGCGACGCCGTCGACGCCGGTGACGGTGACAGGATTCAAAGAGCTGCCGAACTTTGGTGATTCGTTTGTGGAAGTGAAAGATGAGAAGACGGCGCGAAAAAAGGCGCTGCTTAATGCTCAAGCGGCGCAAAATGCGAGCGCGAGTGCGAACGTAACGTCGACGGATTTGTTACGTATGATGAATACGGCGGACAATTCTAAGGTCTTTAACGTGATTATTAAGGGCGATGTGCTGGGGTCGGTGACTTCGGTTGTTGATTCGCTGAAGATGATTGATACAAAGGGGGAGATTACGCTGAATATTGTGGCAACGGGTGTGGGCGACGTGACGGAGAACGACGTGTATATGGCGGAGGGGGGAGAGACGGTGATTTATGGCTTTAATGTGAGCGTGCCGACGAATATTGCGAAGATGGCGGCGAGAGATAAGGTGAAAATTAAGACGTTTAGGGTGATTTATGAACTTTTGGACGATGCGAAGAGTGAGATGGAAGAGTTGCTGCCAGCGGAGATTATTGAAGAAGAGAAAGGTGAGATGAAAGTGCTCGGGGTGTTTAGGACGGAGCGTACGTCGATTATTGCCGGCGGGGAAGTGCTGAGAGGTGAAGTGAAACCGAAGATGCTGGCGCGAGTGATGCGCGGAAAAGAGTTGATTGGTGAGGTGGAAGTTGAGAGTGTACAGAAAGAGAAGATGGCGGTAGACTCGCTAGTGGCGGGGGAGACGGGCGGGATTGCGCTGAAACTGGCAAAGAGACTGACTGTTGAAATTAATGACCGTCTGAAATTGTTCACGAGAGAAGCGAAGAGGAAGAAGCTTTAAATACTAAAAAGGAGGTAAAATGGAGGTTAATGAGGGGTTTTTACGCGAGGTGGGGCTGAGCGCGATGCCGGAGGAAGAAAGGCGGGCGTTTTTGGATTATGTCCAAGAAGAGTTGGAAGTGCGAGTTGGGGAAGAGATTGCGGCGGGGATGACGGAAGAAAAGATGCGTGAATTCGAGGCGACGATGAACGACGAGGAAGCGAAAGCGTGGCTGGAAGAGAATAAGCCGAACTATCAAGAATTGGTGAAGAAAACCGTTGCGGAGCTGAAAGAAGAGATTAGCAGAAACAGAAGCCGTATTTTAGGCTAGATGCGCAGTCCGTTTAGGAAAGACTTGGCGTCCATAGGCTTGCGGGAGAGGGGTTGGAGTCGGTCGATGACAACGTAGTTGTCGTCGGCACATTTGATGAATAAATTTTTTGTGGTGTCTGGGCAAGAGTTTTCGAGGTGGGCGGATAAAATAATTACGTCTTGATTATAAAAATTGTATTTGGGCTTAGGAAAGTTTTGGAAAGCGACGATTTTTCTCAAGGTTTCTTCGGCGGAGTCGGTTGCGGGAGTGAGGAAAGACATGGACTTGTCGAGTTTTTGCGTGAAAGTCGCTTTTTGGTCGTCTTGGAGGTGGTAATTAGGGAAGACGGTGGTCGGTTCGGCGGGCTGATTGCGAAAAGTGAGGAAATTTGGCAAGTTTTCGCAAAGCCAAGTAGCGCCAGTAGTGGCGAGGGCATGGTAAATTTCGGTTTTATCGAGAGGGAGATTGTCGACGGTCTCTTGGTGGTAGACGGGACCGGCGTCCATTTTTTTAACGAGTTTCATAACGGAGACAGAGAAAGATGTGTCGCCGTTTAAAATGGCGGATTCGATGGGGGAGGCGCCGCGATAAAGCGGGAGGAGGGAGGGGTGAATGTTTAAAATGCCCTCGGGTTCGAAGAGATTGAGGACGTCTTGTTTGATGAGAACGCCGAAAGAGGCGAGAATGCCGAGAGCTTCGGGATGGGCGGATTTGAGTTGTTTGACGGTTTCGAGGTCGTCACGGGTTCTGGCGTGAAAAATGAGGTTGACGGTGGGGGCGAGAGTTGCCAATGCGAAATCGGCAAGGGGTCCGTTGCCGAAGAAGATGACGTCGGGTTTATTCATCTTCGCCCCAGAGAGTTTTGTTGTCTTTAATTTCTTTGTCGTAGTCGACGGGGTCGAGGTCGCCCTTGTCGTTCATGCGATAAAAGGCGTCGGGTTGATCTTTGATGTGGTCGATGAAAAGGATGCCGTTGAGGTGGTCAATTTCGTGGAGGAGGGTGCGAGCGAGGGAATCTTCGGCTTTGATGCGGACGGGAGTGCCATCTTCAAGCAGGGCTTTAATCTTGACTTTGGTGGGGCGGGGAACTTTGCCGTAGATGGCGGGGACGGAGAGACAGCCCTCAAAGTCGGCGACGATTTTGCCCTCGGTTTTGATGACTTCAGGGTCGATGAGGGCGGTGAAAGTTTTGTTTTTCTTATCGTCGAGATCGTCACGAACGATGATGATGCGACGATCGAAGCCGAGTTGAGGCGCCGCCATTGCCGCAGAAAGCTCGTAAGGGTGAGATTCTTCCCACTCTAAGGAGGCCTTGCGCATTTCGGCGATGATTTCTAGGGCTTCGTCGGTGATTTTGTTGACCTTGCGGCACTTTTGACGGAGGCGCGGGTCAGGGGTCGTGACAATTTTCATACACTTATTATACCATAAAATTCACTAGTCCTCTGAAGTCGCAAAAGCGAATTTAAAGCAAACTCAAAGGATCTAAAGTTATTTTCGAATCAACATTTTGTAATAATTGAATCAAATTATTACGTTTTTTACTTTTTATAATTATTTGCCAAGAGTAGCCAGAGGCGGTGTGTTCGTGGAAACAGGGCGTAGGGGCGGAAAGAGTAACAGAGGTGAGATGGTGTTGAGTAATAAAATTGTTCAGCGATTTGCAAAGGGCGCGAATTTTTTTGATGGCAGTTTGTTCAGTCTTGTAAGTAAGCGAAACTTTGGCGAGGTAAGTGAAAGGCGGGAGCTGTTGCTGGCGACGTTTTTTGATGAGGTAGTCGTAAAAGCCGAGGTAATTGGAAGCGATGGCGAAGTTGATGACGGGAGAAGAGGGCTGATAGGTTTGGATGAAAACAGAGGCGGTGTCGAGGTGTCCGCGCCCGACGCGCCCGATAACTTGAGTTAAGAGTTCAAAAGTTTTTTCTTCGGCGGAGAAGTCGGGTAGGGAAAGACCGGCGTCGGCTTGGACGATGCCGATGGTAGCAAGATGGGGGAGGTCGAGACCGCGAGAGACGGTTTGAGTGCCGATGAGAATTTTGATGTCGCCGTTTTTGATTTCGTCATAGAGAGCGTCGAGAGAGTCACCTTTTTTATTGTCGGCGTCGAAACGAGCGATGCGAGTTTCTGGGAAGAGTTTTTTAAGCTCGGTTTCGAGGAGTTTAGTGCCGAAGCCTTTGTGGAGGATGCTGGGGTGGTGGCAATCCGGGCAGGAGGTGGGGATTTTTTCTTGGTGGCCGCAAGTGTGGCAGAGGAGGGAATAAGAGTCGGAGTGGAGAGTCAGGGGTAGGAAGCAGTTGGGACAGAGGGCTTGCCAACCACAGTTTTCGCAGATGGTCATTGGGGCGGAGCCGCGACGGTTATGGTAGATGAGGGTTTGGTAGCCGTGGTCGAGGTTTTCTTGAATTGCGTTGAGAAGAGAGTCAGAGAAGTAGCGGTTTTTGGTGAAGTTGTCGCGTTTTGAGAAGTCGATGATTTTGATGGTGGGTTGGAGAGCGGAAGTTTTGGCTTTTTCAGTGAGGGCGATGAGGGAGTTTTTTCGGTTTGCGAGGTAAAAGTCGGAGACGAGAGGGGTGGCGGTGCCAAGCAGACAAGGGATTTTAAGAGTGCTGGCGATGAAAGAGGCGAGGCGGAGGGCGGAGTATTTAGGGGTGTTTTCTTGGTAATAAGCGGATTCGTGGGCTTCGTCGATGATGATGAGACCGAGGTCTTTGAGAGGTGCGAGGAGGGCGGAGCGAGGACCGATGATGATTTGGGGAGAGTCGGAGTTTAAGATGGATTCCCAAGCGAGGTGACGTTCGGCTTCGGTTTGTTTGGAGTGGAGGAGGGTGATTTGAGTGCGGAAAGTTTGTTCGAAAATTTGGACGAGCTGGGAGGTGAGGGCGATTTCGGGGACGAGGAGGATGACGGATTTGCCGGTTTCTAAGGTTTCCTGGGTGAGTTTTAGGTAGATGTTTGTTTTGCCGGAGCCGGTGATGCCGTATAGTAGTTTGGTGGAGTTTTGGATAGATTTGAATTCTTTGAGAGATTTTTGTTGATAGCTATTTAATAGAACCTCGCCGCCAATCTTGTTCAACCCTGTTCGTTCGCGCCCGTCGTTACGGGGCTCACTCACTTCGAAATTCTCGTAAGAATTTCGGGACACGGTTTCACAAGATTTATGGCGAGGTTCTCTGCGTTTCTTCTCAACTCCGACGGGGAGGAGGAGGGAAGCGGTAGCGGGGAGGGGAGAGAGGTAGTAGGAGGAGAGCCAGAGGGCGGATTTGAGGAGGTGAGGGGGGAGGGGGGTGGAGTAGAGGAGTTTAGTGATTGGCTTGCAGGGGAAAGAGGGCTGAGGGACTTTTTTGAGGACGATGCCGACGCAGGAAGTTCTGCCGAGAGGGACGGTGACGATGTGTCCCGGTTCTAGTTTTAAGTCGGAAGCGTAAGTGAGGGCGCCGGAGCCGTTACGAAAGATTTTTGTCGGTATTACCTCATAAAACATTGTAAGAATATTGTATCAAATAATTTTGCAAATATTATGTTGTTAAAAATACTTTTTTGATATATAATCGTTATTTAGAAATAAGAGAGGTAAAAACTAAATGTTAGATGTCTTTATTACGTCGAGGGTTCGGAGAAAGATATTGGTGGTGTTTGCGAAGTACCCGGATTTTAAGACGCACGTGAGGGGGCTTTCGAAGTTGATTAAGGAAGACCCGGGAAATATTCAAAGGGAGCTGAATCGGCTTGAGAAAGGGAAGTTTTTGGTGATGACGAAGAAAGGGAATACGAAGATTTATCAGACGAATAAGCAGTTTCCGATTCTTAAGGAGCTGCAGAGTATGGTAATTAAGAGCCAGCAGATGTCGGCTAACAATAAACCTAATAAAACAATAGGATAATTCTGAGTAAGTTATTTGATGAACTCGTGAGAAAACGAGGTTTTTCGGAGCGGTATTTGAATCCGAAGTATGAGGAACTGCCGAGTCCGTGGTTGTTGCCGGACATGAGGAGGGCGGTGGAGCGGATTTGTGAAGCGGTTAAAAAGGGAGAGAAAGTGATTGTTTATGGGGATTATGATGCGGATGGAGTGACAGCGAGTACGGTGGTGGGGGAGGCGCTGAAACTGGCGGGGGCGAGAGGGGTGGAGACGATGTTGCCGGACAGGTTTAAAGATGGGTATGGGATGAGCAAGAAAGTGGTCGAGCGGGCGAAAGAAACGGGAGCTGGGCTAGTGATTACGGTGGATTGTGGTAGCGGGAATAAAGAGATTGTGGACTTGTTAAAAGAGGCGGGGGTGGAGACGGTGGTGACCGACCATCACGAATGTCCGGCGGAGTTACCGGAGGCGGTGGCGGTGGTGAATCCGAAGCGGAGAGATGTGGCGAAGTGCGTCGAGAAGTATGAAGAACATGTGGACGAGTTGATGTGGCTGAGAGACCTTGCAGGGGTCGGAGTGGCGTTTATGGTGGCGCGCGGGATGATGGAGGAGGGGATGATTCCGGCAGGGCAAGAGAAATGGCTGTTGGATTTGGTTTTGATTGGGACAATTTGCGATTCGATGCAGATGAGTGAGGTGAATCGAAATTTGTGTTTTTATGGCGCGAAAGTGCTGGGAAAGACGCGGCGAGCGGGCTTGAAAGAGTTGATGCGGGTGTCGCAAACACGAAAGATTACGGCGGAGACGATTGGCTTCCAAATTGGACCGCGGCTAAATGCGGCGGGGAGGATGGCAAATGCGGGGATTGCGCTGAATTTACTGCAGGCGCCGAGCAAGGTGGAGGGGGCGAGTTTGGCGCGGGAGCTGGAGAAGCTGAACGGTGAGAGGCGGAATCAGCAGATGGCGGCGATGAAAGAGTTTAGTGAAAAAGGAGTGCCGGAAGATGAAGTGTTGGTGATGACGGGGAAGTGGCACGAGGGAGTGTTGGGGATTATTGCGGGGAGGTTGGTGGATGATTATAAACGACCGGCGTTTGTGTTGTCGGAGGTGGAAGATGGGATTATGAAAGGGTCGGGGCGGAGCTTTGGTGATTTTAGCCTTGCAGAGGCGCTAAAAGCATGTGGTGATGCGATTATTGGTGGTGGTGGGCATGCTGGTGCGGCGGGGGTGAAAGTGGCGAAAGAGAAACTGATGGAGTTCAGAGAGAAGATTAATGAGTATTATCGGTCGCTCGGGTTGACGGGGCAAGAGCGGTATTTTGAGAAGCAGGCTGACCTCATGGTGAGGGATTTGGGCGATTTTACGCTGGAGTTTTTAGAGGAGTTGGGGAGTTTGGAGCCGTTTGGACCTGGGAATGAGATGCCGACGTTTGGGTTGGTAGATATGTTTGTGTTGGATAAGAAGTTGATGGGGGCGGAGGGGCAACATCTCCGGCTGTTGGTGAGAGGGGAAGATGGGAAGACGTTGAAGTTGGTGGCGTTTGGGGCGCCGGATGAGTGGCGGAGAGTGGAGAACGGGGAAAGAGTGGATGCACTCGTGCAGGTGGAGGAGAACGAGTGGAATGGGCTGAGGAGTGTCGAGGGGAGGATTTTAGATTTAAGGGGTTGTTAGATTCGGGAAAATTTGGTATAATATCAGGTAATATGGCAATTAAAGTTACTAGAAAAGATCAGTCTGAGGCGAACGAGAACATTATTCGCCGTTTCAACCGCAAGGTTCTTCAGAGTGGCGTGATGCCGCAAGCGAAAGCGCAACTCCGTTTTTCTAAGCCGATTTCTAAGCGTGAACGTCGCGTGAAAGCTATTTTGCGTGAGCAACGTAAGGCTGAGAAAACTGAGAAAATTAAGTTAGGCTTGCGGTAGGAAGTTCCGAAAGCTCCCTTTCGGAACGGGAGTCTCACCGCAATCGTAAAAAATAACTTGGTAGCCTATTTTCTCCGCGCGGAGACAAGTTCGTGCTCGGAAATGGTATCAAGTTATTTTTTACTGTTGGTTTCGGCTCTTTACTGTTCCGAAAGAGACTTTCGGAACTTCCTGGTGCGCTGTTTATTATTTTTAAATAATTCTTGTTCTAATTTTTTTGTGACTGTTTCTATTGAGCCTAATCCTGATATCTTTTTTGTGGTGATATTTTTCTTCTCAAGTTCTTTAAGGATGCCTTGGAGGTTTTTTTCGACGATGTCAAAGCGTTTTTCGACGGCTTCGCGAGTGTCGTCTTCGCGACCGCGAGCCATGATGCGGATGAGGAGTTCGTCCTTGGGGACTTCGAGGACGACAGCTTGAGAGATGTCGGTGGCGAGGTGTTTGGCGACCCATTTGGCTTGCCAAATGTCGCGCGGGAAGCCGTCGAGGATGATGTCTTTGCCGGTTTTTTGAATTTCCTGGATTTTTTCGTGCATGATTTGGACGACTTTTTCGTCGGGGACGAGTTCGCCTTTTTCGAGGATTTTGTCGAACTTGCCGGTGTCGCGGAGGACTTGTCCGACGGAAAGCCAAACGAGTTTGTGCTTTTTGGCGAGGATTTGTCCTTGCGTGGATTTGCCACTGCCGGCGAGACCGAACAATATTATCATGAGTAAATTATAGCACTTATATTTGTATAAATAAACGGTTTTGGTTGAATAAAAAATATAATTAGTATATAATATGGTTTAATTATGGATGAACAAAAAATTAGCGCAATGCGCGAGGGCGGAAAGATTCTTGGGAATCTTTTGCGTGACCTTAAAGAGTATGTGAAGCCCGGGATGACGGGGAAAGAAGTGGACGCTTGGGTTAGAGCAGAGATTGTGAAGCGTGGCGCGGGGGTGGCGTACGATATGTTGCCGAAGAAAGAGGCGTTTCCGGGAGCGATTTGTATTTCCGTGAACGATGCCTTGGTGCACGGGGCACCGAACGACGAGCCGTTTGAGGAGGGGGATAAGGTGTCGTTTGATTTAGACGTGTTTTATAAGGGGTATTTTACGGATTCGGCGTTTACGATGATTGTAGGTGGAAAGGGGAATCCTGCCGTGAAAAAGATGATTTCGGTGACGGAGAGCGCAATGTGGGAGGGGATTGAGCAGGTGAAGCCGGGGGCGAGAATTGGCGATATTGGCGCGGCGGTGGAGAAAGTTTTGCGGGCGGGGAAGCTCGGCGTGATTGAGAATTATGTGGGGCATGGGATTGGCAAAGAGATGCATGAAGACCCAGAAGTGCCGAATTATGGCAAGAAAGGGCATGGATATAAGCTCAAGGTGGGGGATGTGATTTGTATTGAGCCGATGAGCTGTTTAGGGAAGCCGAAGAATTATGTAGATAAAAATGACGGATGGACAGCAAAAATGAAAGATGGTTCGATTGGGTGCCATTGCGAGCATACCGTGTTAGTTACTGAAAACGGCTATGAGGTGCTAACATTGCCGTCCAACTAACAGAAATTCCAGATTTAGCGAACTTCTGCGTCAGCAGATGTGTTACTCACTCGACGTACCATTAAGTACGTCTCGTTCCGTTACTCCTGCTTCCTTGAACTTCATCTAAATCTGAAATTTGTGCCAGCAATAGTTTTGATTAGAATTTGAATTTTTTGAACAAATTTTTTAAGAAGCTGGAGCTTTCAGCTTTGGCTTTTTTGCCTTTTTGTGCGGGGCGAGAATCGGAGTCGGTGGCGAAGAGCATAAGACCGACAGCGGCGGAATATTCGGGCTTCTCAACGGAGGTGCCAACACCGCCGAGACCTTTTGGACAGCCGAGGCGGACGGACATTTCGAGCTCTTGCTTGGCGAAGATTTCAATGTCACGCATCTTTGAGCCGCCACCGATGAGGACGGCGCCCTCGGGGAGGCGTTTTTCGTAGCCGGCTTTTTTAAGTTCTTTTTTGACTTTGTCGAAAATTTCGGCGAGACGGGCTTTGACGACTTCGTTGACTTGTTCGCGGCTGAAAGTGTGTTCTTCGCGGTTCATTTTAATGATGATGTCTTTACCGTCTTCGAAAGCGCCGGTGACGTAGCGTTTCTTGATTTCGTCGGCGACGTCGGTCGAGGTTTCGAGGCAGATAGCAAGGTCGTTGGTGACGTTGATGGAGCCGGCGGGAACAACGCCGACGTATTGAAGATCGCCCTCCTCGAAAATGGCGACGGAAGTGGTGGCGGCGCCGAGATCGATGACGGCGACACCGTTTTCTTTTTGTCGTTCGTTGAGGACGGCGCGAGCGCCGGCGACGACAGAGGGAATTAAGCGTTCAGCGGAGACTTTGGCGCCCTCAAGAGACTTGCGGAGGTTTTCACAGTTAGGCTGGAGAGCGGAGACGACGTTAGCACGCATTTCGAGGCGAGCGCCGGTCATCCCGAGCGGGTCGCGGACGCCCTCTTGTCCGTCGATTGAGTAGCCAAAGGGAATAACGTCGAGGATTTCGCGATTCGCGGGGACGCGACCGGTAACGGCGACGTCTTCGACGCGATATAAATCTTCTTCGTTGATTTCGTGTTCAATTGTCCCGACGGCAATCATACCCTCGGTCTTGGTGGTCAAAAGTTGAGAGCCGTTGATAGACACGACGGCGGAGTGGATTTCGTAACCGGACATACGCTCAACTTCGCCGAGCATACGGTCGATGGCGTCAGCAGGACCGGCGAGATTCGCGAGGATGCCTTTGCGCATGCCGGAGTTCTTGGCTTCGTTGTAGCCGACGACGGAGAGTTTTCCGCCTTTGTCGATTGAGGCGACGACGGCTCTTACGTTTTCTGTTCCAATATCTAGCCCTACGGCGTATCTTACGGTTTCGTCCATAGTTAAATATTAGCATTATAGAACGAAAAAGTAAAGATATTATATGAGGTGGCTTGACAATTTTGAAAAAATAAGCATAAAAGTTATTGACAAAAATGGCGAAGTGTGCTATACTCAAAATCAGTTAGGAAATAAAATAAAAAACCTAGCAAACAAAAATAAAAAATAATAAACATAAAAAGGCAAAACAAATGGAAGCAAACAACATCAAAATTAACGAAAGGAGCGAAAGCGGGGAGAATGAAGTCCCCGAAGAAATTAGTTTGCCAAATGAAGTTTACAACGCAAATTGGCGAGACGATGTCGTCGACGAAGCTGAAGATGAAACAAAGGAAGTAACCAGCTTTGAGCCGTATGAAAACGAGCAAGAATATCAGTCGAAAGAGATTGTGTCACCAGAAGCAGAAAATTTAATTTGGGCATTCGACCGGGCGAAAAAGCGCGAGTTCGGTAAGAAAGTACTTAGCCTTGATGTGTTTAAGGAAGTGGCTTAATCCAATGTAATTGACGATAAGACAAGACAAACAATGTGAAAAACGTGTGCAAAGAAAAGAGGTAATATATAAGAAGAACAGAGCCGGATGAAAATCCGGCTCTTTTAGGGTCTTTTATGCTTGCGCTTTTTGTCCGCTTATGGTAAAGTGGAGTAAAATAGGGAGAATAATATGAAAATAAACAATAAAGTCGAGGAGGGGAAAGAAAAAATCGCGGCGTTTGTGCTTGATTTGATTAAGCGCAATAAGGTGCCGGAAGCGGAACGCGAAGCTGAGCGGGAGAAGCTTGAGGCGCTCGTGATGGAGAAAGTTTTGGATGAGGCGCTGGCGGCGTTGCCGGAAGAAAATGTGGCGGAGTTGGAGGAAGACTTAGAGAAAAACGGCGATGTGGACGAGGACAAGTTGAACTCGATGCTGTTTGTGGCAGGGGTGAGACCGGAGAGCATTACGGGGAAAGTGTTTAGGGACGTGGAGCGGGAATATCTTGGAGTGGAAAATGTGGAGTCTGACGAAGAGTTAATGGAAGCGGGGGAGGAGGAATAAGATGGAAAGGAAATTTGGAAATTACGGCGGATTTGAGTATGCCGGGAGCTATGACGACGTGATGGACGTTGATTCGGAGCAGGAAGTTGAAAAAGCGGTGGAAAGAGTTGAAGCGAAACCGGTGGAATTGACGCGCGAAGCGTCACAAGAACTGGGGAGGGAAGTTTTGAATTTGACCGAAGAAAAACCGGCGGAGGAAGTTCGGAACGTTGTTGAACGAGTCGAAAAGGAAGCCGAGAAGAAGAGCTGGGCGGAGCGCCGAAGAGAATTGCGTGAGAAGTTGCTTAAGGGATCGCGACGAGCAGTGGCGACAGTGTTGACGATTGTGGCGTTAGGAACGCCCGCCGGGGGGAGGAGAGCGAGGTCGGAACAGCCGACTGCGCCGCAAGAGATGAAAATTGAGCAGCAAGCGGAAACGCCAGCTTATTATGATGATGACGAGGAAGAGTTGAGCATCGAAGACATCTTGGAACCTAATTATGTGGCGCCGGAAGCTGAGACGCAAGAGGTGAACGGAGCAGAATTTATTACAAACGGGACGCAAGAGATTGAGGGGCTTGGAGAAGTGCGAACGTTTAAGTATTGGGGCGGACATATTAAAGAGAACAATCAATTCTATGTGGACGGAAAGCGACAGCCGTATGCGTATGGCGGGTCGTTTACAGGCGAGACGCCGGTGCAAAGGTTTGAGGAGTGGGAAATGTCGCTGGCGATGGAGCCAAAAGCGTTGGCGGCGGCGGTTGACCAGTTTGACTTGGAGGAAGAGTTAGGGATTGCGGAATTTGAGAGCTTGGAAGACGCCGATAAGTGGGCGAACGAAGTGGCGGACTTGCCGGCGGATGATTATGATAGGACGGTTAATAATGCGATTGTGAAGATTTTGAATAAGATTCACGGAGTGGAATTTAGCCGTGAGTGTAAGTTGGCGCGCGATATGCGTGATGAGACGGAATCGCCGACGGAAAGTGAGGGCGAGGATGATGTGGAAACGTATGGGCAGTTGCGCGGGAATAGAAGTGCGCTGCAGATGACGTTCTTGGGTGAGGGTGGCGAGAACGTTTGTTCAAGCTCAGAGGCGTTCCAGCATATTATAAATAGTCTTAGCCCGGCTGACCAAGCGAAAGCAAAGAGAATTGGCAGTAAAGCTTGGATTAACGTTGGTGAGTTTGGCGAGAAGAAGAACGGCGGTTTGGCGGGGAACTGGGAGTTTAAGGAGGGAAAGAGGGAAACGACGACGCCGGAGCCGATCGACGAACCGACCCCAGAACCGACAGAAAAACCGACACCCGAACCCACCGAGAAACCAACTCCAGAGCCAACGGAAAAGCCCACTCCTGAACCGACTGAGAAGCCGACCCCCGAACCTACGGAAAAACCGACACCGGAGCCAACGGAGAAACCAACGCCTGAACCAACAGAGAAGCCGACGCCGGAGCCGACCCAGGTTCCGACACCGGTACCAACACCAGTACCAACTCCCGAACCGACGCCGGAGCCAAAGCCGACAAAGAACCCGGAGGCGATTGAGCAACCAGTTCAGCAAGTTGAGGAGCAAGAGCACGTGACAATGACAACGGATTCGGGCGCGGATATGAGTCAAGGCGCAAGCGAGCGACCGGAAAGTATCGGCGAGAGGACGCAACCTGAGTCGACGACGCCACCAGATGAACTTGCCGCGCAATTAGCAGATTTAGGACTTTAAAGGAAAATGGAGGTCAATATGAAAGACAAAAAAACTAATAAAAAGAAAATTTATGTGAGTGCACTGGTGGCGATGATGCTCGGTGGGCTTGGGCTGAACGTGGCGCGAGTGAGTGCATGGGGTCCGGAGCGTCAGACGTGGACGATGGAAAATCCGGCGGATTATGCGACGTTTAACTCGATTACGAACAATACCTCGGTCGGAGATGAGCGGGATTTTGTGCGTGTGGCGGAAGCCGTGAGCGAGGGGACGAGTACAGCGGTGAACGAAATTCATGTGCAAGGCGGGAAAGATTATGTGGTGACGATTTATTATCATAATGACGCAGCGTCGATTTATAACAAGGTTGATTATAATTATATCGGTGTGGCGCAGAAGACGCGACTTTCGGCGGCATTCCCGGACAGCCTTGAAGCGGGGGCGAAAGGGCAGATTGACGGGTTGATTTATTCCGTGACGGCGAACCCGGAGGAAGTTTGGGATGAGGCGTATTTGATTGCGGATGAAAAAGTCAAGCTGAGCTATATCACCGGAAGCGCGAAGATTTATAATGATTGGAGCTTGTCGGGGAGCGAAGTAAATAGTACGGAGCTGTTTTCGGCGGACGGGACGTATCTTGGCGTGAAAGAGTTTAATGGGCTGATTCCTGGGTGTGCAGAATATTCCGGGACGGTGGTGTTTAGGATTCATGCGGAGAAAGTGATTGAGCCGAGTTCGACGTTTGAGATGGATAAGAAAATCAGCACGGACGGCGGGGCGACGTGGCTAGACAATACGACGATGGACATGGGGCGGGAAGCGGAGTTTAAGATTACCTATCGAAACACGGGAAATGTGGCGCAAGCGATTACCGTGTTTGATACGCTCGAAAACGGGAAAGGGATGAACTATGTGGCGGGGAGTGCAAGAATTGTGGCGAACGGAACAGAGACGATTATTCGCGATGAGGACGGTGGCGAGCTGTTTAAAGGCGGCGTGAGCGTGGGGGAGATTAAACCGAACGAGATCGCTGAGATTTACTATAAGGTGAAGATTGCGGAGGGGGACGAGATTTCTTGTGGGAAGACATTGATGTATAACCTTGCGGGGATTAGCTCTTCGCCGGCGGCGGGGAGTGGTGCGACAGGCGGAATAGCGACGCAACATGATAAGGTACAAGTCGAAGTGAATCGAAACGATAAAACTTGTTTGCCGAGCGAATTGCCGAGCACCGGTCCGGCGGAAGTCGTGCTGTCGGGCGTGATTGTGGCGGGGTTGATTGTCGGGATGTTCTATTATGTTAATAGTAGGCGGACTTTGAAGAAGCTAGAGCGAAACGCGTTAGGTGGGGACTCTCTTGATAAAACTCCCGAGATGTGATAGAATAGTCAAGATATAAACAAAGGAAATTATGAAACAAGCAGTCATTTTAGTAGGTGGCAAGCAATATATTGCGACCGAAGGTGAGACCCTGCGGGTGGACCTCCTCCCGGAAGGAACAAAAGAGCTCGAGACTGATGCTTTGCTCGTAATCGATGGTGATAAAACCACCGTTGGTACGCCGACCGTGAAAGGCGTGAAAGTGAAAGCGAAAGTGACCGAGCCGGAAGTGAAAGGTGATAAGGTGCGCGTGATTCGCTATCATTCGAAGAAGCGTGTTCACAAAGAAAACGGTCATCGCCAACGCTATTCCGAAATCAAAATCGAAAGCATAAAATAACTAGTTGGCAAAAAGCTCCTAACGGAACTCTCCGAACGGGAGCTTTTTCGCAATCGTAAAAATAACCTTAACAGGCTGTTTCTCCGCGCGGAGACGAGCTCGTGCTCGAAACAGTGTCAAGGTTATTTCTACTGTTGGCAAAAGCTCTTTATTGTCCGGAGAGTCCCGCTAGAAGCTTTTCTAACTCTTTATTATTCCTAAAAGTGATAGTGATGGACTTTGAGGTGATTTTGACTTTTTTAGCGCCGAATTTTTTCGAGAAAGCTTGTTCGCGGTCGAAGTTGAGCGAAGCTTTAACGGCGGCGGCGGAAGATTTGGGCTTTTTAGTCTTTAAGAATTCTTCGAGTTTTTTGACGGTCCAACCCTCGTCGATGATGCGGGGGAGGATTTTGGCGATTTCTGATTCTTCGAGAGGGATGAGCGGGCGGACGATGGCTTCGGAGAGGTTGTGCTCGACGGTGGCTTTTTTAACGAAGTCGGGGAGTTCGAGGAGACGAAGAGTGTTTTTGACGGCGGATTCGGACTTGCCGATGCGGGTGCCGATTTCTTTCGGGGAAAGGTTGAACTGGGTCTGGAGCTTGGCGTAAGCGGTGGCGAGTTCGATGGCGTTCAAATCTTCACGCTGGGCGTTTTCGATGACAGAGAGCTCGAGGCGATTTTGAGCGTCGAGGGTGCGGACGATGGCAGGGATTTTGTCGAGACCAGCGAGCTTTGCGGCGCGGAAGCGGCGTTCGCCAGCGACGATTTGGTAACCCTCTCCGGCGCGGACGACGACGATGGGCTGGAGAACGCCACTTACCTTGATTGAGGCGGCGAGAGATGCAAGAGCTTCGGAGTTGAATTCTTTGCGAGGCTGGTCGGGGTCAACGGAGATTTTGGTGAGCGGGAGGTCGAGAAGACGAGAGAGTTTTTCGTCCTCAAGGGAAGTGGGGTCAAATTCTTCATCGACGAGGTCGGTGGGGATTAAACTGGCGAAGCCGCGACCGAGACCTTTTTGGGTGGGCATAGCTATCTTTTTCCTTTCTGTGTTCTTAATTCGACTTCGCGAGCGAGGTCTTTGTAGGCGCGGGCGCCCTTTGAAAACTTGTCATATTCGCCGACGGGAGCGCCGTGGCTTGGGGCTTCGGCGATGCGGACGTTGCGGGGGATGGTGGTTTCAAAAGTGAGATCCTTAAAGTATTTTTTGATTTCGGTTAAGACTTGGGCGGAGAGAGAAGTGCGCTTGTCGTACATTGTGGCGAGGATACCGAGGAGTTGAAGATGGGGGTTCATCGCTTTGCGGACGAGCTTCATGCTTTCTAGGAGTTGGGCGACGCCCTCGAGGGCGTAAAATTCGGTCTGGACGGGGAGCAAGAGGTAGTTCGAGGCAATCATGCCATTGACGGTGAGGAGGGAAAGGGAGGGGGGAGAGTCGATGATGATGTAGTCGTAATCGTTGGCGACGCGAGAAAGGGCGTTTTTGAGGATTGTGAATTTGCCGGTTTGAGAGACAAGCTCAACTTCGGCGTTGGCGAGCTCGGGAGTGGTGGGGACGAGGTCGAGGTGTTTGTGGCGGGTCGGGACGATGGCGCCCTCGAGAGCGACGGTGCCTTGCATGACTTCAACCATGCTGGCTTCAAGTTCAGATTTGTCGAGACCGAGACCGGAAGTGGCGTTGCCTTGAGGGTCGAAGTCAACAATCAGGGTGCGGTATTTGTCCTTGGCGAGGTAGTAGCCAAGGTTGACGGCAGTGGTAGTTTTGCCGACACCTCCTTTTTGATTCGTGATACAAATCACAATAGCCATATACAGTATTATATCACGAAGAATAAACCCAAGCAACTTTCTCGACACGGGTCGAGCCAGCCCGTCGTCACGGGTGTCTCGCCCTATCGCTCGGTCGTGACCTGCGCAATGTCTCGAAAGTTCTTGAGTTTATTCTTTTGGGAGCATTTGGCGGAGTTTTTGGCGGGCGTGGGAGGTGAAGATTTTTTCGAACCAAGATTCGCGGGGGACTTGGTTTTTGGCGGTTAAAATTTCGACGACGTCGCCTTGTTCGAGGCGGTGGTTGAGGTTGCTCATCTTGCCGTTGATTTTGACGCCGACGACGTGACCGCCGATTTCCGAGTGGAGTCGGAAAGCGAAGTCGAGGGGGAGGGAACCTTTCGGGAGGTCGATGATGTCACCCTTGGGGGTGTAGACGAAGATTTTGTCGGCGAAGAGATTGAGGCGGAGCTTTTTTAGGTCAACTTTTTTGCCTTCTTTGAGCTTGGCGGCGGCTTCTTGGAGTTCGGTAATCCAGAGGAGGTTGGTCGGGAGGTGTTCAATTTTACCCTTTTTGTAGTTTTCGGTGAGCTTTTGTTCGTTGTAATAGAAGCTGGCGGCGAGACCGCGTTCGGCGTATTCGTGCATTTCGCGAGTGCGGATTTGGAACTCGACGATTTTCTTTTTCGGGGTGATGACGGTGGTATGGAGAGATTGGTAACCGTTTTGCTTCGGCTTGGCGATGTAGTCCTTGATGCGCTCGTTCATCGGCGTGTAGAGAGAGTGGAGAAGACCGAGGGCGAGGTAGCAGCTGGTGATGTCGGGGACGATGATGCGGAGAGCGGTGAGATCGTAGATTTCGCCGAGGTTTTGGTTGTGCTTGGCGAGCTTTTTGTGGAGAGAGTAGACGGACTTAATCCTGCCGGAGATTTCGGCGTCGAGTTTTTCCTTTTTGAGGAGGTCGGAGACTTCCTTTTCGATTTCTTTGAGCGCCTTGGCGGCTTGTTTATTGTTTTCTTCGATGAGGTTTTTGAGGTAGTCATAGCGCTTAGGGTCGACGTAAGAGAAAGCGAGGTCGGCAAGTTCGACGCGGAGGCGACCCATATTGAGGCGGTCGGCGAGCGGAGCGAAGATTTCTAGGGTTTCGGTGGCGATTTTTTTCTGCTTGTCGGGCGGGAGAGCGGAGAGAGTGCGGGCGTTGTGGAGACGGTCGGCGAGTTTGATGATGAGGACGCGGATGTCGTTGCCGGTGGCAATCATAAGGCGGAGGAAGTTGTCCTTAGTCTCGGGGAGGTAGGTGTCGAGGTTGTCCATGTTTTTGCGGATGTTGCCGAGTTTAGTGACGCCGTCGACGAGGAAAGCAACGGATTCGCCAAATTCTTTTTTGATGTCGTCTAAGGTTAAGGAAGTGTCTTCGACGGTGTCGTGGAGGATGCCGGCGATGATGGTATCTTCGTCCATCTGCCACTCTTCGAGGATTTTTTTGACGGCGAGAGGGTGGATGATGTAAGGCTCGCCAGTTTTGCGGAGCTGGTTTTTGTGTGCTTCGGTCGCGAGAGCGACGGCGCGCTTGATACGTTCGGAATCGGCGGGTTTTTTATTATCGGGCATTATGATAAAATTATACCATGACAAAAGTGCTATGGACAGACGGAAGTGCAGACCCGAATCCCGGACCCGGGGGGTATGCGGTGATAGAAAACGGGAAACCGGTGCGACTGGGACGAGAAGCCGAGACGACGAATATTCGGATGGAGGGGTCGGCGTTGATAGCGGCGATGGAATATGCGGGAGCAGAGGGGTGTGAGATTTGGACGGATTCGCAGTTTTGGGTGAATGTGCTGACGCAGTGGGCGGCAGGCTGGGAAGCGCGAGGTTGGACGAAGAAGAAAGGGGAGATTAAAAATCTTGAGATGGTGAAGAAACTTTGGAAACTGTATAATTGTTATCCGGTGAAGTTGAACTTTACTTATGGGCACGTGGGGACAGAAATGAACGAGCTGGCGGACGAGTGGGCGAATAAAGCGCGGATGGGCGTGGAAGTGCCAGAGAATTGAAAGGAGAGAAAATGAAAAAAGTTGTTGTGAAAATGAAGCTGAACAGTCGAGAGGCGTTTGAGAAAAAGTTGGACAAGATGGGGATGGAGTTTGCACCGGTGTTTTGGCAACACGACCGGGTGTTTGTGCCACGGAATTATCGGCGAGGTGGCGGATATCCGCGACTGATTATGCGGACGGAGATGAAAGCGGTGGATAAACCGGCGAAGTATAGCTTGATTTTAAAGCGACACATTGAAGATGCGAACGTGGAGATTTTTGATGAGACGAAAGTGGCAGATTATACTGAGGCGGCGAATATAATTTTGCAGCTCGGGTTCCGACCGGAGGCGGAGATTTCTCGACGGAGGCAAGAGATAAAGATGAGTGATGGGGTGGTTTTGTATCTTGATAAGGTTGAGGGGCTGGCGGGGTATTATGCGAAGATTGAGGCGGAGCTGAAAGAGAACGAGTCGTCGTCGGCGTTGCGTGTGGAAATGATAAAGACATTTGAGAATTTGGACCAGAAAAACGAAGTAATACAAACATATTCTGAATTATTATGATTATTATGATATAATCGAGGGATGAAGAAGAAGAAATTGGCAGGGGGTGATAGTTATCAAGTTAGAATCGGGCACGCGATTGAGCGTGCGCGAATCGAGAGAGGGTGGACGCAAGCGGAGCTGGCGGAAAAAGCAGGGACGAGCCAGTCGGCGATTCATCGAATTGAAAAGGGACAACAGAACGTTTCGCTCGACATGGTAAAGCGACTGAGCGGGATTTTGGAGCGACAAATTCTCTCGGTGGCGGACGATGTTTCTCAGAATTATGTGATTCACGGAGGGAAAGAGCTGAAAGGTTCGATTACGGTGAACACGAGTAAAAATGCGGCGGTGGGGCTTTTATGTGCGTCGCTTTTGAACGACGGGAAGACGGTCTTGAGAGGGCTGGCGAAGATTGAGGAAGTGTACCGGATTATTGAGGTTTTAGAGTCGATTGGGGTGAGGATTGGCTGGGTGAACGAGGGGAAAGATTTGGAAATTATATCACCAAGAGAATATAGATTGGACAAAATGAACGTGGAGGCGGCGAGGCGGACGCGGTCGATTTTGATGTTTATGGGTCCGCTTTTGCATAAGTTTGAGGAGTTTGAGTTGCCGTATGCTGGCGGGTGCTCGCTGGGGACGCGGACGATTGAGCCGCATCTCAAGGCGCTTTCGGAATTTGGCTTGAAAGTGGATGCGAAAGCAAAAAGCGGGTTTTATAAGGCGTCGATTGCGCGAGAAGAGTTGGTAGCGACGGGGGCGGACGGAGTGTTTGACCCGAAGAAGATTGTTTTGATTGAGCGAGGAGACACGGTGACAGAGAACGCGCTGATGGCGGCGGCGAAGTATCCCGGAGTGACGAAGATTGTTGGGGCGTCGCCGAATTATATGGTGCAGGATTTGTGTTTCTTCCTTGAGAAACTGGGCGTGAAGATCGAAGGTGTGGGGACGACGACGTTAGTGGTGACGGGGGTGCCGAAGATTGACGTGGATGTTGAATATTGTCCGAGCGAAGACCCGATTGAGGCGATGTCGCTCATTGCGGCGGGGATTGTGACGAAGAGCGAGATTGAGATTCGGCGGGCGCCGATTGAGTTCCTTGAAGTGGAGCTGGAAGTGCTGAAAGATATGGGGGCTTGTATCTCCCGGAGTGAAGAGTATATGTCGCGGAACGGGCGGACGAGGCTGGTGGACTTACGGATTAAGAAAGCGCGCTTGAAAGCGCCGGCGGATAAAATTCATCCGATGCCGTTTCCTGGGCTGAACATCGACAATTTGCCGTTCTTTTCGGTGATTGCGGCGACGGCGAAAGGAAGAACACTGATTCATGACTGGGTATTTGAGAATCGGGCGATTTATATTACGGAGCTGTCGAACTTGAACGTGAAAGTGGAGTTGCTCGATGCGCACAGAGTTTATATTACCGGCGAGACGAATTTTCGACCGGCGGAGATGATGGCGCCGCCAGCGCTACGTCCGGCGGTGGTGATACTTCTTGCGATGTTGGCGGCGCCAGGGACGTCGATTTTGCGCAATGTTTATATGATTAAGCGGGGGTATCAAGATTTTTCTGCGCGGCTGAAGACGCTCGGAGCGGATATTGAGGCGTTATGAAAAGTGAGTTAAACGCGCAGCAACAGGAAGCTGTTGATACCTTGGAGGGACCATTGTTGATTCTTGCCGGGGCTGGAAGTGGGAAAACTAAAACTTTAACTTGCAGAATAGCTAATTTAATAAAAAATAATATCCAGCAAACAAATATTCTCGCCGTAACGTTTACTAATAAAGCCGCTCGGGAAATGAGAGAAAGGCTATGGAAAATTCTTTATAAAGATGGCGAGCCGGCGAGGAATTTTATGCCGTATATGGGGACGTTTCATGGGATTTGTGTGAGGATTTTGCGGATGGAGTTCGAGGCGGCGGGGCTGGACCGGAATTTTACGATTTATGATGCGGATGATCAAGTTTCTTTGATTCGACGAACAATGAAGAATTTGAAAGTAGATAATAAAATGTTGAAGCCGAAGTCGGTACTGGCGATGATTTCTAAGGCGAAGAACGAGGGAACGACGCCGGAGGAATACGCCGAGGCGGCGTTTTATCCGAACCAGAAAGCGGTGGCGAAGATTTATAAGGCGTATGAGCGAGAGAAAGAGGAGGCAGCGGCGCTTGACTTTGACGACTTGTTGTTGCGAGCTTTGAAACTTTTTCGGGAAAATGCAAGCGTGAGGGAGAAATGGCGGGAGCGGTTCCAGTATATCTTGATTGATGAGTATCAGGACACGAACCATGTGCAGTATCAGCTGATAAAGTTGCTGGTGAACGAGCGACATAATATCTGTGTGGTGGGGGATGACTGGCAATCGATTTATTCGTGGCGGGGGGCGGATTTTACGAATATCTTGAACTTTACGAAAGATTTTCCGGAAGCAAAGGTGATTAAACTTGAACAAAATTACCGGTCGACGGGGAATATTCTCGAAGCGTCGCAGAAGATTATCAATCAGAACAAGCAGAGAAGTGAGAAAGTGCTTTATACTGAGGCGGGGGATGGCGACCCGATTGAAATTAAGACGATGCGGGACGAAGCGGACGAAGCAAACTTCGTGGCGCGGCAGATTCTCAAGATGAGCGAGACGAGGTCGTTTTCTGATTTTGCGGTTTTGTACCGGACAAATGCGCAGAGCTATGCTTTCGAGAAAGCGTTTATTAACCAGCGGATTCCGTATAAGATTGTCGGTGGGGTGCGGTTTTATGACAGGCGCGAGGTTAAAGATGTGCTGGCGATTTTGCATCTCTTAGTGAATCCGCGTGATAAGGTGGCGCTCGAGAGAGTGACGAAGAACGTGCTGTCGGGGGTGGGGGAGAAGAGTTTGAGCAAAATTTTTGTTCACTTTGAACAGGGAGGAAGGCTCGGGGATGAGGAGCTTTTGACGAGCTTGACGCCGAAAGCGAGAGCGAGCCTGACGACCCTGACGAATTTTCTTGCGCAGGCGAATCAGGAAACTGAGAGTGCAACGGAGATTGTGGAGCTGGCGGTGAAGTATTTTGACTTTGCGACACTGCTCGACGATGGGACGCCGACAGGGAAAGAGCGGATTAATAACCTTGCAGTTTTGGCGGACAATGCGTCGTCGTATGAGTCGCTGGAGGAGTTTTTGGCGGATGCGGCGCTGATGTCGAGTGCGGATGAGGTGTCGGGGAAAGACAGCGTGACGTTGATGACGCTGCATGCGGCGAAAGGGCTGGAGTTTCCGGTCGTGTTTATGGTTGGGCTGGAAGAGGGACTGTTCCCGAGTTCGAGAGCGGAGGAAGAAGCGGAGCTGGAAGAGGAGCGGCGGCTGGCGTATGTGGGGATGACGCGGGCGATGCAAGATTTGTTCCTAACTTGGGCGCAGAGTCGGTTTTCTTTCGGGGGGAGGAATTATACGATGCCGTCGAGGTTCCTGACCGAGTTAGGGTTTGATCCGTATGGGTCGAATGATTATGACGAGATGGGAGACTCGGAAGACGATTTTGACCCGTTTCCGGAAGACGACCTTCCCGTGTGGACGTAGCTGGTTAGCCTTTAGGGCTTGCGGTCGGACGTTT